>JBNJGP010000052.1:0-18013 GCA_051747805.1 Candidatus Muiribacteriota bacterium
CACGTAAACTGTCTGCTTCCGGCACTTCAGGAACTTGAATTCAGAATTTCAGAAAGTATTCATTCAAGATTAGATGAAGAAAAAACAGTTGAAATAACATTAAATAAAAATGTATATGACGGAAGATACCTGGTTCTTCCCAAAGGGTTAAAGGGAGAGCTTGAGATAACAGAAACAGCGAGAGCCAAACCTCTTTTAAAACCAGGTAGAATACGGGCTAAAATAAAGTTTATTGATACCTGGTATGGAGATAGAATATATTTTAATCAGGAAGATTTTGAATTAGCCTCAAAACCTGTTTTAAACCCTTTTTTTGGTGGTATAGGTTATATAGCAAGGGGAATAAAAGGAGGGTTGCTTCTTTTTGCAGGAACATCTACAGAAAATGTACTTGTTAAAAAAAATTCAACTTTTAAAATAAGAACCCAGAAGAATTTAAGGATCTGGGGAATATCAGATTAAAATACCCGTAGAAAGAAAAAACGCCCGTCAAAAGACGGGCGTTCAACTATGTATATAAAACTACATGGTTGGAGGGGTCGCTACTAAAATAATTACCAGTTCAGTTTTTCCGATATTTTCGATTTTATCAAAAAGATGTGAAGGTATATAAAGAGAATCGCCTTTATCTACCTGATAATCTTTAAGTTTATTTTTCAGTTTAACAACACCGTGTCCTTCAAGAACATAACCGTATTCTTCGCCGGTATGTTTATAATCTTCTTTAGTAAAGGATTGATTAGCTGGAATATTAATTTTAAGAGGTTGTAATTTTTTTGTTATTGTAGCATCTACCAGGTTCAGTACTTCTATGTCTTGATTCTTAACTTGCAATCTTGTGTACTGTTTTTGAGGATATACAACATCAGGAGTAGATGTATCATATAAAAAGAAAGTAGCAAGTTCTGTATCAAGAACTCTTAATACAGCTTTTAAAGTTTTAAGAGATGGATCAACTACGTTTCTTTCAATTTGTGAAACAAGTGCCTGAGAAATACCTGCGTTATCCGCAAGATATTTCATTGTAAAACCTTTATTATTTCTTATTTTTCTTAGTTCTTCGCCTATGTTCATATTTAGTAACCTCCAGTTAAAAAACGTAATTTATTTCTTCAATATTCATTATATGGGTTAAAAATATAATTGTCAAGCCAATTATTATCATGTGATTAAAAAGACAAAAACGACAGGCTTTATTTTTGAGTTCACGGTATAAGCTCACTTTATAAAAAAGGTACGTGGTATTATATAAACTTTTTTTTCAATATTATTTAATTTTTTTTTACCGATAATTAAATTATGGATAAATATATTAAAAAAACACAGATCTCTATAATCGGCGGTGCGAATTTTGATAGAAAAAATGAAATTATTGCCTATCAAATTGGTCAGCTTATTGCAAGAAATGATTTTATTCTTGTTAATGGTGGACTTGGTGGAGTTATGGAAGCTTCTGCAAGGGGTGCTAAAAGCGAAAATGGTTTAACTGTTGGAATTCTGCCTGTTTATGATAAAAATAAGGCTAATAAATATATTGATGTTGTTATTCCAACTGGAGTCGGACATTCAAGGAATGTTCAGGTAGCTTCTGCCGGGGAAGTTATTATTGCGGTTGGTGGAAGTCTTGGTACTCTTTCTGAAATATGTATTGCTTTAAAGCTTGATAGGCCGGTTATTACACTTCATAGCTGGGATATTCCTGAACTTGGGGCAATTAAAGTTGAAAATCCTAGAGAAGCTATGGATATGGCCTTATCTTTTATTTCAAAGATTTAATAGCGTCCCACTCTGATTTAAGCAATGGAACCAGCAGTTTTAACGAGGTAATGTTAAATAACATTTCAACAGGTTTTGTCAGGTTACAAAAGACAATTTTATGACCCGTTTTTAATAGTCCGTTATAAATGCCAATAAACTGATTAAGGGCTGTTGAATTAAGATAGTTTAAATCTTTCATGTTGAAAACAATTTTTTTACGTTTAGTATTCTTTAATATTTCTTTAACCTTGGACTCAAAAAATCCTGAATCGTCCAGGTCAAATGAACCTATAGGAAATATTATTACATAATCGGTGTTTTCGTCAGCATTATACTTAATGTTCATATAAATCCCCCCATCTTTATACATAATATTATATAAATTAAAGATGTTTTTTGTCAAATTTGAGCATATTTGATTAAAAAGACAAAAAAGACAACAGGGTTGTGTTGATTTAATTTAAGCTGTTTCAGCCTAATTTTTAATAATTAAGTTTAATATAATACCACGTACCGAAAAAAACATAAAACATATGGAAGGGCAAAACCTTTTATATAAAGCTTTAAATAAGATTTTTGCTCAAAAAATTAAAACAGGTTATAATAATTAAAAAATATTTGTCTGATTCTGGAGGGGATTATGTTTTCTGTTAAAATTTATAAAAGAATTATAAACTCTGATTTTTACTTTTTTATTTCAACCGGAGAGAATGCCTCGATAAAAAAAATATATTTAAACGAAGAAGAGGATAGTATTTTAAAATATCCGATGAATTTTCCTGTTCTTGATTTTTTATGTAGGGTTTCTGATATAAAAGAAAAATCAGAAATTCAATTTAAAATAATTTTCACAAACCATAAAGAATTAAATTTTAATATAAAGCTTATAAATAATGAAGTTGAAATTTTAAAGGAAAGTGAAAAAATTTCTTATACAGATAAAAAAGAATTACCTTCACAAGTTTCTTCTCAGGAAATGGAAAGCAGAAAACAAATGGCATGTGAGTTTTTATTAAGTGATCCTGAATTTGCCTCAAATATACAGGATTTATATGATGATGTTGATGCTGTAATAAAAAAAGGCGAAAAAATGGCACAGGAAGTTGCAAAAAAAACTTTATTAATTGAAGATAATGACAAAGCGATACAGTATATTCTATTTTATGTTTGTCATGCTCCCGATTCTGTTCAGAATAAGTTAATTGAAAAAGCAGGGTAAGGTTTGATAAACTCGGGATAGCCTGAAGATTGACTATTGTGGCTTTTTGTAAATTCATAACTGCTGTTGTGAATTGAAATTGTAGAAGACAGTATTTAAAAGGAGTATTTAAATGAATAGTGATTATAATTTTTCTGAAATTGAAAAAAAATGGCAGGGTTTATGGGAAGAAAATAAATTTCTTTATACAGATGAACGCTCTGAAAAAGATAAAATGTATGTTTTAACACAATTCCCCTATCCATCTGGAGATGGCCTTCATATGGGACATGCCAGGGTTTATACAATTGGAGATCTTTTATCCCGGTTTTATACCATGCTTGGCAAAAATGTTCTTTCGCCTATGGGCTGGGATTCCTTTGGGTTGCCAGCTGAAAACGCGGCTAAAAAAAGAAAAGTGGCTCCTGACGAATGGACATTATCTAATATAGAACAGATGAAAAGACAGATGAAAGCTCTTGGATTATGTTATGACTGGAATAGAGAAGTTACAACCTGTATGCCGGATTATTATAAATGGACTCAATGGCTTTTTCTGCAGTTTTTAAAAAATGGACTTGCCTATAAAGATAACTCTAAAGTTAACTGGTGTGCTACATGCGAAACAGTACTAGCAAACGAACAGGTCAAAAATGGTCTTTGTGAGTACTGTGATAATGAAGTGGATAAAAAAGACCTTGAACAATGGTTTTTTAAAATTACCAACTACTCAGAAGAGCTTCTTGAAGACCTTAATAAACTCCCACACTGGCCGGAAAGAGTTAAGTCTATGCAGCAGAACTGGATTGGTAAATCAACAGGAGTTGAATTTGAGTTCAATGTTGAGGGCGAGGATGAAAAAATAAGTGTATTTACCACAAGAGCTGATACAGTTTTTGGAGTTACATATGCAGTTTTAGCTCCTGAACACCCTCTTGTTGAAAAGCTGGCAAAAAAATCAGATAATTATGAAAAAATCAAAGAATTTGTTAATAAAACGTTGAAAACTTCGGAATATCTTAGAATGGCTGAAGATTTTGAAAAACAGGGGATTTCCCTAGACACCTTTTGTATAAATCCTTTAAATGGAGAAAAAATTCCGCTTCTTGTTGGTAATTATGTGATTTATGAGTATGGTACAGGTGCTGTTATGGCGGTTCCCGCCCACGATCAGCGTGATTTTGAATTTGCCGCTAAATACAATCTTCCGCTTAAGGTAGTTGTTCAGGATAATAAAAAATCGGTTAAGGCTGAAACCATGACAGAAGCTTTCTGCGGTAAAGGTAAAATGGTTAACTCTGGGGAGTTTAATGGAATGAGCAGTGATGAAGGAATTGAGGCTATAGCCTTAAAAGCAGAAAATGAAGGTTTTGGTGGAAAAAAAGTTAATTTTAGATTACGAGACTGGCTTATTTCAAGGCAGAGATACTGGGGTGCTCCTATTCCTGTTTTATATTGTCAAAAATGTGGTATGGTTGCTGAAAAAGAAGAAAATCTTCCTGTGACGTTACCTTCTGTTGATGAACTTGACCTTCAGGCTAAAGGAAAATCACCTCTTGCCACATCAAAAGATTTTGTTAATGCAACCTGTCCTGAATGTGGGCAGAGCGCAAAGCGTGAAACAGACACCATGGATACTTTTATCTGTTCGTCGTGGTACTATTACAGATATCCAACTGGGCAGAATAATAATCTTGCAATTGATAAAGATAAGGTTGATTACTGGCTTCCTGTAGATAAATACATTGGTGGCATAGAACATGCTATTTTGCATCTTCTTTATTCCAGATTTTTTGCAAAAGCTCTTAAAGATTTTGGCATTATTAACGAGGATGAACCTTTTAAAGAACTTATTGCGCAGGGAATGGTTAATTTAAACGGAGCAAAAATGAGCAAATCAAGAGGAAATGTTGTGAATCCTCTTGATACTATTGATAAATACGGAGCTGATACTACCCGGCTTTTTATACTTTTTGCGGCTCCGCCTGAAAAAGATATTGAATGGTCTGATGAGGGGATTCAAGGTTGTTTCAGATTTTTAAAAAGAGTTTATAATATTTTCTCTCAGGGTTTGAACTTTTACAGCAGAGAAAGGCAACAAGTTAATTTTGATAAATTACAGGATAGTTCCAGAAAAGTTTATAGAAAACTTCATCAGACAATTGAAAAGGCAACAAAAGACATAGCCCAGCGTCATCAGTTTAATACTGCAGTAAGCGCTTTTATGGAGTTTTTCAATACTTTTTCACCTTATTTAAATAAACTTTCACAAAGTAATATTAAAGAGGAAGATAAAGCTATTGTTTCTGAAACGCTTGAAAGCCTTATTAAGATGATGGCCTCATTTACACCTCATTTAGGAGAAGAACTCTGGAGTGAAATGGGCAATAAAGAATCTGTGTTTAATGAAAAATGGCCAGAATTTGTAGAGGAATACTGCGTTGAGGATAAGCTTGAAATACCTGTTATGGTTAATGGCAAACTAAGGGATAAGTTATTTGCTTCGCACAGCTTTACAGCAGAGGAAATAAAAAAATCCGCCTCAAAACTTGATAAAATTGTTAAGCATATTGGCGAAAAAAAGGTTATAAAGACAATTTATGTTCCTGGTAAACTAGTAAATTTTGTTGCAAAATAAATACTTGCACAAAGAAAAATGCTCTGATAATATCGTAGGCATTAAAAGAATTTAAAATAAAAAAATTGTTGAGAATATACGTATAATACCGCCGATACGGGGTGGAAGTTTCTACCGGAAAACCGTAAATTTTCCGACTACGGATATTCATCAGGTATTAAATATATAAAACCGGTGAATATTCACCGGTTTTTTTATTTTCAGGAGGAAATAATGATAAGTAGATATAAAACAGAAGAAATTGAAAAAATATGGTGTGAGGAAGGTAAGTTCAAAGCTTATACAGAAGTTGAAATTCTAGCATGTGAAGCTTGGAATAAGCTTGATAAAATTCCGGACGCTGATTTAGAAAATATTAAGAGTAAAGCAGATTTTCAGGTTAATAGAATAGAAGAAATTGAAAAAATTACAAATCATGATGTTATAGCCTATGTTGAAAATCTTTCTGAAAATATTGGAGCCTCAGGACGTTTTGTACATATGGGGCTTACCTCCTCTGATGTTGTAGATACTGCCTTAACCTTAAGGGTAGTTCGCTCCTGTGACTTTATTATTGATGAGGCCAGAAATCTAATAAAGAGTTTAAAAAATAAAGTAATTAAATATAAAAACACTGTCTGTCTCGGTAGAACCCATGGAGTTGCTGCAGAACCTACAACTTTTGGAGTTAAACTGGGAGTTTATTATAAAGAAATGCAGAGAAACCTTGAGAGATTAAAAAAGGCCAAGGACTGTGCGTCTGTTGGAAAACTTTCTGGAGCTGTTGGAACTTATTCAAATATAGAACCTTTTGTAGAAAAGTATGTACTAAACTCTTTAAATTTAAAAACTTCTCCAGTTTCCGGGCAGGTAATTCAAAGGGATAGAATAGCCGAAATTATGTGGGCGCTATCCCTTACAGGAGCAACAATGGGAAAAATTGCCCTTGAAATCAGACATTTACAGAGAACAGAAGTAAGAGAGGCACAGGAAGGATTTAAAAAGGGGCAGAAAGGAAGTTCTGCCATGCCCCATAAAAAAAATCCAATTATTTCTGAAAGATTATCTGGACTGGCAAGGGTTTTACGGTCCAATTTAAGTGCTGCCCTCGAAAATATTGCTCTATGGCATGAACGCGATATATCACATTCCTCTGTTGAGAGAATTATTATTCCAGACTCTTTTCATCTAACCCATTATATGCTGAAAAAAACTATATGGCTAATAGATAATTTGATTGTAAATGAAGAAAAAATGCTTCAGAATATTGAAAGTTTAAATGGTCTTATCTTTTCGCAGAAAGTGCTTCTTACTTTATGTAATAAAGGCATGAAAAGAAAAGATGCTTATATGCTTGTGCAGAGGAATTCGATGAAAAGCTGGGATGAGAATTCTGCTTTATGCAAGAATTTAAAAGAAGATAAAGAGGTTTGTCAAGTTCTTTCAGAAAAAGAAATCGATGATATTTTCAATATAGACCATTATTTAGAACACATTGATTATATATATGAAAAAATGGAGGTTTAAAGTGGAAATGGAAAAAATTTATGAGGGAAAGGCAAAAACTCTTTATAAGGGCCCGGCAGAAAACGAGCTTTTTATTTACTTTAAAGATGACACAACAGCTTTTGATGGCAAAAAAAAGGAAACAATGAAAGAAAAAGGTGAAATTAATCTTAAAATAACAAGGTATATTTTTAAGTATCTTGAAAAAAATGGTATTCCAACACATTATCTGAAACCTGTAGATGAAAAAACTATTCTTGCCAAAAAGGTAGAAATATTACCTGTTGAATTTATTATTAGAAATATAGCCGCGGGTTCGCTTACGCGCCGGGTAGGTATTACTGAGGGGACTTTATTAAATAATGTTATCCTGGAATACTGTTATAAAAGCGATAAATACGGAGACCCTTTTATTAATCCATATATTATTCAGGCAATGGAACTTGCAACAGATGAACAGTTGAGACGGGCTTCGGAATATACTTTCAGAATAAATCATCTTCTTAAAAGTCTTTTTGATAAAGTTGGAATAGACCTTGTTGACTTTAAAGTAGAGTATGGAATTGACCCTGATGGAAACTTGCTGCTGGCAGATGAAATTTCACCTGATTCCTGCAGGTTATGGGACAAAAAAACAAAAGATAAACTGGATAAAGATGTATTCAGAAAAGAAACCGGAAATATGATTGATAAGTACAGGGAAGTTTTAAATAGACTTAAGGAGGACCTTGATGATTAAGATAAGGGTTAGAATTAATCCAAAACCTGGTATTTTAGACCCGGAAGGAAAGGCTATAAACCTCGGATTACATAATTTAGGATACAATCAGGTAGATAATGTGGTAACGGGAAAGATAATTGATTTAAAAATTAATCATAATGATTTAGAAAAAGCAAAAGATGAAGCCAAAGATATGTGTGACAGACTACTTGCAAACCCGCATATGGAAAATTATGAAATAGAAATCCAGGAGGATGTATGAAAGCCTGTGTTGTTCAGTTTGCCGGTTCTAACTGTGATATGGACTCGTTTAATTTTTTAAGTGATACTCTTGGTATTGAAACAGATTTAATCTGGCATAAACAAAGACTTCAAAAAAAATATGATTTAATACTGCTACCAGGAGGATTTTCATATGGAGATTATTTAAGACCAGGAGCTATTGCAAAATTTTCAAATATAATGAATGATGTTTTAACTCATATTAAAGAGGGCAGACTTACAATAGGAATATGTAATGGTTTTCAGATTTTATGTGAATGCGACGCTCTTCCCGGAGTGCTTTTAAGAAATAAATATATGAAATTTATCTGTAAAGATGTCTATGTTAAAGTTATAAATCAAAAAATTTCCAGAAATATCAAAAGCAAAGTATTATCGTTGCCTGTGGCACATATGGATGGTAACTATTATGCTGAAGAAGAAACTGTAAAAAAACTTGTTGATGAGGATAGGGTGCTTTTAAAATATTCGGATTCAAAAGGAAAAACTGAAAGAATATATAATCCAAACGGTTCTTCTGAAAATATAGCCGGTATAGTAAATGAGGGTGGGAATGTATTTGGTATGATGCCCCACCCAGAAAGAAATCCGGATAATATTCTCGGAAATGGTGATGGGTCGGAAATAGTAAAAACAATTCTAAATAATAAATAACAAAATCCAATACTTGGAGGAGTTAATGAAAACAGATTATAAGAAAATGGGTTTAACAGAAAAAGAATGGAATAAAATAAACTCCTTTTTAAAAAGAGAACCGAATTTAACAGAAACAGGAATTATATCTGTAATGTGGTCAGAACACTGCTCTTATAAGAATTCAAAAAAGCATCTTAAAAAATTTCCGGTTGAGGGAGAAAATATACTTCAGGGGCCGGGAGAAAATGCCGGAATTGTAGATATTGGGGATGAGCTGGCAGTAACTTTTAAAATAGAAAGCCATAATCATCCTTCCGCAGTTGAGCCCTATCAGGGTGCTGCAACGGGTGTGGGTGGTATTTTAAGAGATATTTTTACAATGGGTGCAAGACCATTTTCAATTCTGAATTCATTAAGATTCGGCTCACTTCAGCTTCCGGAAAACCGGCATATTTTTGAGGGTGTTGTTTCAGGTATTGCAGGATATGGAAACTGCATGGGTGTACCAACAGTTGGCGGAGAAATTTATTTTAATAAATGCTATAATACAAATCCTCTGGTTAATGTTATGGCTGCGGGGTTAATAAAGCATAATCAGATAAAACGCTCGGCAGCAAGCGGAGTGGGTTATCCAGTTTTTATAGTTGGTTCAAAAACCGGTAGAGACGGGATACACGGAGCAACTTTTGCCTCTGATGAGCTTTCAGATAATTCTATTGAGGATAGAGCCTCGGTTCAGGTTGGAGACCCGTTTATGGAAAAACTGCTTATGGAAGCCTGTCTTGAGCTTTTTAAGTATGATTATATTACAGGTATTCAGGATATGGGGGCGGCAGGGTTAACTTGTTCAACTTTTGAAATGGCCCATAAGGCAAAAGGAGGTATGGAAATTAACCTTAATTATGTGCCTCAGCGCGAGGAAAATATGACCCCGTATGAAATAATGCTTTCTGAATCTCAAGAAAGAATGTTAATGGTTGTAAAACCAGGTTTTGAAGAAAAAGTAAAACAAATTTTTAATAAATGGGATGTGAATATTGCAGAAATTGGAAAAGTAATTGAAAATAATGAAGTTATTATAAAAAATGGAAAAAAAATTGTTGCCTCGTTACCTGTTGATTTTGTTGTAGAAGGATTTCCAGTCTATCACAGAGAGGAAAAAAAACCATCCTATATGGGCAGTATAAATCTTCAGAAAAATGAAATTGAAGAGCTTCCATGTAGGAATATTCAGACTAGTTTAAAAATTCTTTTAAATTCACCTGATTTAAAATCGCGGGAAGAAGTTTACTCTCAGTATGACTATCAAGTTGGGGCAAATACTCTTAAAAAACCGGGCGAGGCAGATTCTGCCTGTATAAGAATAAGAGGAACAAATAAGGCAGTTGGTATGACAACCGACTGTAACTCAATATACTGTTATATTGATCCTTATATGGGCGCCAAAATGGCAGTTTATGAAAGTGCCCGAAACCTTGCTGCTTCCGGACTGAAACCGCTTGCGGTAACTAACTGTCTTAATTTTGGAAACCCTCTGGAGCCTGAGGTTTATTATCAGTTTGCAAAATGCACGGATGGAATAGCGGATGCGTGCCGGGAACTTAATACACCTGTAACAGGAGGAAACGTTTCCTTTTATAATCAAAATCAGAAAAAGGCGGTGCATCCAACACCGGTTATTGGAATGGTGGGAATGACAGAAGATTTTAACAGTTTAAAATCAAATTCGATTAAAAAAGATATGATAGTTGGATTGATAGGTAAAAACTATTGTAATATCGGAGGCAGCCAGTATTTAAAGAATATATTTAATATGGAAAAAGGCCCTCTTATTCCAGTGGATGTTGAAGAAGAGAAAAAATTAATTTTATTTATTCTTGAAAATATTTCCCTTTTTGGCGGAATACATGATGTTTCAGAAGGAGGAATAGCCTGTTGTCTCTATGAAAGTTTAAAAAAAGGGGAAACTGGAGCTAAACTTCAATTTGAATATGATTTCCGTAAAGATTTTTATCTTTTTTCTGAAAGTCCGGGTAGGTATATTTTTGGAGCGTATGCCCGGGATTTTGCCAACCTGGAAAAAAAAGCAGATGAGTTTGATGTTGAACTTAAAAAGCTTGGAATTGCCGTAGGGAAGAATTTAATTATAAATGATGAAATTAATTTGGAGATTTTATGACATTATATGGACTGCAGGAGGAGTGCGGAATTTTTGGAATAATTTCACCGGAATTTAAAAAGCTGGCCAATCTCACTTATTACGGACTTTATTCTCTTCAACACAGAGGACAGGAAAGTGCGGGAATAGCTGTATCTGATACAGAAAATATTTCAAGTATGAAAGAAATGGGACTTGTAAGCGAAGTGTTTGATGAGGAGCATCTTGAACGTATGAGGGGAAATCTGGCAATAGGTCATGTTCGTTATACAACTTCCGGAAGCAGCTCAAGAATGAATGTGCAGCCTATTATTTCCACTTTTAAATATGGGACAGTTGCAATTGCTCATAATGGAAATATTACAAATGCAGATTATTTAAAAAAAGAATTAGAAGATGATGGGGCGATATTTCAAACCGATTCCGATACTGAAATTCTACTTCATTTAATTTCACGAAGCTCTCAGAATAACTTTTTAAATGCTTTAAGAGATGAACTGTGTAAGCTTGAAGGAGCTTTTTCTTTTGTGATTATTCACAAGGATAAGTTAATTGCGGTTAAAGATAAAAAATCTATAAGACCTCTCTGTATTGGAAGATTAAAGAAAAAAATCGTTATTTCTTCAGAAACTTGTGCTCTTGATATGATAGGAGCAAAATTAATAAGGGAAATGGAACCTGCTGAGGTTTATTCAATTGATTTAAATGGAAACGAGGAAATATTTAAATATGAAAAAAATCCTCAGATAAATTTCTGTGTTTTTGAATATATATATTTTGCCCGGCCAGACAGCACTTTTTTTAATATAAACGTTCATGAGGCAAGAAAAAAAATGGGGAGAATTCTGGCAAGAAAACATCCTGTTAAGGCTGACCTTGTTATTCCTGTTCCGGATTCTGGAATATCTGCTGCCCTGGGTTATTCAGAAGAATCAAAAATACCGTATGAAAAAGGGATTATAAGAAATCATTATATTGGACGCACGTTTATTAATCCAACGCAGGAACTCAGGAATATGAAGGTGAAGATGAAGTTGAACTGTATAAAAAGTGTGATTGAGGGCAAGAAGGTTGTTTTAATTGATGATTCAATTGTAAGAGGAACTACCAGTAAAAAGATTGTAAAACTTGTTAAAGAGGCCGGGGCAGAAGAGGTTCATGTAAGAATAAGTTCTCCACCAGTTCTTAATCCGTGTTTTTTTGGAATGGATACTAGAGAAAAAGATGAGTTAATTGCAAACAGTCGATCAGTTGAGGATATAAGGCGTTATATAAAAGCCCACAGTCTTGAGTACATTCATAAAAATGAACTGCTGAAATGTTTTGAAAATCTAAGTCTTTGTCATATTTGTTTTTAAAGGAGATGTTATGGGAAAATTAACATATGAGAATTCTGGAGTGGATATTAATAAAGGAGACAGAGTAATAAATTCCATTAAAGAAAATGTTAAATCTACATATATACCAGGCGTATTAAATGATTTAGGTGGATTTGCAGGTTTATTTGAAATAAAAAATTATAAAGAACCTGTTCTTGTTTCGGGAACTGATGGTGTGGGAACCAAACTTAAAGTTGCAATAGAGGCCGAAAAATATGATACTATAGGAATTGACCTTGTGGCAATGTGTGTAAATGATATTTTAACCTGTGGGGCAAAACCCCTGTTTTTTCTTGATTATGTTGCTATAGGGAAGCTTGAAGAGGATAAGTTCAAACACATAATTTCTGGAATATCAAAAGGCTGTATTAAGGCTGGATGTGCTCTGTTAGGCGGCGAAACTGCTGAAATGCCTGGAATGTACAGGGGGCAGGATTTTGACGTTGCGGGATTTGCCCTTGGAGCATGTGAAAAATCCAGGTTAATTACAGGAAAAAATATAAAAGCAGGTGATATTATTTTAGGTTTTCCGTCGTCCGGATTTCATTCTAATGGATATTCTCTTCTCAGAAAGCTTTTTTTTGAAAAAATGAATCTGAATATTAATGATTATTTAGCTGAAGAGAAAAAAACAGTTCAACAAATTTTATTAAACCCCACAAAAATTTATGTAAAAGAAGTTTTAGAAATCCTGAAAAAATATGAAATTAAGGGGATGTCTCATATAACTGGGGGGGGACTAGAGGGAAATATTTCCAGAATTATTCCCCAAAAACTGAAAATAAAATTAGATAAAGGCTCGCTTCCTTATTTTCCAGGGTTAAAAACAGTACAAAAACATATTGAAGAAAAGGAACTTTTTAAAGTATTTAACATGGGAATTGGTTTTACTCTAATTGTTGAGCCTGGTATATGTTCTCAAGTTGAGAAGGAGTTTAATTTAATTAAAATTGGAGAAGTTATTAATCAATAATCAAAAAAAACCAAACGGGGTCTAATTTGTGTAGGCCTGCCCACTCGCTTTATAATTTTTTAATGGAAACAGGTTAACTTTTCTAAACTTAAGCTTGAATAAATAAAAGGTGTCTGATAATATCTTAACCATTAAAAGACAGCAGTAAAATATTTTTATAAAATAGAATATACGTATAAATTCGCTGATATGGTGCGGAAGTTTCTACCGGAAAACCGTAAATTTTCCGACTACGGATATTCATCAGGTATAAAAAAAGGCCGGTGAATATTCACTGGCTTTTTTTATTTATTTGGAGTTTTTATATGAAAAAAGGTATTATACTTGTATCTGGAAGAGGCTCAAATATGATGTCAATAATTGAGGCTGTTAAAGAAAAAAAAATCAAAAACTTCTTTATTGAAGGAGTTTATTCAGATAAAAAAAAACCCACTGCTTTTAAGTATTTAAGAGAAAAAAATATAAAACATGAATTTTTATCATCAAAAATAAAAAAATTTGAAAAAAAACTTTCAAAAATTATAGAAGAAAATAATATTGATTATATTATTCTTGCAGGGTTTATGAGAATTTTAACCCCTGAGTTTGTATCAGTATATAAAAATCAAATTATTAACATTCATCCTTCGCTACTACCTTCTTTTCCCGGGCTGAATGCACAAAAACAGGCCTGGGATTATGGGGTGAAATATACAGGCGTTACAGTACATTTTGTAGATGAAGGAGTTGATACAGGTAAAATAATTTATCAGAATATTTATAAGATTAAGCCCAGAAAAGGGTTTGATTATTTTAAAGAGGATTTACTTAAACTTGAACATAAAACATATATAGAGGCATTACAAAAAATTTTGGAGGGTTAAATGACAAAGAATGCTTTAATAAGTGTATGGGATAAAAAGGGAATAATAGAACTTGCAGAAGAATTTGAGAAAAAATCTGTGAATATTATTGCTACAGGTACAACATGCAAATTTTTAAGAAAAAGGGGATTTAACCCTGTAGAGGTTTCTGAAATTACAGATTTTCCTGAAATTTTAAATGGTAGAGTAAAAACATTAAATCCTAAAATTTTTGGTGGAATTCTTTTTAAGAGAGATAATCAGAAACATAATAATGAAGTTCAGAAACATGAAATTCCCTCAATAGATTATATTGTCTGTAATCTTTATCCTTTTGAAAAAGTTTTATGGGAAAACTTAAAAGAGGAGGAACTTGACGAATATATAGATATTGGCGGAGTAAGTCTTTTGAGGGCGGCAGCAAAGGCTAATATTCCGGTTCTTTCAGATATTGAGCAGTACAGAGAGTTTATTTATAAAATAAACGAAGATAATATAGATAATGAATATATAAAAAAATTAAAAGCGTTTGCTTTTATTAAAACGGCCTCATATGATTTTGCCATATCCAGATATTATGCCTCAAAATTACCAGGAATTAATATGGATATGAGCTTTAAAGGAGAAAGATTATTAAGATACGGAGAAAACCCACATCAGAAAGCATGGTTTTTCAGAGATGTTCATGCACCTTATGCTCTTTCTGATGCTGAAGTATTACAGGGTAAAAAAATTTCCTATAATAATTATCTGGATATGGAAGGGGCAATTTCTACAATAAAAGATTTTAATGATGAAAAATGCTGTGTAGTTTTAAAACATGGAAATGCCTGTGGTCTTGCTGTTGGAGATAATAATACGGAAATTTACAAAAGGGCGCTGGCAGGAGACCCTCTTTCAGCTTTTGGAGGTATAGTTTGTTTTAATTACAAAGTTGATAAAGAAACTGCGCTTGAAGTAAAGAAACATTTTTTTGAAATAATAATTGCACCTGAATTTGATGGAGAAGCACTTGATATCCTTGGTAAAAAGAAGAATTTGCGTCTTGTTTTATATAAAAATTTTGCCTCAAGAGAAAAATATACTTTTATGCCTGTTGAAGGCGGAATTCTTTATCAGGAAAAAGACTGGTGGAAAGATATATCAGATGAAATAGAAACAGTAACAGAGAATAAGCCGGATAATAAGGATATTAAAGAGCTTGAGTTTGCTTTTAAGGCTGTGAAAAACATTAAATCAAATGCAATAGTTGTTTCTTCCGGAAAGACGCTTCTTGGAATGGGGGCGGGTCAACCCTCCAGGGTAGATGCCGTGGAAATTGCCTTAAAAAAAGCAGGGGAACAAAAAAAAGGGTCCTATCTTGCCTCAGATGCTTTTTTTCCTTTTCCAGACGCAGTAGAAAAAGCCTGTGAGGCTGGAATTAAAGCTATTATTCAACCTGGAGGTTCTAAAAACGATAAAAAAGTTATAGAAAAAGCAGATGAGCTTGGTTTAATAATGATAATGACCGGAAAAAGGCATTTTAGACATTAAAATTAAAATTTTGAGTTTAGCAAATTTTTTTAAAAGACTTTTTTGGTCAGGCCTAAAGAAAAGTAAAAAGCTTTCAGCTTAGTAAAATCACCTAAAGGTGATAGTAAAGTTATCTAACGATAACAGTAAAGTAAATTAAAATTTCTATTTTTTGTTAAACTCAAGTTAAAAATAAAAGTCAGGGAGTAAATTATGAGGGTTTTAATTCTTGGAAGTGATGCTAGAAGTCATTGTATTGCCTGGAAATTATATCAGAGCGAATATGTTAAAAAAATTTATGCATATCCCGGTAATGCAGGAATTTTCTCAGTAAGTCATGAAACCACAATTAAAAGTGACTGTTTTCAGGATATATATGAGTTCTGTCGTAAAAAACAGATAAACTCAATTTTTGTTGGACCTGAAAAATTTTTATGTGACGGTATATATGATTTTTTTAAAAAAAGAAGTATAGAGGTTTTTGGTCCTTCTTATGACGGGGCAAAACTTGAAGGAAGTAAATCTTTTGCTAAAACATTCATGAAAAAATACGGAATACCAACGGCAGATCATAAAGAGTTTGAAAATAAAGAAAAGTTAAAAAATTATATTCAAAATCTTTCTTTTCCTGTTGTCTTAAAATATGACGGGCTTTTTGGTGGTAAAGGAGTTCGGGTATGTCATAATAAAAACGAGGTAGAAGAACATTTAAGTAAATGTAATGAGGGTAAATTTATCATTGAGGAGTTTCTTGAGGGTGATGAAGCGTCGCTTATTTGTTTTATGGATGGAAAAACTATTAAACCTATGATTTATGCAAGGGATTATAAAAAATCCCATGATGGCGACAAAGGATTAAATACTGGAGGAATGGGAGCTTTTTCAAATCCCTATATAAGTAAAGAAGATAGAAAAAAAGTTTTAGAAGAAATTGTTGAACCAACTTTTGAGGGGGTTGTAACAGAAGGAATAAAATATTCAGGTGTAATTTATATTGGATTAATGTTTACCTCAAAAGGACCAAAAGTAATTGAATATAATGTCCGGTTTGGTGACCCTGAAACTCAGGTTCTTCTTCCGCTTTTGAAAACAGACCTTGGGCTGATTATGAAAAAAATTTTTAAACAGCAGCTGGATGAAATAAAACTTCAGTGGCAGGAAAAAGAAGCATTATGTGTAGTTCTTGCAGGTAGCGGATATCCAAAACATTATGAAAAGGGAAAAAGAATAAATATTAATAAAACAATAAAAACACTTATTTTCATGGCCGGGGTTAAGCAAGCTAACAGACATTTTTTAACAGATGGCGGTAGAGTTATGAGCGTTGTTGCAAAGGCAAAGGAGCTGAGCGAGGCTAAAAGAATAGCCTATAAGGAAATTAATAAAATTTATTTTAATAATATGTATTACAGAAAAGATATTGGTGCTTAATTACTTTACTTTGCGAAAAGTCGAAGTGTGTAAATCTTACTAATAAAGGGTTTAAGGAGATTTCAATGCATAAAGTTTTAGTTGTGGATTTTGGCAGTCAGTATTCTCAGTTGATAGTAAGAAAAGTTAGGGAGCTGGGTTTTTATTCTGAAATAATAAGCTGTACGTTAGTTGATGAATATATGAAAAATAATTCTCCTGACGCAATTATTCTTTCAGGCGGACCAGAATCTGTTTATGACGAAAAGGTCCCACTTATTGAAAAAAATTATATTGATGGAAAAGTACCTGTGCTGGGAATTTGTTATGGGATGCAGGTTATTATGTATTTGTATGGCGGTAAAATCGATACTGAGCATAAAAGAGAATATGGTTTTACAAAATTAAATATTTTAAAAAATTCACTGTTGCTTGAAAAAACAGAAGACAATACTGTTTGGATGAGTCATGGTGATTCAGTATCAGAACTTCCTGAGGGTTTTGAGTTAATTGCCACAACAGAAGGCTGTCCCCACTGTGTGGTAAATAAGGGCAGCATATACGGTGTACAGTTTCATCCAGAGGTGCATCATACAAAAGAAGGAAAAAAAATTCTTTCAAACTTCTTAATTAATATTGCAGAACTTGAACCTGACTGGACTATGGCTGATTATATTGATTATGAAATTAAAAAAATAAGGGAGAAAACTAAGGGGAAAAAAGTTATTTGTGCTTTATCAGGTGGTGTTGACTCAACTGTGATGACCGCATTGCTTGCAAGGGCTATAGGGGATAGATTAACAGCAATTTATATTGATAATGGTTTGATGAGAAAAAACGAAACAGAAGGAATTAAAAAATTATTTGCAACGGGATATGATTTTAACCTTGATGTTGTTAATGCAGAAGAAAAATTCCTTTCGCGACTTGAGGGAATAAGCGATCCAGAAAAAAAGAGAAAAATAATTGGCAAAACATTTATTGAAGTTTTTGAAAAAGAGGCAAAAAAAATCAATGCGCA
>JBNJGP010000053.1:0-17974 GCA_051747805.1 Candidatus Muiribacteriota bacterium
TTGCAAATAAGTCATAAACAAATACTTTTAATGCTCTAACTTGAGCGAAGGTCAAGTAAAGTCGATGTCATCGACAGTAAAGTCAGCTAAAGCTGACAGCAAAAGATTAAAACAAAAATACTGTAAATTTTAATTTACTTTACTGTTATCGTTAGATAACTTTACTATCACCTTTAGGTGATTTTACTAAGCTGAAAGCTTTTTACTTTTATGTCGGCCTGACCACTCGCTTTATTTTATTTCGTAATAAATTTTAAGCTCTTGCTCTAATCTGCGCCTTTCTGCTCTCTCCGCTTTTTCATTTCTTACTTCTTACTTCTCACGGCTCCTATCGTCTCACCTCTCACGTCTCACCTCTCACTAGAACCTCAGGTTCGCTCACTTGGTATGAAAATTGCATTATATATTTTAAGAAAGTAAAAATATTTCTATTTAATTAAGAAGGAGGTTTTTATGAGATTAGATAGATTTACTGTTAAAGCCCAGGAAATTATTGAAAGTGGGCAGAGACTTGCTGATAAAGAAAAACATCAGGGAATTACCCCACTTCATATTTTAAAAGAGGCTCTCAATCAGGAAGAGGGGGTTGCTCAACCTCTGCTTGCAAAAACTGGTGGCAATATTAATGTTATTAAAAAAGAAATTGATGATGAGCTTAAAAAAATTGCCAGAGTAGAGGGGGTTTATGGCCAGCAGTTTATTTCTCCGGAATTAAAAAGTGTTTTTGATATTTCCTGGGATATTGCTCAGGAATTAAAAGATGAGTTTGTAAGTGTTGACCATATTATTTTAGGAATTTTAAAAGAGGGTCGTTCAAATGCTTCTAAAATACTTAAAAGAAATGGTATTAAAGAAAAAGAGCTTAAAAAGGCTGTTAAAGAGCTAAGAGGTGGTATGCATGTGAATACTGCAAATGCTGAGGACAGGTATGCTCCTTTGAAAAAATTTGGTAAGGATTTAACAGATATGGCCAGAAAAGGTGAGCTGGACCCAGTTATAGGCCGGGATGATGAAATTAGACGGGCTATTCAGGTTTTATCTAGAAGAACCAAGAATAATCCGGTTCTTATTGGTGAGCCGGGTGTGGGTAAAACTGCTATTGCAGAGGGAATTGCCCAGAGAATTGCCTCAAATGATGTTCCTGAATCCTTGAAAAATAAGTCTATTTTTATGCTGGATATGGGTTCCCTTATTGCTGGTGCCAAGTTCCGAGGTGAATTCGAGGATAGATTAAAAGCTGTTATTCATGAAGTTGAAAATTCTGACGGCGGGATTGTTATGTTTATTGATGAAATGCATACTCTTGTTGGTGCTGGTGCCGCAGAGGGTGCTGTAGATGCTTCTAATATGCTTAAACCTGCTCTTGCCAGAGGAACTTTGAGATGTATTGGTGCTACTACTATAAATGAGTTCAGAAAACATATTGAAAAGGATGCTGCTCTCGAAAGAAGGTTTCAGTCAGTGCTTGTTGATGAACCCTCGGTTGAAGATGCTATTTCAATTTTAAGGGGATTAAAAGAAAAATATGAGGTTCATCATGGTGTTAGAATTCAGGATTCTGCAATTATATCGGCTGTTGTTCTTTCCCAGAGATATATTTCTGACAGATTTCTTCCAGATAAGGCAATTGACCTTATGGATGAGGCGGCCTCTCAGCTTAAAATGGAGATTGACTCCCTGCCTGTTGAAATTGATGTTATTAAAAGAAGGCTTATGCAGATTGAAATTGAAATTACTGCTTTAAAAAAAGAAAAAGATGAGGCTTCTGAAATCCGACTTAATGAGCTTCAAAAAGAAAAGGCGGATTTAACTGAAAAACATCAGTCCCTTGAACTTCACTGGAAAAAGGAAAAAGAAGCTATTAACAGGATTCAGCAGATTAAATCTGAGCTGGACAGGTTAAAAACCGAGGAAGAGCAGGCAGAAAGGAATGCTGATTTTGGCCGGGCGTCAGAAATAAAATATGGACAGGTTCCAAAACTTCATAAAGAGCTTGAAGAATTTAATACCCACCTTAAAGAGCTTCAACAGGAAAAGGCTCTTCTTAAAGAAGAAGTTACTGAAGAAGAAATTGCCGGAATTGTTGCGCGCTGGACTGGTATTCCTGTTTCAAGACTTATTAAGAGTGAGCAGGATAAGCTTATGAATATGGAGAATAATCTTCATAAAAGGGTTGTTGGACAGGAAGAGGCTATTGTTGCTGTTTCTAATGCTGTAAGACGTGGCCGTGCTGGTCTTAAAGATAGTGCAAAGCCTATTGGCTCGTTTTTATTTCTTGGTCCGACCGGTGTGGGTAAAACAGAGCTGGCAAAAGCTCTTGCCGAGTTTTTATTTGATACTGAAAAAAATATTGTCAGAATTGATATGACTGAATATATGGAAAAACATTCTGTTGCCAGGTTAATTGGGGCTCCTCCCGGATATGTTGGTTATGATGAGGGGGGATATTTGACTGAGGCTGTTAGAAGAAAACCATATTCGATTGTACTGCTTGATGAAATTGAAAAAGCTCATCATGATGTTTTTAATATTCTTTTGCAGATACTTGATGATGGTCGTTTAACTGATGGCAAGGGGAGAACAGTTGATTTTCGTAATACTGTGATTATTATGACTTCCAATCTTGGTTCTGATAAAATTATTAATTTTGAGGGTTCCCGAAAAGAGCTGGTTTCGCAGATGAACTCAATTCTTTTGAAATATTTCAGACCAGAGTTTTTAAACAGAATTGATGAGAATATTGTTTTTGAAAGTCTTACTCAAAAGCATCTGGCAAAAATTGTTGAAATACAGACAAAGTATCTTTCTGATAGATTAAAAGAAAAAGATATTGATGTTGAAATCACAAAAGAGGCAGAAGAACTGCTTGCCAAAAAAGGATTTGATCCTCAATTCGGAGCCAGACCCCTTAAGAGAGTTATTCAGAGAACTATTGAAAATGAGCTTGCCCAGCTTATAATTTCCGGTAAAATTCTGCCTAAAAATACGGTTAAGATAAATGCCGCAGATGACGAAATAGTATTTGAAGTGAAATAAAGGTTGTGCATATCAGAGTTTAACCTGAAAAAGAGGGAAGAGTTTTTCTTCTCTCTTTTTTTTTAAAAAAGGGCGTATCTTTATGAATTTTTTAAGAAAAATTTCTAAAAATATTAAATCTGATTTAATAGTTGAAGATATTATAACCTGCTATAGTGCAGTTTTTGTTAGAACTTCACTTAAATATGGGTACTGTCATATAGTGCCTCTTTTAAAGCAGAATAATATTTTACACAAAAATCTGCCATTTCCCGGTGATTTTATTGGAAAAAAAGTGTGTGATGTTTTAAAAGTCTTTACTGAAATTTCTCATCCGCTCTATAATGCTTTATCTGTAGCCTTAATTGATTCAGTAAGTTTTTCTGATAAAAAAGTTTATGGAAAACTTCCTGCAGAAATTCTATCTTTTTTAAAAAACAAAAAAATAGTGCTGATTGGAAGATTTAAATTTTATGAGTCCCTTAAAGAAAAAGGTTTTGATGTTAATGTTGTTGAGCTTAATCCTTTAGAGGGCGAAACTGCATGGCATAATTCAGAGAGTCTCTTAAAAAAAGCTGATATTACAATAATTACAGGCTTCACCCTTGTTAATGAAACTATTGACCAGGTTTTAATAAGAGGCAGAAATTCCTGTAAAATTCTGCTTGGTGGGAGTGTTCCTGAATTAGATAAAATTCTTGATATGGGGATAGATTATATTGGGTCAACGGAATTTATGAATTATAATAAAGTAATACAATTTTATCAAAAAGGTGCACTTGGAATAAAAAGTCTTTCGTCTGATTTAAAAAAACCTTATTTTATTTCTTCATAGTATTTGTTTTTTTCTGGGCTGGAACACATTTTACATAATGTGTCTTCAGGGTTTTTTGTTGCAAACGTATTATCGCATTTTCTGCATATTTTTTTTACAGGCATATCAAGTTTATACGGGATATCTTTTATTTTAACCCATTCTTTTGCAAATATATCAAATTTAACTTTTAAAAATTCTTCTTTTGTGATTTTGTTTAAAGTTTGTCTATCATATTTATCATGGGGTCTGCCACCTGTGAAAAAACCATAAAGCATTGGATATTTTTCTTTATCGATTTTTTGAACGTCTACATAAACTCTGAGTGCTTTTTCAGTGTCAAGTCTGCCATAACCTGTATAGGCTACGTTTCCAAGTCTTTTGTATCTTAAATATTTATTTCCAATTGTACGTTGAAGAATTGCCTGAGGAACATCAACAAAACATCCACCGGTTTCGGCTACTATATGCAGTTTTCCTTTTACTTCCCCGAGGCTATGAACTAGATACTTTAATAAATAAGTACCGATAAGCATTCCCGGAGCAGGTTTTGTATGAAAGTCATTTGCCTTTTTTATTATCTGTTCATTTAAATCAAAATCCCAGTTTTTTAATTCTTTACTCATATCCCCTCCGTAATTTTAAGTGTATTTTAATTTTTAAATTCCAGTTGAAATACTGTTTTTTCAGCATCTGAAGTTGTAAGTTTAATATCACCACCGTGTTCGGTCATAATTTTTTTAGAAATTGCAAGACCCAGCCCAGAACCCTTTATTTTAGTGGTAAAATATGGTTTGAATATTTTTTCTTTTTCATCAACCGGTACTGGTTCACCGTTATTTTCAAATTCTATAAACTGATTTGAGTTTTTCATAAAAAAACTGACTTTTATCTGTCCCTCTTTTTTATTTTTTATGGCGTCCAGAGCGTTAAGTAAAATATTTAAAAAAACTTGTTTAATTAATACAGGGTCAGCAGAAATTTCTGAATTTTTTTCAATTTCTCTTATTAAAGTTGTTTCATCGAGTTCATCTTCAAAATTATCAAATGTTTCTGATAATAATTTTTCAAGGTTACATTTCTGAAAGTTTACTTTAAATGGTCTGGCATAGTTGATGAAGTTTGTAATTATTTTATTTAAGTTTCTAATCTGCTTTTTAATATTAAATATATAGTCTATTTCAGGTTCTTTTTTAATTTTTCTTTCAAGAAGCTCAACAAACATTGAAATTCCTGAAAGGGGATTTTTGAGTTCATGGGCAATACTTGCCGCCAGTTTCTCATTCTGAGAGTAAACTGCAGGTATTTCTTCTTTTTTATATATTTTTTTAACATATATGACAATAATATAAATAAAAATATTTGTGATTATAATTAAGAAAAATATCAACATAGGATTAACAGAGACTTTTGGAATTGGACCCTGGCCGTATAATAAAAATTTTCTGTTGTTTAGATTAACAAATCCTGCTATATGAAGGGTTCTGTTTTGTTTGAATATGTTTTTTTCGGGATTTTCAAAATTCAGCTTTTTAATATTGTCAAATTTATTATTGTATTTTTCATATTCTGCGGAGTTTTTTGGAAATAATTCGATTTTTCCAACAGAACCAGAAATAGAAGGGTGCTGTGTTCTATTTGTGTTTGATTTTTGAAAATTTCTTAATCTAGTAAGAATTTTAGGATTTTCAATTCGTTGTAATCTAATAATAATTGCCCGGCGTGTGTTGAAAAAGTTAGATAAATGTATTGAAAAAACGGTTCCGGCTATTAAAAACAGGGCAAGCAAATTTAATATTATAAATAAATTAAGTTCCTGATTTTTTTTATCCACAGCCATGCTTAAAATATTATCAGAGAAGTTTCATAAATACAACTGAGAGGATTTAGAAAAAAAGTTATCCACAGTTATCCACAAGGTGTTAATAATTTTATTCATATATGAATATTGTTATATAAGAATAAGGCGCAGATGCTCAAATGGTCGATATAATCAATATAAATAAATAAAATCGACAAAAAAACTTTTTCCTCTTTTTTTGTTGGAAATAGCTTTTGAATTAAAAATTGTGGATAAGTTAACATTTAATAAGTGTTTTTTAATACAATAGCGAGATGATTAATAAATTCTGCCATCCAGTCGTACTTTAATGTATCATATGTGTCGGATGCTTTGTGATAGTTTGGATTTCTTAAAAAGGCGGTGTCAGTAATCATAAAAGCGGGATAGTTCATCTTGTGAAAAGACCAGTGATCAGAAAAATCAACATACGGTACAGGTGGTTTTGGAATAAGCATTTCTACTGGAAAATCAGATTCCTTCCTGAAGTTGTTATAGATTTTATTTGTCCAGGAAGCGGAGTGTTTATTTCCAACAAAAGCTAAAAAATTTCCGCGATTAGGATATAAAAGTCCTAAAAAGGCTGGATAACTTTGTGAAAAAAGGGTGTTATCAAAATATCCTATCATTTCAAGTATTACAGCGCCTTCAATTTTCAGGTTTCTCTCTTTTGCCCATCTGGTATATACAAGGCTACCCATTTCCTCTGTTTGAAAAAATGGTGGTTCCTCATTTACAAATGCTATAAATTTAAAATTATAATCTGATTTATGATTTTTTAGCAGCCGGGCAAGTTCTATCATTCCAGCAACCGCACTTGCATTATCATCTGCGCCCGGGGAATTAAAAACTGTATCATAATGGGCGCCTATAATAATATTTTTACATTTTCTGTTATCTAAGTCATGCGAGGCTATTATATTTCTTACAGGAAAGGGGTGACGGTCTGGAAAGGGGTTTTTTACTTTATATTCCTGAAGGTAAATATCGTATCCAAGGGCCGCAAGTTCTTTATGTATATAATTTTCTGCCTCTATAAGATTTGAATATTTTGTGATATTTCTATCACCGATTTTAGATGAAAGTTCTATAACATGCTTTTTTAACATCATTTCTGATTCCATAAAATCACCTTCTGGAGAATGTTTTGAGGTAGGTTTTAAACCGCAGTTTCCGACAAAAAAAGAATAAGCCAAGATAAATGCGATTGCTGTGGTAAAAATTAATCTTTTAAGAGGTGGTAGTTTAAAAATAAAGTTTTTTAACATTGGTTGCTTTTGGTGATTTCTTCAATTTTTTTAAGCAGAACTTCGTGAAATAAAGGCTTTTGTAAAAAAAAACTCTTTTCTATTTCATTAAGCGAAGAGCTTTCAGTATAAGTTTCTATCGGATACTGTAAAATAAGGAGAGGAGTATTTTTAAAATCTTTATTTTCTCTTATTAATGGAATATCCTGTACCTGGCTTATAGTATAGAAATCAATATCAATAATAATAATATCAGTTTTTTTTCTTTTTTGTTTTTTCAGGTGGTTAAAACAACTTTTAAAAGAATCAAAATCATCTATAAATTCAGTTTTAATATTATATATTGATAAAATTTTTTCTATAATGCTGTTTTGCACTTTATCATTTGAAATAATAAGCACCTGTCCGGGCAGCGTTTCTATTTTCAGGCTGGTTTCATTTAAAAATTCAACAGGAATACTGAAATTAAAACAAGTTCCTTTCCCTACTTGACTTTTAACATTTATTTCACCATTTAATAAGTTAATAAGTTTTTTAACAATTGAAAGGCCAAGTCCCGTTCCGCTGTATCTTCTTTTGATTGAAGAGTCAACCTGTGAAAAAGAATCAAAAATACTATTTAAATAAGATTTTTTTATTCCTATTCCGGTATCAGAGATTGAAATATTTAATAAACATTTTGTTGCGTTTTTTTTATCTACAGAAACTTCAATTAAAATATATCCATCGTGGGTGAATTTGATTGCATTTGTTAAAATATTAATAATAATCTGCTGTATTCTGTCGCGGTCGGCTTTTAAATAAATAAGAGAATGTGGTTCAAATTTAATATATAAATTAAGCTTTTTTTCTCTGAGTTTTAATAATACGACATTTATTGTTTTTTTAAAAAAAGTTGTCAGATTAAAATTTACAGGCTCCAGCACCATTTTACCAGCCTCAATTTTTGAAAAATCCAGAATATCATTCATTAAATCCAGAAGTATATTCGAGGCTTTTAATATTTTATTACAGTATTTTTTCAAGTCTTTATCAAAAACATTTTTTTTAAGAACATGGGTATATCCTGTGATTACACTTAAAGGAGTTTTAATTTCATGACTGACATTTGCTATAAAATCGGCTTTTGCCTGATTTGCATTTTCAGACATAATTTTTGCCCTTTTGAGTTTTCCCTGAGTATTTTTTAATTCTGTGATATCAACACCTGTTGATTGAAAGCCTATTACCTCGTCGTCAAGGTTAAAAATCGGAAAATCTGTCCAGGATTGTATTCTTTTTTCGCCAGAGCTGCTAATAACTTCATGCTCATAACTAATTGGAGTTTTTAATTTTTTGAATTTTTCAAAATTTATTTTTTTAAGGGCTTCCTCTGTTAAAAAATCTGTCCATTTATTGCCAATAAGCTCTTCTTCTGATTTATTGAAAAAATCACAATAAGCCTGATTTACAAACGTTATTGTAGTATCTGGGAGCCATCTACAGATAAGCTCGTTTTGAGTATTAACAATATGTTTATATCTCTGTCGGCTTTCTTTAAGCTTTTCTTCGGACTTTTTAAATTCAGTTATTTCAGAAACGAATATTAAAAATTTATCTATGCAAGTATAATTATCATAAAAACCGCATATTTTTGCCTTAAACCATTTGTTTTTTGAAAACGGGGATTTATACTGTGTATACTGAGGGTTACCGCTTTTTTTTACTTTATTAAGCTTTTCTATGAAAGTTTTTAATATTTTTCCATCAAAAAGTTGTGAAATATTTTTTTGAATAATTTCTTCCTCTCTGAAAAATAGTTTGTGTTTATTGTCGCTCCAGACTTTTTCAAAAATAAAATCGCCGTTTAATAAAAAAATTATATCGTCAGAGGAATTTAAAATTTTATCTAAATAATTGATATTCATTAAATATATTATATAAAAAAAATTTAAAAAATTCCAGTAATCCTGGGTTGGTGAGAGGTATTTCAAAAAAAAATTGAAAATTTCTCTCTATCTGTAGTATGATTGAAGTATGAAATATTTATTTTTTGCCTGTTTAATTTTTTGTACAATATCTGCAATATGCCATCCTCATGTCTGGGTTGAGGTTAATACCAGAGCGTATACTTCAGAGAATGAGTTAGAAAAAATTAAATTAAAATGGACATTTGATGAGATGTTTTCTATGCTTTTTGAAGAGGATTTCAATGATTCAAAAGACGGAAATTATACAGATGAAGAAAAAGAATTTGTAAAAAAAACAGTGTTTAAAAATATGTCTGATTATAATTACTATACTACAATAAAAATTGACGGTGAAGAAGTTAACCTGACTCCGGAGTTTGAAATGGACACTGAAAATCGAATTTTAATTTTTAACTTCACCTATAACATAAATGAAAAAATTAAAGATGAGAGTCAAAATATTTTAATAAGTGTGTTTGATGAAGAGTTTTATCATGATATTGAGCTTAGTTCTCCTGTTTTTAAGGTAGAGGGTGAAAGTTCGGATAAAGTTGATTTTAAAGTTCAGGAAGGGGAATTTGAGTGGTTTTATTCAGTGATTGAAGTTGAAGAACTGGTTATTGAATTTTAATATATGAAAAAACAACTTCTCTTATTCATTTTTATAATCACCTTAATCAGTTTAGTTTCTTATGCAAGTCCTTATAATATTGAGCGTGAAAGCGAATCTAAAGAAAGGTTAAAAACTGAAGAAGTTAGTACGACAGCCCAGGTTCAAAAAAAATCCTGGATAAAAATGCCGACTTTTATTAATTCAATAAGAAAAAAGATTATTTCCTATCAGAGAGACCTTAATAGGATGATTTCTTCTAATCTGAACAAACTTCAAAAGGACAGATCCTTAAAAACTCTCTTGATTATTGCGTTTTTATCTTTTGTTTATGGATTTGTGCATTCGCTTGGACCTGGTCATGGTAAAGTAATTATTGCGTCCTATTTCCTTGGGAAAAAGTCAAAAATTATTCATGGTGTTGCCGCTGGCTCACTTATGGCGTTTATTCATGCTTTATCCGGTACTATGGTTGTATTAATTTTTTATTTTTTTTTGAAAAAATCGCTTATGAGCGCAACCTCCGATGCTGAGAGCGGGTTGCGGTTTGTCACAAGCATTTTAATTATACTGCTTGGTAGTTTTATGCTCATTAATGAGATTTTAAGGAAAAATAAAAATTATTCTGATGATAATAAGGTTGAGGTTAAAGGAGCCAATCAGGCATATATGCTTTCGATTGCTGCTGGACTTGTTCCCTGTCCAGGTGTAATACTTGTTTATTTGTTTTCGATTAATCTTGGAGTTTTAAGATTCGGTGTTGTTTCTGTTATTTCTACAGCCCTTGGAATGGCGGCCGGAATATCGCTGGTGGCTGTAGGGGTTATTGTTGCCAGAAACTATGTTGAAAAAATAACTTTTTATGATTTTAATACTAAAAATGCTTCTGAAAAAGAATCTAATGAGCAAAAACAGAATAAACTTTTGAAACTGAAAAAATTTCAGAAAGTTTTTTCTATAATTGGCTTTAGTTTTATTATTATTTCTGGTTTTTTTATGCTTCTTTTTGTGTAATACTATTTTCATAAAGTGGGTATCCTATCTTTTTATTTTATTGAGAATTAAATAAAATTATGTTATTGATTAAGAACGGAAATTTAATTTGTGGCTATTTTTTTAAAAAGTGAGGTCGATATAAATATTATGAAGGAAAGAATTCAGAAAGTGTTGTCAAATCTTGGGATAATGTCCCGTCGTGAGGCCGAAAGATATATTAAAGCGGGGAAAGTTATTTTAAATGGAAAAAAGGCCACTCCCGGGGATAAAGTGGATATTTCAAAAGATAATTTAATTGTTGATAAAAAACCTGTTAAAAATATACATATACAAAAATATTATATTATTAATAAGCCCGCTGGATATTTATGTACTCATAATGACCCTGAGGGAAGAAAAACTATTTTTGATTTAATTAAGGAAAAACTTTTTATTTCTTATGTTGGACGTCTTGACTATAATTCAGAAGGGTTAGTTCTTTTAACAAATGATGGAGAGCTTAAACAGTATTTATCACGTCCGGTCAACAAAGTTGAAAGGGAATATAAAGTAAAAGTTTCTAAAAATGTTTCACATGAAGATATTCCGGAGCTGATGAAACCAGTTATTATTGATAATCGAAAAGTTACTCCTGAAAGAATAAATATTATAAAAAATACCAAAAAAAATGCCTGGATTTCAATTGTTGTTACAGAGGGTATTAATAGAGAAATTAGAAAGTTCTGTGAGCTTAAAGGACTGCTTGTTTCAAGATTAATACGTGTCAGATTCGGGCCGATAAAGTTAATAGGAGTTTCTAAAGGTGGTTATAGAGAATTAACATATAATGAAGTAAAATCGTTAAAAAAAATGATGGGGGAAAGGGGATAAATATTGATACACATAAAAAAAATTGATGGATTAACGCTTATTTATGAGCAGATACCACATGTTAAATCAATTAGTATTGGATTATGGATTAAAACAGGCACTGCCTATGAAAACAAGTTTCCCGAGGGAATTTCACATTTTATTGAGCATATGGTTTTTAAGGGAACCAAAAAAAGAGGGCCTAAAAAACTTGCAGAAGAATTAGACAGTGTTGGTGGTTATATGAACGCTTTTTCAAGTAAAGAATATACCTGTTTTTATTCAAGGCTTATAAGCGAACATATAGAACTTGCTGTTGATATTCTGTCAGACATAACAATAAACTCGGTTTATGATTCTTATGAAATCGAAAAAGAAAAAGAAGTTGTTATTGAAGAAATTCAAATGTACGAGGATAATCCCGATGAGCTTGTTAATGATTTAATAAATGAAATCTACTGGTTTAAACATCCTCTGGGAAAAAATATTTTAGGAACAGTTGAATCAGTTGAAAATATTACAAGAGAAGATATTTTAGAATATGTAAATCAAAATTATGTAAAAGAAAATGTTGTAATCAGTGTTGCCGGGCATTTTGATGAAAAACAGATTATAGGGCTGATTAAAAAATATTTTAAAAATATGAAAATAAAAAATGAAAATTCATCAAAAATTCCGGATAGTTTCAGGGCCGGTCCTCCCACTTTTATAAAAAAGGATATTAAGCAGACGCATTTCTGCCTGGCAATGCCTGGACCTTCTCAGGTAGATGATGATAAATACGCTTTTGGAATTTTATCATCTGTTATCGGCGGTGGTATGAGCTCAAGACTTTTTCAGGAAATAAGAGAAAAATATGGTTATGTATATACTATTTATTCTTATGCTCAGTCTCATGTTAACTCGGGAATGTTTGTTGTTTATTTTGCCTGCAGCAATAAAAATACAGATAAAGTTATAGAGCTTGTTTATGGGGAGCTTAAAAAAATTAAACAGGAAGGTATTAAAAAAGAGGAGCTTGAAAGAGGAAAACAGCAGTTAAAAGGAAATATAATTCTTGCCCTTGAAAATACTTCTGCCAGAATGAGAAGACAGGCTAGCTCTCTTATATATTATAATAAGCTGATTGAGTTAGATGAGGTGATTGAAAAAATTGATAAAGTAAGTATGGATGATATTTTAAAAGTTTCTCAAAAATTTTTAACAAACGAAAAAAGTACTTACTGTACTGTTGGTTTAAGAAAGCCGAAATTTAATATTGAAGGGGTTCAATTATGATAAAAAAATTAAAAAACCTTTTAAAGAAATCTAAGTTTGATGCATTTCTTATTTCTAATCCTGTTAATATTTTTTACATAACTGGGGTTGAGGCTGACGGCACCTATATACTGGTTGATAAAGATAAAGTTGAGGTTATCACTAATTTTATTTATTTTGATGATATTAAAAGTGCTTTAAAAATACCTCTCCAAGTCAAAATGTTTAAAAATGATAACTTTTATTCTTTTTTTTCTAAAAAGTTAAAATATGGATTTGAATCTGATTTTATGACTTTTAATACTTATAACAGTTTTAAAAAGAATAATATTAATTTAATTCCCGGGGCAAACCCTGTGGAAGAGTTAAGGTATCAGAAATCAGAGGATGAAATAAAAAAAATAAAGAAGGCTGTAAACATTACAGATAAAACTTTTAAAAAACTTCTCGGTGTTTTAAAAATCGGAATGAAAGAAACTGAAGTAGCAGACTATATTTTTGATTTTCAGAGAAGTTATGGTTCTTCAAACAACTCTTTTGATACTATTGCAGCTGTGGGTAATAATGCTTCACTTCCACATGCAAAATGTTCTGTGCGAAGAAAAACTAAAAAGAATTCCATGCTGAAGCTTGATTATGGAGCTACTTATAAACATTATACTTCGGATATGAGTAGAACTGTTTTTTTTGGAAAGGCGACACAGAAATTTAAAAAAATATATAATATTGTTTTAAGTGCGCAGCTAAAGGCTATAGAAAAGATTAAACCCGGAGTTTCTGCTGCCGATATAGATAAGGAAGCAAGGGATTATATTTCTTCAAAAGGATATGGCGATAGATTCGGGCATGGATTAGGTCATGGTGTTGGACTTAATGTGCATGAGGCGCCCAGAGTTTCGTCAAAATCAAATCATAAGCTTAAAGAAGGAAATGTTATTACTGTAGAACCTGGTATATATCTGCCAGGCTGGGGTGGAATAAGAATAGAAGATATAGTTGTAGTTAGAAAAGAGGGGGCCGAAATACTCACAAAGAGCACTAAAAAATTAATAGAGCTCTGAGATGGAGGTTCTATGAAGAAGTTTGTAACAGCAATACTGTTTTGTTTTGGCCTTTTGTGTATGGCAGAATCAATAGTTACTTTTCCAACAAGTGATCAGATAAAGGGCGAAGAAAAAAATTTAATGTTAAAAATTGTTATTCCAAATGAGCTTGACCATGAGGACGAGGATCCGGCTCAGCAGACTGATTTTTCCTATTATAACAGAAATCCTTTTCCCGAAATTGATACAGGTAAGTTAAACTGGGAAAAACTTAAAACTTTCCCGAAAAAAGGTCTTTTAAGCCGGAACAGGAGTAAAAATCTTATAAAGAAAAGTGAAATCAGTAATCAATATGACCTTATGCTTGTTATAGCCGATTTATTAAGTACGCTTAATCGTAAAAATAAAAATGAGTTGATTGATTCGGGTGTTACAAGGGAAGATATTGTGTATATTTCCCAACTGACCATGGAAGATTTTAATGACCTTGTTAGAAAATCCCATATAAATGTTGAAAGGTTAGCTGAAAGGCTTGATTATCTTAAAAAACAGTTTAGAGCCGGAAGAGGCGAGGTCAGAGTTTTACAGGTAAGGTCTGGCGAAGGCGGTGAAACTGTAATTCATCTTCAGCTGCACGAGGATTAATGAAGATTTTTAATAAAATAATTGTTTTCTTATTGATATTAATTCAGACTTTTGTTTGTGGTTATGCCCGGGAAAGTCTGCACAAAGTGGAGGACCCTCCTGATTATTATGAAATCAGGCAGGGTTCTTTAATTTTTCTTGAAAAACCTATTATTAAAAAGGGCGAATATTTTATAAGAAGTTTTCCCTCTAATTCATTTGAACGTCTGCTTCAGATGAGAATAAGGCTTTGTGGAAAAAAATTAAAAAGCCAGTACAGGTCTGACCTTATTGATAAAGAACTTTTAGAAAATATTGAGATAACTGATAAATACATTAAAAATAAAGTTAAAAATAAAAAATATGCCAGGATGTTTTTTGAATATTTAAAAGGGTTACAGAATGCTGATTTGCTGGCATTTAAAGATATTATTTTAGATTTTGATATTGAGATTATTCCAGAATATAAGTGTTTATATGATAATATTGTTGAAAAGTTTAAAGATTTAAAAATTATCGTTGAAGATAAAGAATATTTTTCATATGTTGTTATGTATTTTTCGCTGAGAGAAAAATAGTCTTCATTTTATTTGCTTCAGCAATTCTCAATGAAAATAGAGAAAATCCTTGATTTGATGGGGTGACCACTAAAGGATTTTCGGCTAAATTGAGAATTGGTGTATTTGCTTGCTTTCTATTTTTATTTTTTGTATTATTCCTTTGTATGAAAATTTTACTTTCAACCCTGCATTCTAGATATACACAGGCTACTCTTGCCCTGCCTGCTTTATATGCGAATTTACCCGGAAATGTTGAGGCTGAAATTGCCGAGTACAATATAAATCAGAGTATTGATGATATTTTAAGAGATATTAAAGCCGAACAATATCATATAATTGGTTTTTCGTGTTATATATGGAATCTAGAACAGACATTGAAACTCTGCGGCAAGCTTAAGGCAGTAAATCCAGAACTTATTATAGTGCTTGGCGGGCCGGAAGTATCCTATAATCCCGAAGAAATTCTAAAACTTTATTCTTTTATTGATTATATAGTTTCAGGCGAGGGGGAGATGGTTTTTAAGCAATTTTTACTTAACTTGAACTCTTTTGAAAAACTAAAATATATTAAGGGATTAAACGGACAGAAAAAAGGAGAGATTTTTTTGAATTCACCTGCTGTTGTTGAGGATTTAAACAGTATAAATCTACCATATAAATATTTAAATCTGCTTGAGGAAAAAAAATTCTATTATTTTGAGTCCAGCCGGGGATGCCCCTATAAATGTTCCTACTGTTTATCCTCATTAACAGGAAAGGTTCGATTTCTGGATTTAGATAAAGTTAAGGAAAATCTTTTGTTTCTTATAAATCAGAATCTTGAAACAATTAGATTTATTGACAGAACTTTTAATATTAATGAAGAGAGAGCACAAAATATAATGAAGTTTATTATTGAAAATAAAAATCCCTCTCAGATGTTTCAGCTTGAAATCAAGGGTGATTTAATATCAAAAAGCTTTTTAACTTTTATAAATAATTTGCCTGAAAACACATTTCAGTTTGAAATTGGTATTCAATCAGTATCGGATAAGGTATTAAAAACCCTTGAAAGGCGGGAAAGTTTTAATAAATTATTTGAAAATATTCAAAGCATATGCAACAGAGGTAATATTCATACTCACCTGGATTTAATTATTGGACTTCCCGGAGAAACTTTAGAATCCTTTAAAAAGGCAATTAATATTTCAAGGAAATTAAATCCTGATACGCTTCAGGCAAATACTTTAAAGGTTTTGAGAGGTTCTGGGCTTCATATTAATATGGAAAAAGAAGGTCTAACCGCTTCCCCTTTTGTGCCATATGAGATACTGCGTACAAAGGATATGAGTTTTGATGAAATTAATCAGGCTGAAAAAGTTTCAAAAATTATAAATCTTTTTTATAATTCAGCCCTTTTTAAAAAAACACTTCAATTTATTGATGAAAAAGAAGATTTTTATAATTTATGCTTCAGGTTGAAAGAGTATTTTGAAAAAAATTCCATTAAATTTCATTCGCTCTCACAAAAAAAAGCTTTTCTTGTTTTAAAAGATTTTTTAAGAGAAGAATTTAAAAAAGAAGATTTTTTTATTTTAAAAAATCTATTGAAACTTGATTTTATTTTAACAAATAAAGATTATAAAAATAATTTTTATCCACTGAATAAAAAAGAGAAAAAGAAAAAGAAAGCAAAGGATAAAAAAATTTCTGAAAGAAAAATCGCAATGAAAACCAGATTTAAAACTGGCCCTTTGCTTAAAAGAATAGAATTTGAATATTTACCCACTGAATATAAAAATTTAAACGCAGATAACGAAGGCTATTATTATTATTATTTTAATAAAGAAAAAAATCATAATGTATTTTTAACAGATAAACTTCAGATTGATACAGTTAAACTTATGTCAAATAAAAAAACTTTATCTTTTGAAGAAATTATTAAAAATTTAAAGGTTGACAAATCAAAAATAAAAAATATTATAGAGCTATTAATTAATAAAGAAATAATTGTTTTCATATGAAAAAATTATTATTACTTTTAACTCTCTTATTAATATTAACAGGGTGTTCAAATCATACTCTTAACGTTGATAAAATATATGCACCTTCAGGGGACATATTTTTTACAAAACCCAATGACTTTTCCCGACCCTTAATTGTCGAAGTAGAAAGTCAGAATATAGCTGGTTTTTTAGGCGGCGAAGGTTCCAGACAGAGAATGGCTGATATCCCAGTTGAATTTTCAATAATTTCCCCTAAAAATAATAAGGCGGGACTGAATGAGCCTGGAAAACAGAATTTAATCCTTAATACAAATGTTGAAGGAAAAGTTCAGGCAAACGTTATAACACAAAATTATATTGGGGAAGTGCATGTAAGGGCAAGGGTGTTAGAGCCTGATAAAGAGCTTTCCACATCATTTTTTGTTTATTCTGGTATTGAGCTGATAGGAAATAACCAGGAAACAATGGCTGAAAGTTCTTTTGATAACCCAGCCGGAGTAAAAATTTATGACAGCCAGGGTAACCCAAAGTCTGATGTAAGGGTTAAATTTAAAAAAGTTTCTAAAGAACTGGTAGTTTTTCCTGAGCTTGTTTATACAGATAAAAATGGTATTGCATTAACTTCTATGATTGCCGGGGAATCGCCCGGAAAGATTTCACTTCAGGCATTAATTGATTATGAGGGCCTTTATTTTCCACCAGTTGAAATTGAGGCAAACGTGCTTAATCCTAATCAAATGATTATCCTTTTACTCGGGGGGCTTGGAATCTTTATATTTGGTATGAAGATGATGTCTGAGGGATTACAAAAAATTGCCGGTTCCAGTTTATCAAAAATACTTGCCTTTTTAACCAAAAATCGGGTTATTGCGGTTGTAACCGGTGCTGTTACAACGGCCGTTATACAATCTTCTTCAGCCTGCACGGTAATGATTGTAGGGTTCATGAATGCCGGGCTGCTTGGATTAAGGCAGGCAATGTCGGCTATTATGGGAGCTAATGTTGGAGGATTTTTTGGAAAACGGATAAGGCATGGCATCAGATAAAAAATATTTCGGTACCGACGGCATTCGGGACAAAGTCGGTCAAGGGCTGATCCGACCTGATCAGATTTTGAAGCTTGGCTGGGCACTGGGACATGTGTTGCAGGGTGCCGATAAGACAGAGCGCCCCAGCGTCATGATT
>JBNJGP010000054.1:0-17405 GCA_051747805.1 Candidatus Muiribacteriota bacterium
ACAAAACATAGCCGGGGTGACAAGCAAAAGCCAATAATAAATCAGACAGAAAGATAGTTTTAGCTGTCATCCCTGCGAAGGCAGGGAACCATATAATTATGAAAAATAAACAATATTACATTTATATTCTTACCAGTAAAAAAAATGGAACATTGTACACTGGAATAACTAGTAATTTAATTAAAAGAGTATATGAGCATAAAAATAAATTAGTAGATAGTTTTACAAAAAGATATGAAGTAGATAAACTTGTTTATTATGAAGTTTTTACTGATGTTAAAGAAGCTATTTTAAGAGAAAAAAGAATCAAAAAGTGGAAAAGACAATATAAATTGAATTTAATAAATTCTTTTAACAAAGAATGGAAAGATTTATATTTTGATTTATTTTAATGGACCCCGGCACAAAACATAGCCGGGGTGACAAGCAAAAGCCAATAATAAATCAGACAGAAAGATAGTTTTAGCTGTCATCCCTGCGAAGGCAGGGAACCATATAATTAAGGATAAAAAGGAGCTTATATGCTGATTAATAAGTTTGAAATTAATAATAATAAAAAACCATTTATAATTGCTGAAATCGGGGTTAATCATAATGGGAATATCAACCTGGCAAAAAAAATGATATCAAATGCTAAAAACGCAGGAGCTCACGCTGTTAAATTTCAAACATGGTCAAAAAAATCTCTTTATGGAGAAAAATTTTTAGAAGATAAACCTGATTTTGAAAAACAGATAGATGAATTTTCTTTAACTTTTTCTGAATTTAAAGAATTAGCCTCTTTTTGTAAAAAAGAAAATATAATTTTTTCTGCAACTCCTTTTTCAGAAGAAGAAGTTGATTTTTTAGTTGAGATGGATGTTCAATTTTTAAAAGTAGCTTCTATGGATTTAAATAACTATCCATTTTTAGATTATATAGCTAAAAAAAATATTCCAGTTTTTCTCTCAACCGGTTTTGCGCAAAAAGAAGAAATAAATAAAGCTTTAGAAGTTATAAAAAATACCGGAAACAGGCAAATTGTTCTTATGCACTGTGTAGCAGATTATCCACCGTTACCAGAGACTCTTAATCTTGAAAATATAAAATGGATGATCGATAGATTTAAAATTCCAGTTGGTTACTCTGATCACAGTTTGAATATTTATCCATGTTTATATGCTGTATATAATGGAGCTTGTGTAGTTGAGAGACATTTTACTCTTGATAAAAATATGGAGGGCTGGGATCATAAAATTTCAAGCGATGAAAAAGAATTAAATGAGTTAGTTTTACAAAGTGGTATAATTCCTGCAATGAGAGGGCAATATGAAAGAGAAGTTTCTAATGAGGAATTAGATAAAAGGAAAAATTTTAGAAGGTCTATTGTAGCTAAAAAAGATATATTAAGCGGGGACAGATTTACAAAAGAAAATATTTATCTTGCTCGCCCAGGATTTGGAATACCACCTGAAGAATATGATAATTTACTGGGAGTTGAGGCAAAAAAAGATTATAAAGCCGGAGAAATTATTTTGTAATATAATTTTAAGCCGATAGGAGCCGTGAGAGGTGAGAAGTGAGAGGTGAGAAGTGAGACGATAGAAGCCGATAGAAACAGATGAGAGCAAGAGATTAAAATTTAATAAATCAGTCCGCTAATATTCTTTATCAAATTCTATCATTTTTTTAATTTAATTAATATAAATTATTAAATTAAATTAGTTGTTTGTAATAAATAAGACAAAAACAACAACGCAGAAAATATAGTTAAAATTTATAAAACACCAATAAAATTTACATAAACTAAAAATAGAATAAGGATTAATTGTAAAAAAGACAAAAACGACTTGACAACGTGTTGAACTTCTGACATAATAAACTTACAAGTAGAAACTATAAATGTAAACTAAGGAGGATCCTGAATGCATTTTGGCGAAAAACTCTACGTTCTGTTAAAAGAAAAAGGCATGACACAGCGGGCCCTTGCAGATGAGCTTGATGTTAATGTTCAGGCAATTAATAGATATATTAAATCTGATAGACAACCAAGAATTTCTTTTATTCAAAAAGTTGCTAAAACTTTAAAAGTTCCTGTTACCTATTTTGTAAATGATTATAAAGATCCATCACCAGCTGTTCCTGATGAGTTTGATTATGATTTTGTCAAACTACGCGTTATGGGGCATATTCCAAAAGGATGGCCGCTTGCTGCTGTAAGAGAATTTATGGATGAAATTTTTGTACATAAAAGAATTGTAGAAAATATGAAAGTTTATGCTTTACAGGCTAATAATAATGATATGTCACCAATTATTGAACCGTCAGATTACGTTATTTTGTGTGATGAGGTTAAACTCAAGGATGGCGATGTTGTGGGAATTAGAAAACACGGTGATGCTGAAATTAAATATAGAAAGTATTATAAAATAAATGACTGGATAATGTTTATCCCAAAAAACATTTATCAGGAACCTGAAAAAATTAAAGCAAATCGTATAGATCCGCATCCGGACAAGGGTGATATTGAAATAATGGGTAAGGTTGTTTTTCAAACCAGAAATGGGTTTTATTAGAATGTAACGTACTGTAACTTGCCTCTTTTTGATTTCTGCCGTTACAATATAAATAAGCAATTAAATTAATCTGGAGGCAAATTATGAAAAAGTTAACAATTTTATTGTTAGTATTAGCTTTAACAGCTTTATTTACCTATTCGTATGAAATGGATTTATATTTTAATATGATGCAGGCTGAGGGAGTATCTCAACAAGAGGCCGTACAAATTTATGAAACAATGCCTGATGATGAAAAAATAACAGTATTTTCAATTCTTGCCGCAAAAGATGATGGTGATTTAGATTCACTACCACCATTAAAATCTCAATATGAAAATCTTGTTTTACAAAATCCTTCTGCTGTAAATCTTATAAATGTTCTTTTTGAAGAAAACCAGAGAAGAAATGACAGGGATTATCATTATGGTGCAAAAAGATATTTTGAAAACGAAGAAATAAAACTTAATGTAAAAAAAGGTAGTTATGTTGAGTTTGTTGAAATGCGCTGGAACCCAGAATCAGGGCGAAGTAGGGTTCAACTTGTGGTTGATGGATATACATACGCTGATGAGAAAGTTGTTAGAGGAACACAAAGATTTGAAATTAATACCAGAGTTAACAAAGAGTTTTATTTTATTGTAAGAAACGCTCCTGTTTATGTTTATAATGATTATATAGGTTATGATGATTTCTTTAATAATGATAATGAATATGGTTATAATTTTATTAAAAATCTTCAAGTTGGCTCCAGTTCATATATAGATATAAATAAAACTATTTCTGATTTTAAAATAAGAATTAATAATGGCAGGGCTAATATTGAGAAAATTTATATGTTTGTTAATAATCGTGAATATAAAATAGATGTTGATAAAACATTTTCAGCCGGAAGCTCATTTGACCACGAACTTGCAAGAGCAGCTTATGTTGAATATATAAGAGTTGACTGGTCAAGTTATAACAGGGCCGACGCCTCAATATTTGTAAAAGGGAATAACAGTTATAATCCTAATCCAACACCAACTCCAGCTCCTTCTACTGTAAATGTTTCTGATAGACAGGTTTCTGGTCCTTCGCAGGCTGAATCTACATATTCTTTTTATGATAAAGTAAATCAAAGTTCACAAACTGGTCAGAAAGTTGTAGATACCATGGTTGATGAATTTAGAGACAATAATAATAGAGAAGGTTTACGAGCTATGTCAAGAGGAAACTTTATTATAAGGAAAGTTTCTTCCTCAAGGTTTAAAGTTGTTTGGTGGTAGTTAATATTTTATAAAAGTTTTAGTTAAAAAAGGGCGGCTTATCCGCCCTTTTTTTATTTATAAGGGATTTTTTAAAAGCAAGTAACTATTGTTAATTTTACTATTTTAATATACAATAAACTATATATTTCATTATTTATGGAGGTATTTTATGGCTGGAATTTTTAAAGCTTATGATATAAGAGGACTATATCCTCAGGAATTAAATAAAGAGATGGCTTATAAAATTGGTAAAGGCGTTGCAAAACTTTTAAATAATTCCCCTATAATTGTCGGTAGAGATATGAGGGAGTCCGGTAAAGAACTCGGAAAGGGCCTTATATCTGGAATTATTGATATGGGACTTGATGTAATTGATGTTGGAATGGTTGAAACACCTGCTATTAATTATGCGGTGAATAAGCTTAACGGTGGTGGCGGTGTAATGATTACAGCCTCCCATAATCCTGCTGGATATAATGGTTTTAAAATATGTCGTGATGAGGCAAAACCTGTAAGTTATGAAACTGGTATTAATAAGATTGAAGAATATGTTCATCAGGATATTAAAGTGTCAAATAAAAAAGGGAAATCCCGTGAAGTTAATATTGATAGAGATTATATTAATTATTTAACAGGATTTGTTAAAGAGTGGAAAAAAACAAAGATTGTAGTTGATACAGCAAATGGCATGGGGGGTAAAACAATTCCTCTATTCATAGAAGCAATTAAAGAGAAAGGGGTTGATATAGAGGTTGTTCCTCTTTATTTTGAACTTGATGGTAATTTTCCAAATCATGAGGCAAATCCTTCAAAAACTGAAACACTGAATGATTTAATTAATAAAGTAAAAGAAACTCAAGCTGACTTGGGAATAGCCTTTGACGGTGATGCTGACCGTTCGGGTTATGTTGATGAGAGCGGTGAAATTGTAACAAGTGATTTTATTTCTATTCTTATTGCAATGGAATATTTAAAGAATAATCCCGGAGAAACTATTTTATACGATGTGCGCTCTACTCAATCATTTAAGGAAACTGTTGAAAAAATGGGAGGGAAAGCCAAAAAGGTCCGGGTTGGACATGCCTATATAAAAGAGGCTCTCAGAAAAGAAGATGCTATATTTGCCGGAGAGCTTTCCGGACATTATTATTTTAAAGAAAATTTCTATACAGACAGTGGCATTATTGCCATGATTCAGGTTATTAATCAGCTCTCTGCTCAAAATAAAAAAATGTCAGAACTGATAAACCCCTTAAAAAAATATTATGCAAGTGGTGAGATTAACAGTAAAGTAGAAAATCCTGATAAAAAAATAGAGGAGATTGAAAAAATATATTCTAATGGAAAAATAGAAAAAATAGACGGTATTTCAATTGAGTTTGATACTTGGTGGTTTAATATTAGAAAATCTAACACAGAGCCTATTTTAAGGTTGAACCTTGAGGCAGATACAAAAGAAGAGCTGGAAAAATATACAGAGGAAGTGCTAAAAATAATAAGAAATTAATAAATAGTTTCAGGTTTATTAATTCTAAAAGCTTTTTATATTGAATTTTAGAATTGCTTTAAATCACTTTTTTTGGGGGAAATATGGAACAATGGATTTACTGGGTCGCAACCGGAATTATACTCTGTATTCTTGAAATTTTTACATCAGGATTTTTTCTTTTTAACTTCGGAGTATCGTCCATTATTACAGGATTATTTGTTTATTTCGGGGCAGGCTTGTCTCTTTCATTAACAGTTTTTGTAATAACGAATATTATACTGTTTATTTTTATTAAAAAAATAGCGAAAAAGATTTTTAACGGAAGTGAATCAAATGTAAAAACAAACTTTGAGGCATTGATTGGTAAAAATGCAATTGTAACAAATAAGGTATCAATCAAAGATTTTGGTGAAGTAAAAGTTGGTGGCGAAATATGGCACGCTGTTCCTGAAAACGAAGATGAGGTTTTTGATGAAGGTAAAAAAGTTGTAGTTGTTAAATCAGAGGGAAATAAATTATTTGTCAGGGAGGTAAAATGAACACGATTTTGATTATTCTTGCGGTAATGGTAGTGATTTTTGTTACAAAGGGAATTATTATAATTAAACAGGCCGAGGTTATGATTATTGAAAGGTTTGGAAGATATAGAGGAACACTTCAGAGCGGAATTAATTTAATTATTCCTTTTGTTGAATCGGCCAGACCAATTAAATGGGAATATGTTAAACAGGATTATCAGGGAAATAATTATTATCAGGTTAAAGAACTTACAAAAGTTGACCTGCGTGAAACTGTTTATGATTTTCCAAGACAGAACGTAATTACAAAAGATAATGTTACACTTGAAATAAATGCACTTTTATATTTTCAGGTTACTGATCCTATGAAGGCGGTTTATGAAATATATAATCTTCCTGATGCCATAAAGAAACTTACTCAGACAACGTTAAGAAATGTTATTGGTGAACTTGATCTTGATGAAACTCTGGCTTCAAGAGATGTTATTAATACAAAACTGAGGGTTATCCTTGATGAGGCAACAGATAAATGGGGTGTTAAGGTAAACAGGGTAGAACTTCAGGATATTAACCCGCCGCTTGAGATTAGAGAAGCTATGGAGAAACAGATGCGTGCAGAAAGAACTAAAAGAGCACAAATTCTTGAGGCTCAGGGCTCTAAACAGTCTGAAATTTTAAAGGCAGAGGGAGCAAGAGAAGCTAATATACTGGACGCTCAAGGTATAAAAGAGGCTAAAATTTTAAGAGCCGAGGGTGATGCTCAGGCCAGACTTAAAATTGCAGATGCAGAGTCTATTGCTATCGAAAAAATTTCAGCCAGAACCTCAAATGTAAAAGAATCTGTTAATTATCTTATAGCAATGAAATATATTGCAGCTTTTGATGAAATTGCCAAGAATGAGTCTGATAATAAAGTTATTTATATGCCTTATGAAGTTTCATCAGTTATGAGCTCAATTGGAGGAATAAAAGAGCTTTTTAATAATAAATAGTTTTAAATAAACTAGTAAAGTTGCCCAGAGCCAACAGTTTAGAAACAGTTATTTGGGTTACTAGAGTTTAAAAGCAAAAACAGAATCAGTGAGAGGACAATTAATTGTCTGAGAGAGTTTGTTATACTTACAAAAAGAGCAACCTGGGGATTGCGGATAAATAAAATGAATTGTCGCTCCGGCTATGTTTTGTGCCGGAGTCCAGCTTTTATGCATTTGCTAATAACACTTTGTAGAGGCTCTATTCGCAACGAAGTTGCTCTCACATTAATACTTGGTCTTTAGGCCATTTACTGTTATCGTTAGATAACTTTACTATCACCAATAGGTGATTTTACTTTTTTATCGTAGATAAAAAAAACATCTTACTGATAAGGTTAAAGTATGTTGATTTTTAATAATAAAAATTTTGGTCTTTTATGGTTTGGGCAGCTTATTTCCCAGCTGGGGGACAAAATTTTTTCTATTGCTGTTGCCTGGTATGTACTGGATATAACTGGTTCCTCACAGTACGTATCCTATGTTATGATTTTTACTTTCCTGCCTGTCATTTTATTTTCGTCCTTTTCTGGTGTTTTTGTGGACAGACTGAATCGTAAAAAAATTATTGTTATTTCTGATATATTAAGAGGTGCCCTGATTCTGCTTTTATCCTATTTGATATATACGGGTATTGAGAATTTTTATGTGCTTTATACGATTATTTTTTTATGTGCAAGTGTAACTTCTTTTTTTAATCCCGCAATCTCAGCCTCTATACCCTCTATAGTAGAGGAAGATAATCTTGAGAAAGCTATGGCATATCAGGGTTCTTTAAGAGATATGGCTACAGTTATAGGTTCTGGAATTGGCGGGGTACTTGTTGGATTTTTTGGCGCTATGTTCTCTTTTTTGATAAACGGGGTATGTTATTTAATTTCGGCTATCTGTGAAATTCCAATAAAAATTCCTGTTTCTATAAAAAAAGAGAAAAATTCATTTTTTAAGGATATGAAAGAAGGGTTTGTTTTTGTTTTAAATCATAAAACAATTAAATGGATGCTTATAACGTTTATGATACTGAATTTTTTTGGACCTCCAATAATGATTATTATTCCGGTAATGGTTAAACAACTTCAGCTTGGACCTGAATACCTTGGTTATTTCCAGATGATTTTTGCTATGGGAGGGGTACTTGGTGCTTTAAGCTGCACTAGAATAACTCCAAAAAAGAAAAAAATTTTATTTATTACAATTGTGATGGTTTTATCAGGGTTATTTATGAGTCTACTTGGATTTTTTACACAAATATTAATTTTGCTTGCACTACAATTTTTTATTGGAGTAGTACTCTCGTGGATTAATATTAATCTGGCTGTATTTTTTCAAAAACTTACTCCCGGATATATTAAGGGAAGATTTTTTGCAATTTTAGAAAATGTGGCTATGTTAATTGTTCCCTTTTCTTTTTTTATAGCTGGAATTACCATTGACTATTATGGATATGCGCTTAATTTAAAGGTGATGGGAACATGTGTTATATTAGCATCTTTCTTTTTTTATTTTATACCGGGGTTGAGGAGTACAGATGAAGCAGGTTGAAGAAGAAATAAAAAACTTAACAGAAGAAATTAATAAGTACGATTATCATTATCATGTACTTGATAACCCGATAATTTCTGATTATGAGTACGATAAAAAATTAAAAAAACTGCAGAAACTTGAAAACGAATATCCACATTTAAAACATAAAAACTCGCCAAGCCAGAGAACTGGGGGAGAGCCATTAAAAAAGTTTAAACAGGTAAATCATAAAGTTAAATTATACAGTCTTGATAATACTTATTCGGTGCAGGAAGCAAAAAATTTTGTTGAAAGAATTAAAAAAAACATAAATCAGCCCGTTTTTTTTATTTCTGAGCTTAAACTTGATGGATTAAGCGTTGCTTTAACCTACGAAAAAGGAGTTTTTAAAAAGGCTGCTACCCGTGGAAATGGTGAAGTTGGAGAAGATATAACAGAAAATATTAAAACTGTAAGAAGTGTACCGATGACCCTCAAAAATAAAGAGGATTTAATTGTCCGCGGCGAAGTTGTTATGAAAAAATCTGTTTTTGAAAAGCTTAATAAAGGTAAAAAAGTTTTTGCAAACCCCAGAAATGCGGCTGCCGGTTCTGTAAGACAGCTTAACTCAAAAATTACAGCAAGCAGAAAACTAACATGTTTTGTTTACGATATTCTTTATTCTGATGTTAATTTTAACCACCATTCTGAAGAACTGGAATGGCTGCAGAAAGAAGGTTTTCTTGTTGAAAAGAATTCTTTTTTTATTAAGAATATTTCTGAAATTGAAAAAATAATAGAAAAAACTCTTGAAATCAGGGAAAAACTTGATTATGAAATTGATGGTCTTGTAATTAAGGTAAATGAAAAAAAACTGTGGGAAAAACTCGGATTTACCTCAAAGGCACCACGTTTTGCTTTTGCATATAAGCTGCCGGCTGTTCAGGCAACTACAGTGGTGAATAATATATTATTTCAGGTTGGTAGAACTGGTATTGTTACTCCTGTTGCAATTTTAGAGCCTGTTGAAATTGGCGGGGTAACAGTTTCCAGGGCGACTTTACATAATCTGGATGAAATAAAACGTCTGGACGTTGATATTGGGGATAAGGTTTTTGTTGAAAGAAGCGGAGATGTTATTCCAAAAATAAAAAAAGTGGCTCACAAATCAGAAGAACCTAATCTTTTTTCAAAAAAAGTAAAAATTCCAGAAAAATGTCCAGTATGTCATTCACAATTAATTAAGGAAGAGGTTTTTTTAAGATGTAATAATAATTACTGTCCTGCCAAACAAACTCGCAAAATACAGCATTTTGTTTCTAAACAAGCTTTTGATATAGAGTTTTTAGGAGAAAAAACTGTTAAACAGCTTATGAGTCTTGGTAAAATAAAAAAATATTCAGATATTTTTAAACTGGACGAAAAAGATTTATCTGACATTGAGGGATTTAAGGAAAAATCAATTTCTAAACTTCTTAAGTCAATATCAAAATCAAGTTTTATAACATTTGACAGGTTTATTTATTCACTGGGAATTGATGGAGTTGGACAATATAATGCGAATTTACTAGCCCGTAAGTTTTTGGATATCCATAGTTTAATCGGGGCCGGGCTCAATGAACTGACCGATGTAAAAGGTGTAGGAACCAAGGTTGGTAAAAATATAGTGGAGTATTTTTCAGATAAAGATAAACTTGAAGAAATATATCAGTTATTAAAGTTTGTAAAAATCTCTAAACCTGATTCTTTAAAAAAGTCAGAATTCAGTGGTAAAAATATTGTAATTACAGGTTCTGTAAAAGAATATACCCGTACAGAAATCGAAACTTTTATAAAGCAATTGGGGGCAACTCCTCAAAAAAGTGTTGGAAATAATACAGATTTTGTAATTTATGGTGAAAAACCTGGAAGTAAACTCGATAAGGCAAAAAATAAGGGGATAAAAGTAAGGCCGATAAAAGATTTTTTAAATGAGCTACAAAACAGTTAATATTTTATTAAGGAGAAATTATGAATATAGCGGTTGTACTGGCGGGAGGCTCTGGCAGAAGAATGAAAATGAACGGCAGTAAACAGCTTCTTCCACTTGAAAACAAACCTGTATTTATGCATTCTGTTGAACTGTTTGTGCAAATGGGAGATATTAATCATATAGTTGTTGTGTACAATCCTGAATTTGAAAAAGAATTTAAAATTCTTTTAAAAGATAACAGAGAAGTCAGTTTGGTAAAAGGTGGTAAAGAGCGCTGGGAATCTTCTAAAAATGCATTAGAATTTATTAAGAAGAAATTTAAAAATTGTTCTTATGTATTAATTCATGATGGGGCCCGCCCATTTTTAAAACCGGAACTTGTTGAAAATATTCTTTATAATACTATTAAGTTTGGGGCAGCAATACCTGTTTTACCTGTAAAAGATACAATAAAGTCTGTAAGTAATGGATTTATTAATAAAACCTTAAAAAGAAAAGAACTTGTTAGAGTACAAACTCCTCAGGGATTTATTTTCAGAAATCTTTATGAAATTTATAATAAAGTTGATTTTTCCAGACTTGAGATTACAGATGACAGCAGTCTTTTTGAAAATTCTGGTTTCTCAGTAGCTGCTGTAGAAGGTCTTGAAGAAAATATCAAAATAACCACACAATATGACTTGAAGCTGGCAAAAAAAAATAATGGATCAGACTGTGCATCACCCGGACAGGAGCAAAAGTAATGATTATAAAAAGTCCCGCAAAAATTAATTTAGCACTTGATATTTTATATAAAAGAAAGGACGGTTTTCATGAAATAGATACTATAATGGCAAAAGTTAATTTATTTGATGAAATTGAAATAATGCCTGCCACAGAGCTTGATGTTATATGTAAAGATGTTTCAATGGAAAACAATTTAGTAACAAAGGCGATAAGAAATTTAGAAAAGATAACAGATATAAAATTTAATAAAAAAATTAAAATTAACAAAAAAATACCACAGGGGGCCGGCCTTGCTGGTGGTAGCTCTAATGCTGGTTGTATTTTAAAATATCTGGGAAAAGAGTATAAGATTGATAAAAAATACCTTTTTAAAGCTGGGGCTTTAACAGGAGCTGATATTAATTTTTTTATTGATGATTTTTCTGTTGCCCGCTGTCTTGGAAAAGGAGAGATTATTATACCGCTTCAAAAGAAAATTTCTATGAATCTTATAATAATAAAACCTGAAGATATTTTTTCATCTACGCCGGCAGTATATAAAAACCTTAAATTAGAACAAAATAATAAAAATATTAATCAATGTGTATTAAATATTTTAAATGAGGACTGGCATAATCTTAAAAAAAATCTTTTCAATGTACTGGAAAAGCCTGCTTTTGAGTATTATAATGAGTTAGGAAAAATATTTGCTTTTTACCAGGGTTTTTATGATAATATTAGAATGTCTGGTTCAGGTTCAAGCTTTTTTATATTAGGAAATATTGAAAAAGAATTTTTTAAAAAAAACCTGAAAAAAATTAAAATTTTTGAAGCAGAACTTTTTTAAATTTAAGAAACTAAATAATGTTTTATATAGAGGAGATTGTTATGAAGCAAAAAAATATTATGGTATTATTAATACTTCTGTTTTCAGTATTAATTTTTTCTAATATAGAAAGAAAAGCTCAAAGAGAAAAATCTTTTATTGTTGAATTATACAGAGAGGGTTTTCATCAGGAAGTTCTTGATGAATTAGCAGATTTTGAGGAGACTTACCAGCAGTTTATGGACGAAGATTTATATTTGATTGCAGCTGAAAGTCACTATAATCTTCAGAATTTTGATAAGGCAATTTCATACTATAAAGAATGTATTGAAATAACTGATAAATACAAAGAATATGCTACTTATTCACTGGCCCACACTTTTTTAGAAGAAAATCAGTTTGTTAATGCGCTTAAATATTTTCTTATGTTAGCTGAGGAAGAAGGTGAGTATCAGGAAAAGTCGATTTTATCTGCTGCAAGAATTTATAATAAAATGCAGCAGGCACAGGAAGCAAAAAAATATTATGAAAAATATATAGATTTGTTTGAAAGTCCACAGGTTTCTGCAATTATTGAATATGCAGATGTTACTTTTGATTTAAACAAGAAAAATGAGGCTATGGAGATTATAGAAGATTTTTTAGAAAAAGACTCGGATATTTTATTGCTTCAGAAGTTAGCTGAATTTAAAAGGCGTACAGATAACTATGACGAGGCAATTGAATTATACAGCAAGTTAACAGAGCTTACCGGGTCAAACGAATATGATTATTTCAATGGTATAATTCATTTTAATCAGTCAGAATTTGAAAAGGCGGCAGAATATTTTTCAAAAGTAGTAGATAATCCTGAATATGGTGAGCGGAGTCTTTTTTATAAAGCACAAAGTATTTATTTGATGATGGATTTTGAGCAATCAATTGAATATTTTAAAAAATTATTTCAGGCAGAAAATGAAGAGATACGCCAAAAGTCATATTTTTACACTGCTTCTGCCTATAAACATCTTGATGAATATGATAAAGCGCTTGAGCTTTTAACAAAAGAAGATTTTGATTCAGAGGACTTTTTAGAGCTTAAAAGAGACATATATATTTCTATGGGCGATTATATGAAAGCTGTAGAAGAAATCAGAAAACTTCTCAGGAAAAATATTAATGAGGCCAATAACTACTTTCTGGCAGGACAATGCTATTTTAATTTACAAAATTTTGAAAGGGCCGCCCAGAATTTGATTCTTGCCCGAGATCGGGCAGAAACTTCAAGAATTCGAAATAATGCAATATTTGAACTTGCAAATGTTTATGAAGTTGAGGATAAAAAAGAAAAGGCATTAGAAGAATTGAAAAAAATTCCCCAAGATTCACGACTTTTCCGTGAATCAAGGTTTAAGTTAATTGATATATACCGTGGTCAAAAGGAATTTGATATGGTTTTTCAGGTTTTAGATGAGTTAAAAGAAACAAAAGATGAAGGTTCATATATTAATTTTATTAAGGGTGAAATATATTATGAAGTTGGCGACCATGATAAAGCCCGGACAGAACTTAAAAAAATAAAAAAAGATTCTGACCATTATCAACCTGCGATAAAGTTGAGGGCTGAAATATTTCATGAAAATAATAATTTTGAAGAAGCGTATAATTTAATTTCAAAAAATTTAGATGATGTTTCTGAGGCATATGAAGTTGATTATATTTATATTTTGTCAAAGTCAGCTTTTGAGCTTAAAAAGTATGACGAGGTTATTTCAAAAATTGAAAATATAAGAGATAGCAGGGAGGATAATTTTAAATTAAAAGATGAAATACGATTTATTCTGGCTCAGGCCTATCTTAAAATAAAAAATCTTTCACAGGCCAGGGCAAATGCCCTATATGTAGCGGAAGAAAGTGATGACAGAAATCTTCAGATAAAAGCACAGTTTTTCTTAGGTGAAGTATATTTTGAGTTTGAGGAATATAGACAGGCTGTTTTAGAATATTTAAAATCGGCTCTTCTTGACAGAAATAGCAAGTATGCACCAGAAGCTTATTATATGGCTGCCAGATGTTATGAAAAATTAGGAAGGGATGAAGACGCTCAAAAAACATATGAAAAAATTATAGAGAATTATCCGGATAGTGAATGGGCACAAAAAAGCAGATAACTTTATGTATAAAATTGTTGCGTATAATAAAAAAATAAAATATGAAAAGTTAAAAGAGTTATTTAAAAACGCAGACACACTATATAAGGTTAGAAATACAATAAAAAAAATTGATTATAAATTAAATGGTCATTCTGAAACTCTCTGTGTAAAGAAGTTTAAAAAACTTTCTTTTTTAAAAAGTATAATATTTTTTTTATGCAAAAAAACGTCAAAAGCCAAAAAAGCATATCATAATGCCCTTTTTTTAAAAAAAAAAGGAGTATCTGTTCCGGAACCTGTAGATTATATTGAAGTTTATAAAAATAATTTGCTGGTTGAAAGCTATTATATTGATTTATTTAAAAAAAATGTCTCTGATTTAAAAAAGGAAATGATAAATATATTTCGAAATGAACCAGATACCTACAAATTTTTAGCATTAATAGAGCCTGTTGCAAAAGAGTTGAAAAAAATGCATGATGCAGGATTTTTACAAAATGATATAGGGGCACAGAATACTTTTATTGAAAGGGTTGATAAAAATAAGTGGGGAAACGTTTCAATTATTGATTTGAACCGTGGTCAAATTTATTCAAAATTATCACTTAAACAGCGAGCAAAAGATTTATCAAGACTGGAAATTCCCTCAGAGTTTAAAAAGATTTTTTTCAGAATGTATTTTGAAAAGGAGAAGTTGCCGCCTCTTTTTGTTAAGTATGAAAATTTTTTTAGAGCTTTAAGAAAAATTCATACAACATCACATAAACTAAGGCATCCTTTTAAATCTTATCTTAAAAAAGAAAATAAAGTTGAGGGTGAAAAAATTGGATCTCATAAAAATTTATGGCTATGGGATGAAAAGTCAGGACAGCCTTCAATTCTTGTATCATCAAAGGAAAGAAAGAAAAGTTTTAATAAAGCAGATATTTTGAAAATGGTTTTTTTAAATTTATTAAACAGCCCATTTTATTTTTTTAAATATAAAAAATTACGAAAAAGAGTTTTTAAAAATAGAATAAACTTAAAAAATAAAATAGGTGTTTCTATAGAAGTTAAGGAAGATATTAACGAACGATTAAAAGTTCTTTTTGAGCTTGAGATAAAAGTACCAGTAATGATTAGAGTTTATTTTCATAAAAAAAACCTTCTTGAAAACGTATATGAAGCAGTTAAAAAATTGCATAAAATGGGTTATGAGGTATCAATTGCAGTTTGTCAGGACAGAAAAGCATGTCTGAACCCGGAGGACTGGGATTTATTCCTTGAAAACATTTTTTTAAACCTTAACTCTTATATAAAATTTGCTGAAATAACCCATGCTGTAAATCGTGTTAAGTGGGGAATATGGAATTTTTATGAATTTAAAAGGCTTTATAAAAACGTTTCAAAAATTAAAAAAAATTATCCTCAAATATATATATTAGGGCCGTCTGTAAACGATTTTGAATATTATTATTATGCACCAGCTTTAAATATCAGCGGGGATAAAATTGATGGTTTAAGCTGTCATCTTTATGTCGACCGCAGGGGAGCGCCTGAAAATTTTCAGGGTAATTTTTCGCTTCTGCAAAAATGTATTGCAGGAAAAGCAATTGCAAATACTTTTTTTATAAAAAATTTTTATATAACAGAAACTAACTGGCCTTTAAATGAAAGCGGCCCTTATTCGCCTATTGAGGGTCCTTATTCAAACAGTGATTCTTTAGAAAGTCCGCTACATGTTTCAACCGAAATATATGCCCGGTATATGATAAGATATTTTTTAATATCACTTTGTTCAGGAATGGTTGAAAAAATATGGTGGTGGAGGTTATGCGCTCATGGTTTTGGTATATGCGACGATTTAAATAGTATTAAAAAAAGAAAGGCGTTTTATGCTTTAAAAAATTTTTTAAAACAAGTTCAAAACAGTGAGTTTATTAAATATGAAAAAAAATGTGGTTGTGATATTTATTTTTTTGAAAACTTTTTTATTATTTATAAAGAAAAAGAGCAGAAAATAATTGATTTATTTGAACTCTTAAAAAGTTTAGATGTCCATATTCTGGATTTTAAAATCTTTGATTTATATGGAAATAAAATCGCAAAAAACAATAAAATAACAATAAATGGAGAACCTAAAACTATTACTTTTTAACTTGAGTTTAGCAAATTTTCTTAAAAGGCTTTTGTGGTTCAGTCCTACATAAAAGTAAAAAGCTTTCAGCTTAGTAAAATCAACATTTATTTGCTCTTGTTCTTATTTTTGCTAAACTTAAATTTTTAATTATAAATAATTAAGTATTTCCTTAATCATTAATTTATTTTTTTTTAGGGCTGAATTCTGATAAAGTTTTATTTTATCTTTCTCATAATTGTTCCAGGTTTTATACTCTTCAAGATTTAGATTATTTAAATTATCTAAATGAATCAGTCTTTTATTACTGTTGAAAACATCATTTAATAAAAAAGAAATTTTGGGAGTATTTGACTCAAGGGCAATAAAGGGTGTATTGGTTAAAATACACATAGTAACAGTATGAAAACGACCGGTTATTACCAATTCTTTAGCGCTTATCAGTTTTAAAAATTCTTCAGATGAGTTAAGGGCTTTAAAAAAATTTGAAAATAAAGAAGTGTTAAAATAAGTTTTTTTTAAAAAAGGAAAATTATTTTTTCTGGCATAGTTTTTTAAAGCTATTTTTATTTTTTTCACAACACTATCTGTGACTATAGAACCATTTCTTTTAGAGCCCGAAGGGTTATTATTATAAGCCATAGAAAGATCAGGTGCTACTTCTGATGGTATATTAAAGCTGGTTAAGATTTTTTGACTTGCGCTTTCTCTGACGAAAATTTTTGTAAAATCTTTCAAATTATTATATATAAGTTCTGTATTATTATATAAAGACGAGTTAATTAAAAAACAGGGTTTTTTCAGGACATTTTTTGAATAGGGTCCTAATTCGGACAATAAATTTGGTTTTGAATTTATTAGTCTTTTATTATCATGAATAGTTCCTTCTCCGTTTATAATAATTCCGTCAATATCATTTGGTATTAAATTCAGATTTTTTTTCCAATTTTTTTTTATAGGTAATAAGGTAACAGGCATAATATGATTTGTATTTAATAATTTAATTAAATTTTTCATTACTAATTCACAACCATAATGAGATTTAAAACCAAAACATGAGTGATTTCTAGTGTCATTAATTATTGCTACTTTTTTCATAAATATTATCCTCAATCTAAAGAAGTTCCAATTATATAGACGATACTACTTACAACAGTGAGTATTCTAATTAAATTTTGTAAAAACATCAAATTTTTCTAAGCAATTCTCAATGAAAATAGAGAAAATCCTTGATTTGATGGGGTCAGTGCCGACAGCACTTTGCGAAAAAGCAAAGTGTGTAGGCCTGACCACTAAAGGATTTTCGGCTAAATTGAGAATTGGTGATTT
>JBNJGP010000055.1:0-17338 GCA_051747805.1 Candidatus Muiribacteriota bacterium
AAAAATCTAAGAGCGTATGTTAAAAAATAATGACAGTACTTCAGTATGTAAACTAAACCCAATAAAGATTATAATCCTCTTTATAAAGCGGTTTTTTGTGATTTTTGAAGTAATATAATTTTAAGTCGATAGGAGCCGTGAGAGGTGAGAAGTGAGAAGTAAGAGGTTGAAGATATCAAATTTACCTGACTGAATTCATAATTGTGGAATAGAAATAATTTTATAAATTGTTCCATCTTCAAGCTGAATATTCTCGTCATAATAATCCATATATACTTTTGGATCTCTTCTATCAACAGCAGTAATAATATATCGGTCCTGCGGTATATTTGAAAAACTGTACCAGCCGTCCCCTTTTGAAATATCGCTGTCAAGTTCATATGTTTCTTCTCCGTCAAAAACCCTTAAGCTTATTCTAATATTTTCCAGCAGGTTTCCCTCTTCATCAGTAACAATTCCCACTATATTTGAAAGCCTGCTTACAGCTGATGGTTTTGGCGTCATTTCAACATCTAAATAATTGATTCCTGTTTCTACATTTATATTCTCAGTATAATCATAATAATTTCCATCCGGGTCAATTACTGTCAAAGTACGTTCTCCAACTGGTATATTTTTCAGAGAATAAAAACCTTTTATACTTGAATTTTCTCCAGAACCACTTTCTTTTGTACCAGATAAAACAGCCGGAAAACCACTGATTGAAGTAATCATACCTGATAATATCTGCCCATTGGTTTCATCTTTAACATTCCCCTGCACCGTTCCTGTCTCGACAAAATCTCCTGAATAATCATTTAAATTAATGTTTAAATTATTATAATCTTCTTCTATTTCTCTCATTGTAGAGAGCCTGAGCTCATTGTTAATATAAACTTTCAGAGTATTCATCCCCAGTGGAACATTTTCCACACTGAAATATCCTAAGCTATTTGATAAAACACTATTTGAGCCTAAATGAATTTCCGCACCGTTTACATAGGTATTATTCAAAATTACATGTCCAGATACCAGGGCTGTTTGCCGTCTCAAACGTAAGTCAACTTCCGTCTCCTGTCCCTGAAAAACAGATATCGGCTCTGATAATGTTTCATACGAGGAATACTCAACATGAATATCCCCGGAAAACACTCCCTGCTCTTCTTCAGGAGAATCAATATAAATATTTTTTATCTCAAAATAACCATCATTATCTGTATAGGTGGTCACATGATTTTCAAGTTTAACCGAGGCACCTCCTACTGGTTCCATTGTATTTAAATCTCGAACCCTGCCTGATATTTGGCCCGGTTCAACAGAAGGCTGTGTTCTAATTGTATCATCATCGGTTTTTCCTCTCAAAAATTCATCCATTAAACTTCCGCTTTCAGAAGGCGAAGTACTGGTACAACCGGTAATAACTATTAAAAATATAATTAAGAAAACAGGTGCAGACTTTTTCATTTTCATCTTATCCTTATAACCATTCTCTCGTGAAATAATATATATTCCCCAAAATGAACACTTGCAGAATAAATTAACCTTTCACCGCGCTCAGAAATTTTTGCCTCAATAAAAGAAATCAGCTTTCCATCTTTTATTCCTTCCTCAATCTTTCCCCTTTTTAAATTCAACTTCTGACTTGAAACCGTCTCTTTTTCAACATTATCTATAAAATTAAAAAAAACCTCGAAATTGTCTTTATCAATTGTATTTAATTTTATATCAACGGCAAACTGATAGGTTTCTTTTTCAAGTTGCAGTTGACTGGTTTTATCAGGTGTCCAAAAAAGATTTTTAAAATTTGTAAGGGTTGGATACGTTAAAAAACTTGATATTTTTGAAATAAAATTCATATTACCCTCTTTTTTTAAAATGATTATAATTTTATTATCAATAAATATATCGGTATTTCAGCTTATTTAATAAAAATTCAGTTATTATTTCCAAACTTTTTTCCTATTTCAAGGCATTTACAAAGCTGATATAAATGTATTAACTGAAGACAGTCACCAGAAGAAATATTATAATCAAAAACTCCCTTGACCTTGTTTTTTATAATATTTTTACTTTCCTGAGTAAGTAGTTTTGATGAGTCAACCTGAAAATCTTTTGATGGTTTCATATAAAATTTTTTACTTAAAGATTTATCGGCATACTTTCTTATCATATATTTTTCAATATTATTATTAATGATTAAATCACCTGGAAGACTGAAAACCCCCTTATAAAATTCTTTCACACTATAAGGGGATAACCTTTTAATATCTTCTTGATTATTATTTTTCATAAGGGCAAGTTGATTGTTTAAAAAAAAGGAGTCAAGTATAAAATTTATTCTATCTTTCATTTCATCAAACTTAAAATATGAAATAGAATTATAGAAAACTTCCTTAACTTTATTTTCATCAAAAACAGAAAATAAAAAATTTTGGGAAACCGGAACAAATTTTTTTAAAAACCAGTTGAATTCAACCTGAGAGGTGGCTTTTTTTACAAAATCATAATCCCCTGCTATCTCATCGGCTCCTACGCCTGAAACAACTGAACTTGCCCCGATTTTACAGGCGTTTTGAATATGAAAATAATCGTCTGCAAATCCGGCATTAATAAAAGGAATTTTGAATTCATAATTTAAGAGTAAATTCGAATATTTGTAATCTAATCCTTTTTCCTTAAAAACTTTTTTTATATTATACTCTTTTAAAGCTATATTTATATCTTTTTCCTGATCGGGCATGTAAATAGAAACACCCGCAAAAGGATCAAGCTCTTTTAAATTTTCATAAACTAAAACAGAATCAAGCCCACCGCTTAATAAAATATATGGTTTTTTACCACATTTTTTTTTTAAAGAATTAAATATTTTATCTAATATTAGTTCAAAATCTCTACAAGAATTTGTTTTAGTATATTTTTCAATCTTATTAAAGCGGACAGGTAAAATTCCTTTAAAAATTGAGTATGGATAAAAATTTGATTTAAATAAAATTAATTGAATAACACCCTCAACTGATATATCTGGATTGAATTTTAAAACATATTCTTTTAAATCATGAAACAAATAGAAATCAGATTTATTTTTTAAAAAATATAAAGGGCCTTTTTCAAAATCGTTAATCCATACAATATTATTTTTTAATTCGAAATTCTTTTGTGTACGAAAAGAATTAGTTTGAATTTTTTTCATAAAAAATTTATTTTAGTTTTGCAATTCTTTCCTGCGGCGAAACAATAGTAGTTATTCTAATTCCAAAATTCTCATCAATAACAACAACTTCACCTTTAGCAATTAATTTACCGTTGACAAGAACATCTATTGATTCACCCGCAAGACGCTCAAGTTCAATCACAGAACCAGTACCAAGTTCAAGAATATCTTTGACAAGCATTTTTGTTCTGCCAAGCTCTACAGTAATCTGTAATGGAACATCAAGTAGCAAATCAATATTAGAAGGTAGCTCAACAAGCTCTTCTTCCTCAACATCTGCAAAATCAACAGGAGTTGCATCAACATCAGTATATTTTCTGGATTTTTTTAACTTTTTACCATCTTTTGAGACAGCTACTCTCCGCTTTTTCTTTTTCTTTTTGGGAACTTCTTCATATTCTTCATCATCTTCTTCGTCTTCCTCTTCTTCATATTCATCATCTTCAGCTGCGGAATCTTCAGCAGTCTCTTCTGAGACAGGCTCTTCTGTATCTCCCTCTTTTAAAAGCTTATCAATTTCTTCCTGAGATAAATCTCCGCTATCAGAAGACTGGGCTTTTTTATTTTCGACAGGTGCACTTTCTGAGTCTGATTTTTTGAGGATTTTTTGGAGTATTTTTTTTGCCTCTTCGATATCACAAAAAATAAAAAGATTATGTTGTTTTTCTTCATCCAGAGCAAGATTCAGTTTAATAAGAAGAAGTTCATCTTTTAATCCAACTCCTTCCGGAGAATTATCAAGATTAAGTTTAGGAGGAACGTATCTTGCAGCAATGTCATATTTGTTTTTCCACAACATTACCACAGAACCAAATATTTGATCAAAAAAGGCTTCACATGCAGAAATATATTCAGGAGTCAACTCATCTACTTCTGTTCCTCCAAGCATCATTGAGGCAATATTCTCTAAAAAGTCCTGTTGAGTAAAAATATGAGATTTAAACTCTATTCCCTCATTAAATTCCATTTGGGCATGTGCAGGACTGGCTATTAAATCTTTTGAATCGGCAAGTTTTTTAACATCTATTGATTCAAACTCGCATTTTGCCGCCTCGTTATTGGCAAGAGTAAGCAAAACAGAAGCCGCGCCATTAGCCATCAGCTCAAAAAATTCTTTTAAAGCAGCAAGTTCATCAGAGCTGAAGGGACCATCTCCACCACTGCCATCTCCACCTTTTTTTTCTCCATTGGCCGAATTAGAGGAAGCACCTTCTAATAGAGCATCTATTTCATCTTGACTAAGCAAACTGTCGCTCATAAATTCATAGCCTCCTCTTCATCTTTTATCACATCTTTTACAACAACTGCAACATTTTTGCCTTTTTTACCAGCTTTCCCCTGGAATTTCAGGGCACCGTTCACGACAATATTTAAATTATCGGTTATTTTTGTATTTAACTTAACTGCATCACCAGCCTTTAACAATAAAAAGTCTTTAACATCAATTTCAGATTTACCCAGCTCAACGACTACCGGTACGTCCACCCTCTTAAGCTTTGTTTCCAGATTCAGAAGATTCTCTGATGAAATTTCTTTCTTTTTGGGTTTAAACCATGACTGTGTAGTCAACTTTCCTATAATAGGTTCAAGTACAATATATGGTATGCAGAGATTCATTATCCCTTCTGTTTCTGCTATTTTAACTTCAAAAGTAACAAGAAGAACCATTTCATTAGGCGGAACAATCTGAGTAAACTGAGGATTGCTCTCAATAAATTCAATTTTAGGCGAAAGCTCAATAACCTGCAACCAGGATTCTTTAAAGTATTCTAGTATTTTAACTATAACCCGGGAAATTACCGATTCTTCAATATCTGTTAATATACGTGGATTATCCAGACTTCTTCCCTGCCCACCAAAAAGTTTATCTAGAATTGAAAACACCAGATTAAGATTTATTTCAATCACAGAATTTCCATCAAGGGTTCCCATAGACATAATACTTAAAAAAGTAGGATTAGCAAGAGTACGGGTAAATTCTTCATATGTAAGCTGGTCAACAGAAACAACGTCAAAATTAACTATAGTGCGTAGGGTGGTTGATAAATATGTTGAAACAAGCCTTGAAAAAGCTTCATGAATACGATTTAAAGTTCTCAGCTGTTCTTTTGCAAATTTATCCGGTCTTTTAAAATCATAAATTTTAATTTTTTTATTATCAATAGGTTTATTTGTATTAGCAGCAGTATTTTGTGATTGATTGCCGCCAGATTGCTGCTGTCCACCGGCAGGTGATCCTGCATCTTTTTTCTGGCCGGATGGACCTGAAATAGACGTTAACAACGCATCAATTTCATCCTGGTTTAATACTTCCTGTGCCATCCAAGCTCCTTTATCAAATTACTGAACCAAAAATTCTAAAAAATACACAGCCACCACTTCTTTAAAAGTTCCGTCAAATACTCCGTCGCCAAGCTCATGTTTTAAAACCTCGTTAAGCTTTATGCGAATTTCTTCCTGTAGCTTGCCGGAGCGATAATCTTCAATTGCCTCCACAGCTGTTTTGCTTACAAGAAGCCGGTTAATTGAATCCCTTGCAAGTCCGATATTATCGTTTATAGCTGCAACAACTTCGGAATCACTAACCCCGAGCTGCACTTTAACCTTGATAATTCCCTGATTATCACTTGTAGGAACTAAAAATTCGGCCATTTCATATTTAGCCTTTATAGGCAAGGTTACCTGATCTGATGATATCTGCTGTTGGGCCCCATAAACCAAATGAGAAACAAAATAAGAAATTCCGGTCACCAGCATAATACCAACAATTCCAAGAATTGCCACAATTAAATACTTTATCAGGGGATTCCCAGTTTTTACTTCTTCAGCCATTTTGCCTCCAATAAAATTTACCCGACCAGAATATTTACCATAGGCCGAATATTTACATTGCCTTTTTAGAATTGTCCAGGCATCTCTAACTTTAATTAAAATATCGTCATTTTTAAAAAATTATATTAAAAACTTTTAATCGTTCAAAATAACAATATCAACTCTTCTGTTCTGACGCATTCCTTCGTGATTCCTTGAACCGTCCGGATTTCGATTCGGGGCCACTGGTCTATATTCGCCGTAACCCGCAGAGGCAAATCTGCTTCCATCAAGTCCTTCCTCTTCAACAAAATATCTTACTACATTTGTTGCTCTTATAGCAGATAGTTCCCAGTTTGTAGGAAATTTTTCCTTTAGCCTTGGTCCAATTGGAACATCATCTGTATGTCCCTCAATTTCAACATTTCTATCAATATTATTTAAAACTTCTCCAACCTTGTCAAGAATCAAATTATAATTCGGGTTCCACTGGGCACTTCCAGTTTCAAATAAGGCTCTATCCTCAATTCTTACAGTAATTCCTTTTTCTGGTATATCAAAAACACTTATTTCAATCCCCGCCTCTTCAAGTGCCTGTTGTACAGCAACTAAATCCATAATTATTTCCCTGTCTTCTTGTTCCTGCAGCTCTTCCATATCTTCTTCTTCAGTTTCATCACTGAAATCCATCATTTCTCTAACATCTCTTGCCTGTTTCAGCTCTCCTTCGGAAACAACATCACCAGCATCAAGAACACCGAAAGCCCCCTGAAACGATTCTATTATTCGGATAAATTTAGCTTCATCAATCGTCGACATAGAAAACAGAAGCACAAAGAAACATAAAAGAAGGGTCATACAGTCCCCGAATGTGACCATCCACTCCGGAGCTCCTCCCTCTTCTTTTTTCTTTTTTTTACCAGGCATTATTCTTCACCACCTTCTTCTTCTTCTCCCTCAGAATCCTCAGTTTCTTCCTGACGCATTGCAGGTGGTAAAAATGCTTTAAGTTTTTCTTCAACAATTCTTGGGTTATCTCCGGCCTGAATAGATAATAATCCTTCAAGCATAATATATTTCACAATATTTTCTTCTTCACTTTTATTACCAAGTTTTGTGGCCATAGGAATAAAAAGAAAGTTTGCCATGACCGCTCCATACATAGTTGTTAAAAGAGCCAGAGCCATACCCGGACCTAAAGCCGAAGGATCATCTAAATCACCCAGCATTTTAATAAGTCCGATTAAAGTACCAATCATCCCGAATGCCGGAGAAAGCTGCCCCATTTTATCAAGAAGAAGCTTCCCCCCCTCATGTCTGCTTTCAAGATACTCTATTTCTGTTTCAAGTATTCTTCGAACAAGATCAGGGTCTGTTCCATCAACAACAAGCTGAATCCCTTTTTTAAAAAACGGGTCCTCAACCTTCTCAACATCATCCTCCAGAGCCAGAAGACCTTCTCTTCTTGCTTTTTCTGCAAAGCTGACAAGTGAAGAAATTGTATCAAGTGAATTAAAATCCTCTTCATAAAAGACTTTTTTAAAAATAGCCGGTATTGTCTTCATCTGAGCCATTGAAAAACATATAAAAACACCACCTAAAGCACCACCAGCCACAATAAAAATTGAAGGAATATCAATAAAAGCCACAATATCAACACCAATTCCAGCTGATAACAGTACTGTACCTAAAACAAGTCCAATTATTGTTGATTTATCCATCTATTTTAATTTCCTCCCGATACGGAAAATATTTTTCTTTTCACCTCTATATATTTATCGACAATATTCTCAGGCGGTTCTTTAACAACCACCTTTTTACCGGTAGTCAAAGTAATTGTTGTATCTGGATGCTTATCAACCCGTAAAATACAATCAGGATTTAAATAATATTCTATTCCACTGAACTCTGTAACTTTAATCATTGAAAACTCCTAAATAGAAATTAGAGAAATAAAATCGGGCCCCTTTTTTAAAAGAGACCCGATAGTTAAAAATTAATTATTAACGTTTAAGATTAACAAGCTCCTGTAAAAGCTGGTCAGCAGTTGTTATTGAACGTGAGTTTGCCTGAAATCCTCTCTGGGAAATAATCATATCTGTAAATTCCTGGCTGAGATCAACATTGGACATTTCAAGTTTACCGGATTCTATTGATCCAGCACTTCCAGTTCCAGCCTTTCTGATAACTGGTTCTCCAGAGTTTCCGGTAGGTGTCCACATAGAGCCGGGCTCCCTGTCAAGTCCCATTGGGTTAGAAAAAGTTGCCATTGCAAGTTGTCCAATATCCTGCATTCTATCGTTTGAATAAGAACCAACAATTTTTCCATCAGGTTGTATTGTGTAATCCTGAAGCATACCCATTTCAAAACCGTCCTGATTTCTTGCCGCAGTAGTAAATTCATCTGAATCATACTGTGTAATTGCCTCAAGATCTAGGTTAATTTTTACTCCATCTGCACTGGCAGGTTGAAACTCAACAGACTTTGCAATATCAGGATAGGTAACACCATTTTCGGCCCTTGTTGCATCTCTGTCAATCCGGCCAAGTTCATTAAAAACAAGGACTCCTTCCCCGACATACCCCTCTTCAGGAGACTGAAAAATATTTTTCATAATCTGCTTTTTTTCCGCCTCTGTGGCCTCCTCACCCTGCACTGCTTCCGGAAATTTTTCAAGATAATCCTTAACAACCGGGTCATCCATTCTAAGTGAGTTAAAGTATCTCCATTTATTTTCATCAATTTTTTCAAAAGTGGTAATTAACTCATGAGGAGTTCCCTGAGAATCATAGGTTATTAAACTTGTTGAGTGCATAGTTCCTGGAATATAATCAAAATTAACTTCTTTATTTGTATCACCGTAACGAATATTCAGGCTCTGTGAACCAATTTCTATATTATTTGTCTGTCCAGTTGCATCATCCTGAAAAACAAACTGTCTGCCATCTTCTGAAATACCAAGTTCAATTTCAAGCCCTTCAACATTAAAAGTTGAAATATCTCCAGGGCCAAAACCCGAATAACCAGGATCTCCAGGTTCCTCACCTGGCAACCCAAAACCAACAATTTTTCCAGTAGATGAATTGATAGACATAGCTGCAAAATCATCGTTTTCATTAATATCTCCATCACCTGTAATATCTAAAAGGTTTCCATCGCCATCATACATACGCCATTTATAAACATCAATATCACCATCTGACTCCGAATGTTCCATCTGCGTGAAGAAGTTCTGCTCTTCGTTGTTTATGTCATTAAAAGTCCATCTATTTACAGAAGGTGGTTTTGCCGGAGTCATATTGAAATTAAAAATACTTGAATTAGCCTCGATCGAATCTACATCAAAATTTCCATCCACTTCAACTCCTTTAATTCTTCCATCAGGATAAAGATGTAATAAAGCTCTTGAATTAAAATCACCCGAAGCGGGGTCCATATCTACAGGGTCGCCATCATCATCAAAAGCCCTAAGCTCATAAAGAAGCTCATTTCTTTTTTGTACATTAAAATTAACCTGTTGTTCATTCGGCTGTGTTCCATAAACAAGTGTATTTTCTTCAGGAAACCCTCTGTCCTGTGCAGTAGCACGGAGATTTGAGGAAAATTCCAGCTCAGTAGTCGCCCTTGCTGGAAGTTTTTCCATATCTAAAAAGTTAATTGAATCAATAACACCACCGGTATTCAGTTCATATTCACCTCTTTCTTCATTCCATTCTGAGGCCCAGCCGTGAACTCTATTACCGGTTCCGCCGTGAACAAAATCACCTGCAGCATCAATATTAAAATTACCCGCCCGGGTATATTTTGTATTTTCTCCATCATTAGTAATAAAAAAACCCTCTCCTTCAATTGCACAGTCAGATACATTACCTGTTGTTTCTGTTGCCCCCTGAGTGAATATTCTGTCTATTGAAGCTGTCTGAACACCTAAACCAACCTGTTTTGGGTTTACACCACCCATATCTTCAGTTGGAGCAGATGGATATCCTATTGTCTGATTAAATATATTTGAAAAAATCACTCTGGATTTTTTAAAACCATGGGTATTAACATTTGCGATATTATCTGATATAACATCTAACTTAGTCTGATGGTTATTTAAACCACTTATTCCAGAAAACATTGAACGCATCATACTATATATTACCTCCTGGGATTATTGGGGGAAGGAGTGCCTCAATCATTCAGCACTCCCTGACATCCTTTGAAGGTCCTGTCAGCTATTCCCCTTAAAATTTCTGAATCTACAAGCTCATTACAGCACTGTCAATATTAGTAAAAACATTTTCGTTCAGGCTTTTCTCATCAACAGCCGTTATTACAGTATTATTTTTTACACTTACAACAAAAGCATTGTTATCAATCATTATTAAACTTTCGCTTCCACCTTTGTTTCTTGCATTTTCAACCGCTGTTTCAAGCCTTTTCTGTTGTGGCTGACTGAGCTTTATTCCCCTCTCTTTCATTCTCTGCTGAGCATGAGATGAAAATTTTAACTCATCTTTTTGCAGCTGATTTTTTAAAATCTGCCCAAAATTTTTACCATTATTTTCAGGAACTTTTTTTAACTTACTTTTATTATTCTGTATATCAGGCACCTGAAAACCTGGATTAACTCTAAACATATCCCTCTCCTGTTTTATTATTATTCTGCAGTCTGCTCTTCGTTGTCAAAAACAAAAACAATCTGATCAACTGTAACTGCATGTCCGCCAACCTCAAATACAATCTCATCCTCATGAACAGTAGCCTTACTTATTTTACCCTCAATCTGACCATCCTCAGTCATTGCTCTAACATTTTTTCCAATAAAACCAAAAGCCTGATTCCAGCCTGTATTCATCTGGGCTTCCATAAAACCCTCGAATTTATTGTTTAGGTTTTCAAGCTGTTCAACAGATGAAAACTGAGCAAGTTGTCCCATCATCTGTTCGTTTGACATAGGTTCTAATGGATCCTGATGTTTCATTTCCATCATTAAAAGCTCCATGAAAGCATCTTTGTCTAATTCCTGTTTTACCTCTCTCCTGTCGGACTGCTCTGTTTCATATCTTGATATTTGATCTTCAACAAAGCTGTTTCCTGCTCCGTTAGCATACATTATTATTACCTCCTAAAGTCAGGCAAAAACTCCTGATGGTTCTCTCGTTTCAAAAGCCTGCATAACCTCTTTAAAGTTTACCCTTCTCTCAATTTTTTTCTTATTATCTTTTCTGTTTTTATCTTCTTTACGTTTTTGATTCTGCTCATCTTTTTGGGCATCAGGATCAACCTCAACAGCTATATCCTGAACCTTAACTCCCTCTCTTAAAACATTCTGTCTCAACTCAGTGATACCTGATTGTAAAGCCTGTCTTGCCCCCTCTGTCTGAGCAATCATTCTTATTGTTATTTTACCGTTATCATTAAAAACGCTCACATTCACCTGTCCAAGTTCCTCCGGCTTCATCTTAAAATTCATCTGACTTCCTGCAGAAGAATTACTGTAATTTACTTTTGCATAAATATTTTTTAATATATCTGAGGCATTTGTTTTACTACTATTATTTTTGTGAGTGTTTTCTGTAGCATCCTCTGTTACCCTCTCGAAATTATTATTATGATTTTTAAAATCTCTTATAACACTTTCATGGTTTAAATCAGGTTCTTTTTCAGACAGATTAAATTCCACATTATTCACGTTTTTATTTTTATTATTTGTTTTTTCAACCTCAATTACCGCTTTTAAAAACACTTTTTTACCCTCGTCATCTTCAACTTCTTTTTCTATTATTTTTATTACTTTTTCATCTTCCTCAGAAACTACTTTTTTTTCCTGATTAACATAATCTTTAAGATTAAGCCCGGCTTTTTTTTCTGTTTTTTCTGAATATTCTTCTGATAAAATACTTTCAAATTCATTTTCAGTAGAATTTTCAGCCTTCATCGCCTTTTCAAGTTCGATATTTTCAGGATTATGAGAGTCTATTTCAAAGCTAATGCTTTTTTGGGTAATTTTTTCTAATAAGGCATTAATCTCATCTAAAGCTTCTTTTAGTTCCCCAGAATCCAGTTTTAGTTTTTCCTCTTTTGTTTGGTTTGAATCAGCAAGCTCAGAAACAACTTCATCTAAAACGGCAGAAAGAGCGTTATCCTTTTCTGATTCATCGCCTATTTTCTCTAAAGTTTCTTTAATAAGCGAAACAAGCTCTTCTGGTAGTTTCTGAAGCAAGTCATTGAGTTTTTCAAGTAATTCTTCAAGCTCCTGCTCAGACAGTTTACTTTTATTAAAAATCTTTTCGGTTAAAGCAGGATCCAATTTTTCATTTTCTGACTCATTTTCATTTTTTATCTTATTAAATAAGTCTGAAAACGCTCCTTTATCAGAACCTTCTGTCTTTGAGCTTTTTGAATTACTATCAAAATACTCAGCCTGACTTTTCATTTCAGAAAACGGGTTTTGTACAAAAATTTTTTTCACCTCCTTTTTTTAGAATTCTTATATAATATCGGTGAACTTAAAGTAATACTTTAACTTCTGCCACAAAAATAAATATCTGAAAAATTGGTGCCAGATACCTCTCCAGTGATAAGGGCTCCGGTTTTTTCAAGAATCTTGTATGAATTAAACTCTTTTAAATAATATTGGACATCATTTTTATTAATTCTATCTTTAATATTTTCGTCAATAAAAACAGCCCTTACATTTTCAGGGGTAACTCCGTCAATGCCGTCTGTTGCAATTCCTCCAACAAAAAAATCTTTACGGGCAAGCTTCCTTATTTTTAAAACTGAATGTTGAATACGACCACCATAGCCGTCTCCTTCTACCTTTAAGGAACATTCACCTGAAATAGCAATAATTTCATTTTTATTTAATTTATCTATATGGTTTTTAAAAAAATCTGCCATTCTAGAGGGGTAATTATAGAAATTTTTTTTAAAAAATCTTATTTTATAATTGTATTTATTCAGAACTTCTGCAAAAATACCTAAAATATCGTCGGGTGAAGCAAGTTTTATAAAAATTGTTTCTTTAGAAGGAGATTTATAACTTCTTTTAAAGTTTGAGGCATATACTGTAGGACCAGAACCAACAAGCTCATAATTATCTCCACCAATATCTGAAAGAATAAAACTTACAGTTTTTGCTTCTGTATTAAAAAGAAGTTTACCCCCTTTAAAACTGCTTACCGATTGTCTTATTCTATTAATTTCCTTAATTGATTTGCCTGAATTTAAAAGTTTTTTATTTAGCTGAATTAAGTATTTATCACTATATCCGTCTGCTGGTATATCGGCAAGAGCAGAACTGCCTCCTGAAATACCAAATATAATTAAATCCTCTTTTTTAAATTTATTAATAAAAGATTTAATTTTTACCCCAGCCTCAAAGGTTTTTTTACTCATAAAAGGATGTGTGGAATAAATTATTTTTGTATTTGAGTTTAATTCAATATTTTTTTTAAGATTTTCCGGTATTACAATAAGCTTTGAGGCTTCTGGATATTGACTACCCAGGTATTTTCCCATTTCAAAAGCATTTTTTCCTATACAGACAATTCCTATGTTTTTTATTTTTTTCAAATCAAAAAAAAGACGACCTTGTTTATAAAAGCCGTCTTTTTGAAGATTTACCCTCTTTTTAAAAATATTTTCAGTTGTTATTTCTTTTTCAAATTCTTTCAGTATTTTTACTAATATTTCTTTATTCATCAACAAGATTTACCCCAATATAAGTTGATTCAACTTCTAACTCAAAATAATGCTCGTGATATTCCTCTACTGTTTCTGATTGATTATTTTCATCTGAACCTGAACTGTTTACACCAAAAAAATCATCTATTTTATTCATTGTTTTATCATAAGTTAATTTAAAAATATCATTGTAGGGATTATCATCTTTTATAAAATTTGAAAAAATAGATTTAGCCTGATTAAACCCATTTGTAATATTATTTTTTGCCCAAGAAATATAATTAGATTTGTCAGCCATCTCAGAATTATAATACTTACTTTCAGGATTACTGAAAAGACCATAAACAGCTTTTGAAAAATCAAGCAATCTATCAGATACTTTATCTGAACTGTAATTCCCCAGCATTTTATCGAATTTCTCAATATCTTTTTCAGTTTCAGCAGGAGGAAGCTCTGATGTTTTATGCCATATTTCCTGAAAAGTAACTTTAAATCTTTCCTGCATGAAACTAAATTCATTACCCTCTTCATCTTTAAACTGTGCAAAAGTTTGTTCCTGCATCAAATTAATTGATTGATAATGGAAAATAGATTTTTTGGCCTGAGGAGACATATTAAATTTATCCCCCGCTCCAGACAAACTATTAAAAAGTTTATCCATACTGTTTTTAGTTTTCTTAGGTGAATTTTTCAACTTAGCAAAAAAATCTTCAGCCCTGTTTGAGCCTAGAGCAGCCTTTAATATACTATTCATAATGACCTCCCTGTCATTTATTCCCCGGGAAACTTCCCTGTATTTTAAATATAAAAACACCGAAACAGATATCTATCGGCACCTTATAAAAAAAACTTTAACTTTTTTTAAAAAAGTAAAAAATAACTTAAATAGAGCCGTAAGAAGTGAGAGGTGAGAAGTAAGAAGTGAAAGGCCGACAAGAGCAGACAAAAGCCGATAAGAGCCGTGAGAAGTGAGAGGTGAGAAGTGAGAAGTGAAAAGTGAAAGGAGCCGATAGAAACAGATGAGAGCTGGAGATTAAAATTTATTACGAAATAAAATAAAGCGAGTGGTCAGGCTTACACAAATCAGACCCCATATTGTGATTTCTATTTATTTAATGATAATATAAAATTATGAAAAAATTTACTTTGTTTTTTCTTATTTTTTTTTTATATATTAACATATATCCCTACACTTACATTTACGGTATAAAAGAATTTGAGCTCGAATTTGATAAAAGCATTTTTAAAACTCCCCTAAATCAATCATTATTTTTCAAAACAATACATAACACTCCAGAAATATATTTGAACCTTGAATATGATGATAACTATATATTTGAAAATGGCGTCCGTTTTATAGAAGTTAAATATATGGATAAACTTCACTGGGGATTTGATTACTCTGAAGAAAGCTTAATAAATTTAAACAGAAAATTAACAGGTTTAAAATATTTTATCTCAGACGCAACAACGATTTCGGCAGGCTTTCAAACAGGAAAAAGGAAACAGGAAACTTTAAAAACATCTAAAGATACTATAATTTACTTTTTAAACGAAACAGATATAATTGAAAATACAGAAAATATTCTGCTGGACGGTTTAAAACTGGGAAAAAATATAGATTACTTTATTGATTACAGCTCCGGAATTTTAACTTTAAACTTTTATCCACCACCTGAGTCCGAACTTTATCTTTCCTATTCTTCATATTCCACCAGTAAACCCTACCCCGAAACCTACAGCAGAATAAATTTTAAAAACAATAATATTGATTTGAATTTTTCAGATAGCGAAACTCAGGTTATGTACTATAAAAATAATTTAAATATAAACTGGATATACCTGAATGAATTATCAACATTTTATTCAACAGTTGAGTATAAACAAAACAACTATAAACTGGGACTGAATTTATTCAGAGAGGAAAAAAAAAATTATAAGCCTTATATTGGATTTACAAGAAATTTTGAGCTCGAATATAATAATTTTCATTACATTAATTTTAAAAACAAAAACTATTATAAATTTAATAATGCTGACTGGAATATTTCTTTTATGGAAAGAAAAAAAGAAAAAAATTATTTTAAATTTAACTACTCAGCCTTAAAAAATAATATTTATTCTGATATAAAGGCCCTTTATATTAACAAGGAAGAATATAATTTTGACAGCTCTTTTTCAATAAGAAAAAATAAATTATCGTATTATCAGCAGGACATATTTTCAGATAAAAAATACTATACTAAAAGAAGACAAATTAATTTTTATTTAAAAAATTATAGAGTTTATACAACTTATATAAATTCAGAAATAAAGAGTGGAATATCAAAAGCATTTAGAAATTTTAATATTCTTTTAGAAAAATCAAACCGTTCAAGTTCTAAAGTGCAGACAAGGTATATAAATAATAATTTTAATTTTTATTTTACAGATTATATAAATAAATCCTATTCTTTAGTATTTAAAAATAATATATATTCTTTTAAATTCAGCAAAACTGAAGGAAAACCTTATTCTGCCGGATTCACTTTGAATAAAGACAATTTCAGAATTAAAACAGAATTTTTAAAGGGTAGCGGGGCAAATGTTAATTTTAAAAATTCCGGTAATCAAAAGTTTTTTGAAATTGAATATAACACAGATGATGAAAGCGGCAGTGTAAGTTACAACATTATATTAAACTAACTTCATGTTTTAGTTTAGTTGGAGAAGGGGGGAAGCCCCCCTTCTCTAAAATCAGGCGTAAAAGTCAACATTACTTCCGGAGTGAGAAACATCTCCCTGTATTCCATCGGTAACGTCTACAAGAGCAGAAAGAAGATCATGGGCAGATTTTTCATTTAAGTCCATGGATTTTTTCAGCATTTTAAGCTGAACTTCATCCTGCACTTTCTGGGTGTTAAAATTTGTAAATTCACCCGCGATTCTCATAGAAACCACCTGCCTTTAATAATTATACAGCAATCTTTTAAAAAAATTACTGTACATTAAATACCTATCGTCAATAATTAATAAAAACTAAAAAAATGGACCCCGGCACAAAACATAGCCGGGGTGACAAGCAAAAGCAAGAATAAAGAGCGGTGAGAGGTGAGAAGTGAGAAGTGAAAGGCCGACAAGAGCAGACAAAAGCCGATAAGAGCCGTGAGAAGTGAGAGGTGAGAAGTAAGAGGTTAAAATTTATTACGAAACAAAATAAAACGAGTGGTCAGGCCGACCTCTGTAAGCTTAAATTCAGGCTCGGCACAGACCCCGTTCTGTTTCTAAACATTATTGATAATTTTTAAAGTTTTTCTGGTGACTGGCTAACACCTAGTGACGAATGAAGCAGTTGCTTTTGTTTTAGACTGCTGAATTTATTCAGCATTACTTGGTCGCAGACCATTTACTTTTTTGATGTTTTATATCAAAAATTTACTTGTCCCAAACTTACTTTAATGTAAACTCATTTAAAAGTTCGTTTTTATATAATTCTTTAAAGTAAGTGTGGGACAATAACTGCTCTTATAAGCGGTTTTTTGTGATTTTTGAAGTAATATAATTTTAAGCCAATGAAAGCCGTGAGAGGTGAGAAGTGAGAAGTGAAAGGCCGACAAGAGCAGACAAAAGCCGATAAGAGCCGTGAGAAGTGAGAGGTGAGAAGTAAGAGGTTAAAATTT
>JBNJGP010000056.1:0-17300 GCA_051747805.1 Candidatus Muiribacteriota bacterium
GTTTTATTTTATTTCGTAATAAATTTTAATCTCTTGCTCTAATCTGTTTTTATCGGATCCTTACTTCTCACCTCTCACTTCTCACCTCTCACTTCTCACGGCTCTCATCGGCTCCTCATTCTTGTCTACAGGTTATTTTTATTGCTTTTTAACCAGTAAAAGAATTGAATTATATATTTATACCCTGTTATAATTTTTCTGGTACATTATTTGCTTTACTAATTTTTACATCAGCCTAATTTCTCAGGAGATTTAATTATGATAAAGTTGAAAGAAGTAACTAAAAAATTCGGCTCATTTACTGCGGTTGACTCTATAGACCTTGAAATCAGAAGAGGAGAAATTCTTGGATTGCTTGGACCAAATGGTGCGGGAAAAACCACAACTATGAGAATGATTACAGGTTTTTTTCCACATACGTCTGGTTATATTGAAATTGATGATAAAAATATTCTTAATAACCCGCTTGAAATTAGAGAAAAAATAGGTTATTTACCTGAGTCCAATCCACTTTATTTTGATATGAGAGTTTTTGAATACTTAATCTACGTTGCTAAGTTAAAAAAGGTGAAAAATCCTTTGGAGCGGGCCTCATGGGTGATTGAAAAAACAGGTTTGGAAGAAATGCAGAAAAGATTGATTGGTAAGCTTTCAAAAGGTTATAAGCAGAGAGTTGGAATAGCTCAGGCCTTAATAAATGAACCTGAAATCCTCATTCTTGACGAGCCAACTGTAGGGCTTGATCCAAGGCAGATAGTTGAAATAAGAGAGCTTATTCGCAGTTTTGCAAAAGAACATACTGTTATACTTTCAACTCATATTCTCCCAGAGGTTTCAGTTACCTGTGACAGGGCTGCTATTATGCATAGAGGGAAAATAATTGCGGTTGATAAGCCTCAGAGGCTTCTTGAGAGTTTTAAAACAGGATATGATGCAGATGTTTTTGTGGAATTTGAAGGAGAAAAATCTGATGGAGAAAAAATAATTTCAAAATATTCCCGCGAATTTGAATGTGTTTTCAGCACTCATAATATTTTTAAATATCGAATAACTAAAACTGAAAAAGATATAAGACCTGAACTTGTTAAAGATTTTGTATCAAGTAATATAAATCTTTATGAGATTTACGGTGAAAATCCTCAGCTTGAACATGTTTTTATTAGTCTTGTAGGGGAAGAAGAAAATAAATATTATAGTAAATAATTTGAGTTTAAAGGGGTATTAAAATGAAACAAATTTATATTATAGCTTTAAAAGAACTTAAATCCTATTTTTTTTCACCGCTTGCATATGTAATAATGACAGTTTTTGCTTTGCTTTCTGGATATTTTTTTACTGGAGTTGTTTTTCATACTAGAAACGCAAATGATTTTGGAGTTTTTATAAGTTATTTATCAAGCCTTTTATTGCTTGTCATACCGCTTATTACTATGAGAAGTTTTGCAGAAGAAAATAAATCCGGAACTTTTGAGCTTGTGCTATCTTATCCGCTTAAATCATGGCAGTTTGTTGTAGGTAAATTTGCCGGTGCCTCCCTTTTTTCATTTATCATGATACTTCCAACCTTGTTTTATATTTCTTTTCTTGAAATGTACTCAATTCCTGATTATGGTATTATTGTTGGAGGATATGCCGGGATTATGCTTTTATCAATGTGTTTTATCTCCTTTGGTATTTTCGCCTCCTCGCTTACGGAGTCTCAGGTAGTAGCAGGTATAGCAAGTTTTGGATTTCTGCTTCTTTTATGGGCAATAGATTTTTTATTTGAATATGTAAATTACACAACAGGTTTAATATTAAGAGCCCTATCTATAAGAAACAGTTTTATGTTTTTTGCAAGAGGAATAATTGATTCAAGAGCGTTAGTCTTTTTTGTTTCAATAATTATATTTATGCTTTTACTTACTGTTAAAATAATTGAAGATAAGAGGTACAGATCATGAAAAAAAGAACTTCATATAGAATTAATAATGCGATTACAATCTTTTTGATTTTTATACTGCTGATTTTTATTAATATAATATCTAATTTTAAATTTTTTCATATAGATATTACAGAAAGTATGTTAAATTCTCTTTCAGAAAGTACTTCGCAGGTACTTAGTCAAGTTGATGAGGAGCTTCAAATTCATGCTTTTTACTCTAATTCAAGCCCTCATTATGCCCAGCTTACAGGGAGATTAGAGCAGCTTTCAATTGAAAATTCGAATATAAAAACTTTTGTAAGTGACCCCGAAATGAATCCCGGGAAAGCTTCTGAGTATGGAGCAGTGCAGGAAATGAGCGTGATTGAATACAAGGGCAGAAGAGCGGAAGTCCGTGGTGTTAGCGAAGAGAGGTTTGTTCTTGGGATTAATAGAGTTTTACATGAAAAAACTTATAATATATATTTTTTACAGGGGTATGGCGGAAAAAGTATTACTTCTTATGAAGAGGACAGTTATTCAAAAGCTGCTGATTTTTTAAAAGAAAGCGGGTATAACGTAGATAAGATTTCTCTAACAAATATTGAAAAAATACCTGAAGACTGTGATACTCTTGTAATAGCAGCTCCTTCAATTAATACTGAAGAAAGAGAACTTGATATACTTAAAAATTATTTTGATAACGATGGCAGTGTATTTTTATTACTTGACACTACTTTTGAGGGTGGCGCTTCCTTTAAAAAATTTGCACATTACCTGGGTTTTTCTGTTTTTGATGGTTTTTTAGTTGATATGGTATCTCATTTATGGCAGGACGCGACAACTCCTGTTGTAAAGGATTATCGATCTCATTTTATAACAGAAAGGCTGCCGCAGACTGCTTTTCCTCTTGTAAGACCCATACAGGAGTCAAGAAATAAGCCAAGAGGCGAATATCTTGTTCAAAAAATATTAGAATCACATCCCGAAGAAAGTTTTTTAAAAATCACAGATTCTATTACGCAGCGGGTAGAATTTAATCCGGCAACTGATGAAGAAGGCCCTGCGCTTATTCTGGGAACAAGTACTAAAAGTGGTAAGTTTGATGATAATAATAACCTTGTTCAGATTAATTCCCGTGCGGTTGTATCTGCAGACGCTACATTTCTTACGGATGCCTGGATAGAACGTTTTGGAAATGCACAACTTTTTGGCAATATTATTGACTGGCTTGCTTCTGATGGGCAGGTTATTACGGCAAGGGCTGTTGACCAAAGGGCACGGAGAATTATAGAGCTGTCTAATTTTGCAAGAAACAAAATTTTTTATTTTTCAATAATAATTATACCTGTATTAATTGCTCTTTTTGGAATTCTTGTTATTTACAGGAGAGAAAAAGAATGAACAAAATAAATATTATAATTCTTTTAATGGTGATTATTTCAGGAATATTAACCTACTTAACAGTTTTTGAAACCGGCGAATCTTTTCTTATCGAGCGGGTTCAAAAAGGTTTTATAGACGAAATTATTATTCGAAGTGAGGGCGAGGTTTATAATCTTAAAAAAAAAAATAATAATTTTTTTTATAATGGGGAAAAAATACAAACTCATCAAATTGATAAATTTTTTATTAAACTGAACTCTATAGTTATTTTAAGAGAAATGGGAAATATCACAGAAATGCGCTCTTTTGGGTTGGATGAGCCCCGGCTTGAGCTGGAAGTGAAAAAAGGAGGTCAATCTGTGCATGAAATAAAAATAGGGAACCGGAATCCGGCTAATACTGGTTTTTATATAATTTATAATAAAAAATTATTTTTAATTACAGCAGACTTTTATAATGAGGTGATTAATTTAAGGAGGAGTCTTGATGATCAAAGTTAAAAATCTGATGAAAAAATACGGTGAAGTTAAGGCTGTTTCCAATCTCAACTTTAATATTAACGAGGGTGAAATTGTTGGTTTTCTAGGGCCTAATGGAGCCGGAAAAACAACAACATTACGTATTTTAACCGGTTATATTCCAGCAACAGAGGGTAGTGCCGAAATAGCAGGATATGATGTTTTTGAAAATTCTGTTGAGGTAAAAAAAAATATAGGATATTTACCGGAATTTCCACCTATTTATCCAGATTTAACAGTGAGGGACTATCTTGATTTTGTTTGTGGTATTAAAGGGGTTTTAAAAAAAAACAAAAAAGAATATACAGAATATGTTGTTGAAAAATGTGGTCTTTCCGATGTTTATACCAGAATTTCAGGAGAGCTTTCAAAAGGATATAAACAGAGACTGGGGATTGCCCAGGCAATGATTTCAAGACCAAAAATCCTTTTTCTTGATGAGCCTACAACTGGACTTGATCCAATACAAATTATAGAAGTGAGGAACTTAATCAAAGAACTTAGAAAAGAGCATACAATTATGCTTTCGACCCATATTCTACCAGAAGTTTCAGCTACCTGTGACAAGGTTATTATTATTAATAATGGAAAAATAATTGCAGAAGATACGCCGGTAAACTTATCTAATAAGTTAAGCGGGGGAAAAATTTTCAAAATAAAAGTTAAAAGTGATTTTGATAAAGCGCTTAATATAATTGGAGGAATAGAATTAATCAAAGATTTAAAAAATGATAATGATGAAACAATTGAAGTAGAGCTTATTGATGAAGAAAAAATATCCGAACTTATTTTATATGCTGTAAATGAGGGAATTAAACTTTACAGTGTAATACCAAAAACAGCCACTCTTGAAGAAGTTTTTCTTGATCTTACATTAAAAGAGGAGGTGGAGTCATAATGAATAATATTTTTTTTATTATTAAAAAAGAAATGAAACATTTTTTTCAATCTCCGCTGGCATATATATTTTTAACAGTTTTTTTATTAATTTCTTCCTTTTTCTTTGTGTCATCTCTTGAAAGATATATAAATGCGAGTACCAACGCGACCTCTCCTTATGCAGAGGAGGTTGAGCTCACTTTCAGCATGGCGGCAGGGAATTTTTTAGGAAATTTATCTGTAGTACTTCTATTTATTATACCAATAATATGTATGCGGTCTATTGCGGAGGAAAGAAAAACTGGTACTTTTGAACTTCTTATGACTTCTCCTATTAAGAACTGGGAGTTAATACTTGGAAAATATTTTTCGGTACTTATTGTTTTTTTGATAATGATTTTATTTTTAATGATTTATCCTCTTGCGGTTTATTTTATAATGCCTTTTTTTATAAAACCCTTATTTTCGATTTTTCTTGGGTTTTTCCTGCTTGGAGCAGCTTGTAGTGCAGTTTCAGTGTTTTTTTCTGCCCTCTCAAAAAGTCCGGTTTATGCTGCAATATGGACATTTGGTGCTTTGCTTATTATGTGGGTTGCAAGCTGGTCTGGCGAGGTGGCTGGCGGATATACCGGGGCTTTTTTAACTCAGCTTTCTCTTTTGACCCATATTCGTTCTTTTATGACAGGAATAATTTCATTAAATAATTTAATTTATTTTATATCAGTAATTTTTTATACTCTTTTTTTAAGTAATTTATATATAGATTCTATAAGATGGAGGGAGTAGTTGATGAATTTTAAAAAAATGACTCAATTTAATATAATACTTGCAATAATATTTGTGGCAGCTTCGATTTTAACTTATGGACTTGCAGGAAACATACTTGGGTGGTTACCTGTGATTTTTACAATAGTTGCAGCATTTCTTTTTATTTTGTTTATAATATTCAGGACAGATATACTTCTTGCTTCTGTAAAAGGGAAAAGTCTTAAGTTTACAACAAATGCGGTAATATATGCCCTTATTGTTTTTGCAATAATATGGGCTCTTAATTTTATTGTTTACAATAATAACAAAGAAATAGACCTTACTCCGGGAAAACGTCATACGCTCGCTCCTCAGACTGTAAATGTGCTTCAGTCATTAGAAAAAGATGTAGAAGTTCTGGGTTTTTTTACTAATCAGGAGAGGGGTTTGAAAAATGAGTTTGAAAATTTAATGGAGCGTTTCAGGCTTCATACAAGAAATGTAGAATATAAAAGTATTAATCCTGTTGAGAATCATAGTATAGCTACTCGATATAATGTTGAAAAGTCCGGAGTGATAATTTTTAAATGTGGTGAAAACGAGATAAGAAAAAAAGATATTACTGAAAGTGACTTTTTAAATGCTTTAACCGAGGTTTATTACGGTGGAAAACAACAGATATATTTTGTTAGAGGCCATGGCGAAAAAAGGTTGACGGGTGATGATGAGGATGCGATTTCAACAATGACGCATTTAATCAGGCAGGATAATTATGAAATTAATGAACTTGAGCTTATTCGAAAAACAGAAATTCCTGATGATGCTGCGCTTATAATAGTTGCGGGTCCCGAGGTGGCATATGCCCAAAGCGAGCTTAATGTTTTAGAGGATTATATAAATAAAGGCGGAAAAGTTATTTTTATGATAGATCCTGAAAAAGAAATATTTGAAGATTTTATAAGCCGGTTCAATATTAAAGCACATAATAAAGTAATTATTGATTTAAATCCCCTTGGACAGTATATTGGAACCAACTATATAATGCCTATTGTTACAAATTACCATGTACACCCGGTAATCGAAGGTTTTGATCTAGCTCTTGTTATGAAAAGAGCACTTCCTCTTGAAGTTAAAAGTGATGAAGAAGAAACATACAATGCTGAAATTATTGCCCTAACTGGAGAAGACTCCTGGGGAGAAAGCAATCTTGAATCTTTGAAAGCAAGTCAGAAAGTTAGTTATGAAGAAGAAAATGATCTTGAAGGTCCTCTCGGAGTTGTGGCTGTTGCTGAAAAGGAAATTAAAAATGATATGATTTTTGATGATTCTTCAGAAGAAGAAAATGCAAGTATTTATTCGCGTGTAATGGTTATTGGGGATTCTGATTTTATAACAAATGAGATTATTAACATGCAGGGAAATGGACAGTTTTTTCTTAACTGTATAAACTATATGACCGGATTTGAGGATTTTATAGCTTTGAGACCACGTGAAGTTGTAAAGGAACTTTTTCAACCTACAGAGCGTGAAGTCACTAGACTTTATTATCTTTACTATCTTATTATTCCATTAATACCTGTATTGATTTATGCGGTGTTTTTTTTAATTAGAAAAAGAGGGAAGTAAAATGAAAAAATATTTAATTAAAATAACAGTTTCTTTTATTGTTCTTATTTTAATTCTTTTTTATATTGATTATATTGAGGAAAAAAAAGTTAAGGATATAAGTGAATCAAACGTTGTTTTAGATTTTGAAAGGAACAATATTTCAAGGTTAGAATTTCAATATGAAGATGATAATGTTTTTTTATTTGAAAAGAGAGAAGATGACTGGATGATGTTAAGACCTTATAACTTTTGGTGTGAAAGAGGAAGGATAGTTTCAATAATTTCTTCCCTTGAGAATTTTAAATATACAAATAAGCTTAAAAATGTTGAGAATAAAGATTTCGGAACAAAAAAACCGTATTTTAGAGTGATTCTAGCTGAAGAAGAAAATTCTTATAAACTTTATTTTGGGGATAAAACATTTGATAAAAAAGATTATTATTTAAAATATTCCGGGAGCGAAAATATTTACACAGTTTCAAAACAACTACTTTCAAATTTTATACCAGATCCTTTTTACTATAAGCAAAGAAAGGTTTTTGATATAGAAAAAAAGTTTGTTAAAAAAGTTAAGATAGTGGGAGAGGATAAAACGTTAACCGCCATAAGCGAAGTTGAAAGTGATGAATTTGAATTTTTTATAAAAGCAAATGATAAGGAGAGCTCTTTAAATAATAAAAAAGCAGTTGAACTTATTGATAGTTTTATATACTTGAGAGCTAGGGAATGGATGGATTTTGAAAACAGTAAATATTCAGATATTAGTTTTATGAATACAGATTATACAGTTGAAATTATTACGGTGGAAGAAAATATAAAAATTTTAATAAAAGAAAAAGATGGTCATTATTTTGCGAAGTTGGCGGACAGTGTTGAGGTTTTTACCGTTCATGAATATATTTTTGAAGAGTTTCACAGTTTAGATTTATGATTGAAATAAAAAAAAATTTAATTAAAACAGCACAAAAAGATATTTTATACATAGATTATTTCAGATTATCTCCGGCTAAAAAATATCTCATAAATGGAGCTTCTGGTTCTGGAAAAACCCTTTTTTTAAAATATGTGGCCGGCATTCTGGATTTTTATGATGAATTTCAGTTAAAGAATAATTTTGTTTTTAAAAATAATAAAGAACTTGTTTATGATAAATACTGCGGTGAATCCAGAGATTTCTTTTATATTGGACAGGATATAGAAAATTATCTGACAGGTGTATTTTGCGAGGACGAGCTTGCGGGAGTTATTCCTGATGATGATTATGAAAATTCATTAAAACATGCAGTGAATTTTTTAGAAAAAAACAAAAGTGAGTTTATTAATAAAAAAATTTCAACACTTTCACAGGGGGGAATGCAAAAACTCCTGGTATTTGCCGCAATCTTATCTGGACGTAAATATATTTTTTTAGATGAACCATTTGCCAGACTTGATTTTGATGAAAGAAAAAAAACAGCAAAGCTACTTAGTGAAAGCTGTATGAACCATAATATATCCTTTATAATAGGCGGGCATGGTATTGAAACATTTCATCTGGAATTTGATGAAAGTTTTATTATTAAAAATAAAAAGTTGATTCCTTTAAATAATGTTGAAAGTATTAAAAAAAATTTTTTGAGTTTTTATAATAAGAAAAAATCAAAAGAAGGTTCAGATAAAAAAGCAGTAGAAATAAAAAATGTAGATTTTAAAATAAATAAAAAAGAAATAATCAGAAATTTTTCAACCCTTTTTTATTATAAAAATATATATGCTATTGTGGGAAAAAACGGTTCTGGAAAGACTACTCTTGCAAAGCTTATTCATCATAAAAAAAAGCCGGGGAAAGGGGTTATTATTAAAAATTTTAATAATTCAGTTTTTCTGGGTAGAAACCCCGATTATCATTTTTTATTTGGAAAATTAACAGAGGAGGCTGAATTTTCCGGGGTTAAAATAAATGATGAAATTTTACGGGAACTGAATATTCCTGGACTTGAAAAACTCGATGAGTTAAGTTATGGACAGAAAATGCGTTTTTTAATGTATTTATATTCTAATGTTCAAAATTCTGATGTATTTATTTTTGACGAAAGTTTATCTGGACAGGATAAAGAGGGAACTCAGATATTGTTTGATATTTTTTTGAAACAAAAGAAAAAAGGAAAGTGTATAATACTTATAGGACAGGATAAATTCTGTTTCAGACAAATAGCAGATAAAATAATTTTTATGGAATAAAGGAAAAAATTATGAATAAAGGAAAAATAAAAGAATTTTCAAAAATAGCAGTATTTTCATCTATATGGGCTGTTTCTGAGGTGTTTCTCGGTAATTATCTTCATTCAGTTAACCTGCCTATGAGGGGAGTGATTTTAACAGCCCTGCCTGTTTTTCTTTTTTCTGTAGGCTCTTTTTATTTTAAAACTCCGCTATCCCCGTTAAAAACAGGTATAATTGTTGCACTAATAAGAACCATATACTCCTGGAAGTTTAATATATTTGTTACTCTGGCAATTATGATGCAGGCAGTTCTTGCTAATATAATTCTTTTTCTTTTTTCAAAATCTTTTTTTACCCCGGTGCTGCTGGGAGTCTTTCTTCAGAGCTGGACCTATTTTCAGTCCTACTTTATGAGGGTTTTATTTGCAGGTACTGATTTAAAAGTGGTAATTGATCGAGTACTTGATATTTCATTTATACAGTATTTTTCTTCTCAAATCATTATCATTTTTTTAATAATTTATCTGATACATATACTTCCTGGAATTGTTGCAGGAATTGTTGGATATAAAATAGGAAAGGAACTATCCGGAAATCACTAATGTTGAAGCTGAACTGCATCTAAAAGCTGGATATTATAACTTATTTTGAAAATTAAATTTACACTGCTTTTTTTTTATCTTTTTATAACGTTAATATCAGTTTTATCGGTTTTTTCAGATTTTTACTCTCTGGTTTTTTTAGGGGCTTATTTAATTTTATTTATTAAAATTCATTTTAAAGAAGCTTTTACAATAGAAATAAGATCAATTCTTTTTTTTCCTGTTTTGATTTCTGCTTTTGTGCTTCCTTTTATTTTTCCTGATAAAATAGTTGTTTTTAATTTTCTACCTATTTCTATTGAAGGTTATATTTTTTTTCTCAGATTTTCTTTAAGATTTTTGCTTTTTCTTTCGGCTTTTTCACTCTTTACATTTGTATTTTCGCCAAGAATTATTGTTCAGGAACTTTCAAAAGCGGGATTTGTTGAAACTGGTTTTATTTTAGGAATAGCCTTTAATCAGCTTTATTATTTTGAGGAGTTAATAAAAACGATATGGAATGTAATGAGGCAGCGAAAACGTTATAAAAAAATGAGAATATCTGATTTCTTTATTTTTTTAAAGGCAGTTATGAAACATTCGCTTAGACGTTCAGAACAAATTGCTTTTTCTATATATGCCTCAAAAAGTTATACAAAAATAAATAAAAAGTATTCAGAAATTTTGAAAAAAAAAGATTATGTGTTATTAATACATACAGGGATAATAATATTTGTTCTAATGGGACTAATCCAGTTTAGATAAAGGAGAATTTTATGAGAAGGACAAAAATACTGGTGACATTAGGACCTGCTGTTGATTCAAAAGAAAGTTTAAAAGCACTTTTAAAAAGCGGAATGAATGTTGCTAGATGCAATTTTTCGCATGGAGACCATAAAGAGCATCTTTTAAGAATAAATAAACTTAGAGAAGTTTCAGAAAAAGAAGGGTATAATGTGGCTGTGCTTATGGACACAAAAGGTCCTGAAATAAGGACCGGAGAATTCACTGATGGTAAAATTTCATTAAAAAAAGGCGAGACAGTTGAGTTAACTACCAAAAATATTAAGGGTAATAATAAAATCATATCTGTTTCTTATAAGAAAATTACTAAATGTGTTAAAGCTGGAACAGAAATTCTTTTAGACGACGGTTTAATAACTCTGCAGGTGATAAAAATTTTATCCCCTGAAAAAATCCTCTGCTCTGTTGAAAACAGCGGAGAAATAAAGGATAAAAGAGGTGTAAATATTCCCAATTTTCCAATTGACCTTCCTAATCCTACAGCACGTGATAAAAAAGATATTGTTTTTGCCGTGGAAAATAATATTGATTTTATTGCTATTTCTTTTGTTCAAAATGCAGATGTTGTACTTGAATACAAAAAGCTTTTAAGAAAATACGGCGGAGAAAAAATACAGGTAATTGCAAAAATTGAAAACAGCACCGGATTAAAAAATTTTGATTCTATATTAAATGTTGCTGATGGAATAATGGTTGCAAGAGGTGACCTTGGAGTTGAGCTTCCGCTCGAAGAAGTGCCTATAGTTCAGAAACAGCTTATTCAAAAATGTTTTACTGCGGGTAAGCCTGTAATAACGGCAACTCAGCTTCTGCATTCAATGATAAATAATCCACGTCCTACCCGGGCCGAAGTTTCTGATATTGCAAATGCAATATATGATTTAACTAGTGCTGTTATGCTTTCAGGCGAAACAGCCATTGGAAATTATGCTGTTAAATGTGTAGATATTATGTCAGTTGTGGCTGAAAGGGCAGAAAAAGCTATTAATTACAGAAATATTTACGTTAACTCTTTAAAAAATTTTGTAAGTGGTAAAGATGTAACAACTGCTGTTACAAATGCGGCTCTTACCACCGCCTACGAGATTGGTGCAAAAGCTATAGTAACTGTAACTGAAACAGGATACACAGCACGCCTCCTTTCTAAACTGCGACCACGTATGCCGATTATTGCGATAACCTCAGAAGAAAAAGTATATCATCAGCTTAGTATTAACTGGGGAGTTTTTCCAGTTATGGGAAAAAAATATAAAACTCTTGATGAAATGCATGAATGTTCAGTTTCTCTGGCACTTAAGGACAAACTGATAGAAAAAGGGGATATTATTGTCATAGTTGCAGGTATTCCTGTTGGTATTTCTGGTGCAACCAATCTTATCAAGGTAGAGATTGTGGGCGATATTCTTGTTAAAGCTGAACCTGTTACATATGGCAGAGTAACTGGTAGAATATGTATAGGAAATAATATTGAAGAGTTTAAATTGAATTTTAAAAAATCAGATATTGTAGTTATCAAGTATCTTGATGAAAATTATCTAACTTTTTTAAAGCAGGCTTCTGCTATAATTATTGAGGATAACGATATTGAGGGCAAGGCCGCACTTATAGGAAAAACTCTTGATATTCCCATTATAAAAAGGGCAAGGGCTGCAACTGACATTCTTAAGAACGGAACAACCGTAAAAGTTGATGCTTATACTGGAAAAGTATTTAAAATATAGTAAAAATTTTCTTTACTTTTAACCTTTTTATTGATAAATTTCACCATATGAAAGTATGGAGATTTATAATAAAAAGAGCCAGAAAATATAAATGGCGGTATTTTGCAGGAATTACAACGTTATTAATTGTAGATATTGCTCAGCTTTTTATTCCTCTTGTAATAGCTCATGTAATAAATCAGCTTGAAAAAATGAATATAGACCTTTCTCGACTTCTTATATACGGTGGAGCAATTACTGGATTGGCCTTGATAATGTCCACCATGAGGTTCCTCTGGAGATATTTTATTGTTCTTTCTGCCTTTAAAATGGCCAGGGATATAAGAGGGGAAATAATGGAAAAATTTTATTCTCTTCCGCTTTCTTTTTTTATTAAAAGTAAAAGTGGTGATTTAATGGCCAATGTTATAAATGATGTTAAGGCTGTAAGGTTTTTTTTAGGAATTGGTCTTATAGCACTTTTTGATACACTTATTCTATCAACTCTGGCTCTTGGTTTTATGATTTATATTTCGCCACGACTTACTCTGATGGCACTTCTGCCCGCCCCGTTTATAGTTGCTGTTATGCTTTTTTTTGAGGGACCTCTTATGAGTAAATTTCTTTCTATTCAGAAATTATTTGGAAAAATGTCTGAGAAAGCAAAAGAAACTATTGAGGGAATTGCTCTTATTAAATTATACAGACTATATGGACTGAAAAAAGAGGAATTTTCTTTTCTTAACAGGGATTATAAAAAAGATAATATGATTGTAACAAGTATAGACGCTCTTTTTCGACCACTTATTGAGTTCCTGATGATGTCAACTATGGCAGTAATTATTTATTTTGGGGGGGTAAAAGTGATAGAGGGCGATATTTTTCTGGGTGATTTTGTTGCTTTTACCCGCTATCTGAATATTTTAATATGGCCTATGATTGCCCTAGGTTGGATTTTTTCTCTTTATCAGCGGGCTAATTCAGCCTTAAAAAGAATACACGATGTTTTAAAAGAAGAAAATCCAATTCTTTCAAATAAAAATTTAATTACAGAAAATTTTGAGGGAAAAATACAATTTAAAAACGTTAATTTCAGATATCCTGACTCAAAATTCGAGGTTAAAAATCTGAATTTTAAAATAAATCCGGGAGGTCTTATAGGTATCACAGGTAAAATAGGAAGTGGGAAGACAACAATTATTAATCTTATTTTAAGAATGTACGATGCAGACAAGGGTGATATTAAAATTGATAACGAGGATATAAAAGATTATTCAGTAGATTTTTTAAGAAGCAATATAGCCTATGTTCCTCAAGAAACTTTTCTTTTTTCAGAAACAGTTTATGAAAATATGAAATTTGCTCAACCACATATTACAGATGAAAAAATTATAGAAGCTTTAAAAACTGCAGATGCATGGAATTTTATAAATGATTTGCCTGAGAAGTTAGATACAGTTATTGGCGAAAGAGGAGTTTCTCTTTCTGGTGGCCAGAGACAGAGATTGTCGCTTGCACGTGCGCTTCTTCTTGAAAAACCTCTTATAATTATGGACGATTGCTTATCTGCGGTGGATTCAGAAACAGAAAAAAACATTCTTATGAATCTGAAGAATTACTGGAAAAAAACCACCTCCATAGTTGTTTCGCATAGAATTTCAGCTTTTCATACAGCTGATGTTATTTTTGCTATGGACAAGGGGGAAATCATTGATAAAGGAACGCATGATGAACTTAAAAAAGATTCAGTTATATATAGAGAAATTTATAAAAAACAGCAGCTGGAGGAAGATTTAGATAAGTAATGAGTGATTATGGTTATTCACAGGTCTTTTCTGTAGTAAAAGACATAAAAAAATACTGGAAAGTTCTAATAATAGGACTAATAACCCTGATATTTGTAAGCGGGTTTGAGATATATTTCCCGAATTTTATCAGAGGAGTTATAAATACCTATATTGGTGGAAAAATAATTACTGTTTCTGAAGAAAATATTACTGTTTACGGACCCCTTGATTCTATTCAGCAGGATTTATTAGAAAATAAGGGAAAAAAATTAATAGATTATGAAAACAGCAGTTATGTCAGATATTCTGCTTTAAACGAACTGTCTTATGAGGATAGAGTTGAGCTCAGACGGGAAGATTTAAGCTCTATTAAAGATAGTGTTAAATTTATTTTTATACTTCTTCTTTCTTATATTCTTATATATTTTATTCATTTTTTCTGTATAAACTATATTGGCCAGAGTGTTATGTACGATTTAAGGGAAAAAGTTTTTAATAAATTACTTTCTTTTAAAATGGATTATTATATCAGAACACCGGCCGGAGTTCTTGTAACACGTGTTACAAATGATATTGAGGCAATAAATCAGTTTTTTTCAGGAGTTATACTTACATGGCTTAAGGACGCGGTGTTGATTTTAGGAATAGGGTTTATGATGTTTAAAATAAACGCAAGAATGTTTATGGCCCTTTTTATTATTTTCCCTGTGCTTATAATGTTTATGATTTATTTTCAGAAAAAGCTCAGAGATGCCTATAGAATAATACGTAAAAAAGTTTCTAAAATGAATGCATTTATTGCTGAGAATTTGGCGGGAATGTACATTATAAAGAGTTTTGTAAAAGAAAAAAGACAAAAAAATAAGTTTTTAAAAATTAATGAAGAACTTTACTCGGCTTTTGAAAAGCAAGTGCTCATTCATGCACTTTTTATGCCAACTGTAAATGTTCTTAAGTTCTTTGCAATATCAATAGTTGTTGTGTATGGCGGTTATATGATAATACGTGGTCAGATGCTTTTTGGCGATATTGTTGCTTTTTTTTCCTATATTGAGCTCTTTTTTAAGCCTATAAGAGGAATTGCTGAAAAATTTAATATGCTTCAAAGCGCCCAGGCAGCGCTTGAACGAATTTTTTTAATATTACAGGATGACAAAAATATTGAAATAGAAACTGGTGATAAGGAGCTTTATTTTGAAAAAGAAATAGAGTTTAAAAATGTGTGTTTTGAGTATAAAAAAGGGGAGCCGGTCCTTGAAAACATAAATTTCAAAGTAAAAGCTTCAGAAAAGGTTGCTTTTGTAGGTCATACCGGTGCTGGAAAAACTACAATAATTAATTTAATTACTAACTTTTATAAAATAAAATCAGGAGATATTTTAATAGATGGAAGAAGTATATATGAATATTCCCTGAATAATCTGAGAAAGAATTTAGCCTATGTTCCTCAGGATGTTTTTATTTTTACAAATACTCTTAGATATAATATATGTTTTTCTGAAAGCAATCAGTCTTTTTTAGACAGCATAAACTCAAAACTTGAACTTACTCCATTTTTTGATAAACTTGAAAACGGTGTTGATACTTATATGGTGGAAAGAGGTAATTCACTTTCCTATGGTGAAAAACAGCTTATTGCATTTGCAAGAAGTCTGTTTTTTAATCCGGCCATTATAGTACTTGATGAGGCTACTGCCAATATAGATTCAAACACAGAACATCTTATACAGAAAGCAATGGAAAATTTACTAAAGGGAAGAACTGCCCTTATTATCGCCCACAGGCTTTCAACAATAAAAAATTGTGATAAAATTTTTGTTTTGAATAAAGGACGGATTGTAGAGGAAGGAACACATTCGCAGCTTCTGGAAATGAATGGTTATTATAAAAAGTTATATAAACTGCAGTACGAAGAAAGTTAAAATAAAATAAAAGAAAAAGGAGTTTAATATGTCAGTTAAAGAAAAAATAAGTAAGAGGGCAGACCATTACAGAAATGATATAATTTCCTTTCTGCAGCAGATGGTGCAGACAAAATCATATAGTAAAAAAGAAGAAGATGTGGTTAAGTTGATAACATCAAAAATGAATGAACTTGAATTTGATGAAGTCAAAATCGATGGTCTTGGAAATGCTATGGGAAGAATGGGACATGGAGATAAAGTTATTTTTTACGATGGACATATAGATACAGTAGAAGTTGTTGATGAAAAAGAGTTTAAATTTCCTCCATTTGCGGCAGAAATCCATGAAGGAAAAATGTACGGGAGAGGAACTGTTGATGAAAAAAGTGGAGTTGCATGTATGGTATATGCAGCAAAAATCATGAAAGAGCTTGATCTACTTGAAGATTATACTTTGTGGGTAGTTGGTTCTGTTATGGAAGAAGATTGTGACGGATACTGTCATGTTTACATTAATGAAAAAGAAAATATAAAGGCAGATTATGTAGTGCTTGCCGAACCAACTGACATGAATGTTTACAGAGGACATAGAGGTCGAATGGAGATGACAGTTAGCGTTAAAGGGCGTGCGGCCCATGGGGCGCATTGTGACCGTGGTGATAATGCTATTTATAAAATGTCAAAAATAGTTAATGAAATTGAAGAGCTACATAAGAACCTTAAAAATGATGAATTTCTAGGTAAAGGTTCAATAACAGTTTCAAAAATTGAATCTACAGCACCATCTCAATGCTCAGTTTCTGATTCTGCAAAAATATTTTTAGATAGAAGATTAACTGTTGGAGAAACCAGAGAAAGCGCTTTAGAAGAAATTAAAAACCTTCCTTCTTTTAAAAAGGCCGGGGGGGATGTTGAAGTATTAAATTATGAAGGATTTGCCTGGACTGGAATTAAAGCACAGCAGGAGGCATACTTTCCGACTTGGGTACTTGAAGAAGAGCATCCGCTTGTAACGGCTGCGTTTAAAGCGGCAGAAGATTTTAATAAAAAAGATACAAAAATTTCAAGATGGGTTTTTTCAACAAATGGAGTTGCTACAATGGGCAGATATAATATTCCTTCAATTGGTTTTGCTCCAGGACTTGAAGAACTTGCACATTCTGTTGATGAATTTATAGAAATTGATGAGCTGGTTACGGCAACAGAAGTTTATGCTATGATACCGCAGTATTTAAAATAAAAACTTGAGTTTAGCAAAAAACAGAAATTTTAACCTGTAGA
>JBNJGP010000057.1:0-5016 GCA_051747805.1 Candidatus Muiribacteriota bacterium
AAGTGAGAGGTAAGAAGTAAGAGGTGAGACGATAAGAGCAAGAGATTAAAATTTATTACGAAAAAAGTTCATTGAGAATTGCTGATGAAATTCTGCTTAACTTGACTTTATATTATAAATTGTGAAATAATTATAAAAAGTAAGTTAAAAGGAGATAAAAATGATGAAGAATTTTTTGTTTGTTTTACTAATTGCTGTACTAATATTTACTGCTGGCTGCGAAGATGAAATGGTTGATGAAATAGAAGCAAATGTTTCTGCAGAATCTGATGTCTCAGCAGAACCTGTTGAAAAAACAACAGAAGAAGAAGATGATGATCTTATTTTATATGTGACCTCGGAAGAAGATTTTGATAATGTAATTAAAGAAAATAAATTAGTAGTTGCTGATTTTTATGCTGACTGGTGCCCCCCCTGTAAAGTTCTTGCACCTATTTTAGAAGAGGTTGCCGCGGATTTTGAAAATCAGGTAAAAGTTATTAAAATAGATGTTGATAATAATCAGGAATTAGCAAAAAGGTTTGAAGTTTCCGCTATTCCAACTATTATTTATTTTAAAGATGGAGAAATTGATGAAACAGATGTTGGCGCAGTTGAAAAAGAAACATTAATCGAAAGATTTGAAGCATTAATGCAATAAAAAAGGAGTTTTTATATGTACGATGTTATAATAATTGGAGCAGGTCCGGCTGGCTTAACCTCGGCAATATATACTTCTCGTGCTTTACTTGGCACGCTGGTTATAGAAAAAGGCGCTCCCGGAGGACAGATTCTATCTTCCCCCACAATAGAAAACTATCCCGGCTTAATTGGTGTTGACGGCTTTACACTCATGAACAACTTTAAGCAGCAGGCCGAAGAATTTGGAGCAGTTATTAATACTGCTGAAATATGCGGTCTCTCAGAAGAAGATGGTATAAAAACTCTAAAAACAAAAGATGGTACAGAAATAAAAACTAAATCTGTAATAATTGCAACTGGCGCAAGACCACAAAAACTTAATGTTAAAGGCGAAGACAAGTTCACCGGAAGAGGAATTTCTTATTGTGCTACTTGTGACGGTGCTTTCTTCCGCGATAAGGAAGTTGCTGTTATTGGTGGTGGAAACTCTGCTTTCGAAGAAGCTCTTTTTTTAACAAGATTTGTAAAAAAAATATATCTTATACATAGAAGGCAGGGATTCAGGGCAGCAAAAATCCTTGTTGAAAGAGCCAGAAAAAACGATAAAATCGAGTTTCTGCTTGATACTATTGTTGAAGAATTTTATGGTGAAGATAAATTTAAGGGATTAAAACTTAACAATTTAAAAGAAAATAGAATATTAAACCTGGAAGTTTCCGGTGCATTTCTTTATGTTGGTTATATTCCAAACTCAGACTCTTTTAAGGGAGTTGTTGATTTAAACGAGAAAGGATATATTATTACTGATGAAAACCTGGAAACAAGTGTTGCCGGCATATATGCGGCTGGAGATATCAGAGATAAAAGGTTGAGACAAGTTTCAACTGCTGTAGGAGATGGTGCCACCGCCGCTTTTTCTGCAGAAAAATATTTAGATTAATATTATTTTATCAGGTTTTATAAAAGGAGATTTTATGACAACGCCGGTTATAAAAACCAAAGAATGCACAGGCTGTGGAAATTGCGTAACAGTCTGTCCGGTAAGTCCAAAGGTTTTTGAAATCATGGAAGAAAAATCAAAAGTTGTTCATGCCGAAAATTGCATAGACTGCGGCGCCTGCATCGCAAACTGTCCTGTAAAATGTATAAAAATGAAATAAAAATCTCTACTTATTCCTTTTTTTCATCTTTAACTTCTATATTTTGAGTACCTAAATAGTTTTCATATATTTTATCTATTTCCTGAAGTTGATTCTCAAGTTCTTTTGAAATTAATTGTGAATTATTTTTATTACTCATAAATACCTCCCTGGATATTAAATCCACATACTCTATCTTTAATTATAAGAGGTTATTTTAAAAAAATCTACATCTTTTTTGATATAAGCATTGTTTTTAAACTTTATAGAAGTTTTTTATTTATAATAACATCTGTACCATTCAATAAAATTTTTTATTCCTTTTTCAATTGAAGTTTCAGGATAAAAACCTAATTCACTAATATTATCAATATCAGCATAAGTTGCCTCAACATCACCTGGTTGAATAGGCATTAAATTAATCTCAGCATTTTTATTACATTCCTGTTCAATGCATTTTATAAAGTACAGCAAATCTACAGGTTTATTATTTCCTATATTGTAAATTCTATAAGGGGTTGTTGTTTTTTCAGGTATATTATAAATAACTTTATTTATTCCATTAATAATATCATCAATATAAGTAAAGTCTCTTTTCATTTTACCATAATTATAAACATCGATTTTTTCACCTTTAAGTATTGAATCAGTAAATTTAAAAAGTGCCATATCGGGCCTTCCCCAAGGACCATAAACAGTGAAAAATCTTAGTCCAGTTGTTGGAATATTAAATAGATGACTATAAACATGTGCCATCAACTCGTTAGATTTTTTAGTTGCAGCATAAAGTGAAACAGGATGATCAACGTTATCTTTTTCTGAAAAAGGAAGTTTTGTATTTGCTCCATAAACAGATGAGGACGAAGCATAAATCAAATGTTTAATACTGATATTTTTACAACTTTCAAGAATATTTAAAAAACCATCAATATTACTTTTTATATAGGTTTCAGGATTTTCTAAAGAAAAACGTACACCAGCCTGGGCGGCAAGATGTATAATAAATTTTGGGTCTCTTTTTTGAATAATTTCTTTTATACTTTTATCCTCAAGCGCGATTTTTATAAATTCAAAATTTTTATATTTTTTTAAAATTTCTAATCTGTCCAGTTTAAGCTTTACATCATAATAATTATTCAAATTATCAATTCCGGTGACTTTTTTACCCTGTTTTAAAAGAAAAACAGATAAGTGAAACCCTATAAACCCAGCACATCCTGTTATAAAATACATTGAATTCTCCTTAAGTTAAAAGCTTTACAGCCTTTCTGCATTATAGCTTTTTTGAAAAAAACTTTTAATATCGTACACTACATTTTCATTTTTTAATAATTTATTTATATCTTGATAATTAAGCTTTCTAAATTCATCATGTCCCACAGCTAGTATCAACGCATCATATTTTTGAGAAGGCTTTTTATTAGTAATTTTAATATTATATTCTTTAAAGGTTTCCTCTGAATCCGCAACCGGATCCCATATATCAATATCTGCATGATATTTTTTAAGTTCTCTGAAAATATCAACAACCCTGGTATTTCTAGTATCAGGACAATTTTCCTTAAAGGTAAATCCAAGAATAAGTATTTTAGAATCAACCACATGAATTTTCTTTTGAGTCATAAGTTTTATTACCTGCTCAGTAACATATTTACCAACACCATCATTAATCCTGCGTCCAGCCAGTATCATCTGAGGTAAAAAACCCTCTTTCTGAGCCTTGTACGTTAAATAATAAGGATCAACTCCTATGCAATGCCCTCCTACCAGTCCAGGTTTAAATTTCAGGAAATTCCATTTAGTCCCTGCAGCCTCAAGCACCTCTTTAGTATCAATGCCAAGATGATTAAAGAGCATTGCCAGCTCATTAATTAAAGCAATATTAACGTCTCTCTGTGTGTTCTCGATAACTTTAGCAGCTTCTGCAGCTTTAATTGATGATGCTTCGAAAACTCCGGCATTAACCACACTTCGATATAATTTAGATATAAACTGTAATGTATTATTATCAGAACCCGAAACTACCTTTTTTATATTTGAAAACGTATGTTTTTTGTCTCCAGGATTAATTCTTTCAGGAGAATATCCAACATAAAACTCTTTATTATATTCCAAACCGGATTTTTCCTTTAAAATATCAACACATATATCTTCGGTTACACCAGGATATACAGTTGATTCAAAAACAACAATATCTTCTTTTTTTAAAATAGAGCCGACCTGCTCGGAGGCCTTTTTGATAAAACTTAAATCCGGAACTTTAAACTCATCTATTGGAGTTGGTACAGTAATAATAAAAATATTGCATCCCTTTAAATCATTAATATCGACAGTATATTTAATATTAGGATTTTCTGTTAATTTATGAGCATCCACCTCATTAGTTTTATCAATTCCTCTAATTAATTCTTCAACCCTTTTTTTATTAATATCAAAACCTGTTACTTTAAATTTTTCTGCAAAAGCAACAGCAAGCGGAAGACCAACATATCCAAGACCGATCACTCCGATTTTTATTTTTTCTGTTTTCATAAAAACTCCTTTTTAAATAAAGAAAGGCCAACCTGTTTTTTAACAGATTGACCCTGTTTTAAATTTATTTTCAAACAAAGAACTTATTTTTTTATTACAGGATAATAAATTTTAGTGCCTGGTTTAACATAATAAACATAATCTATATTATTATATCTCGCCAGCCTCAACCCAAGCAGCCTTGCATATTTAAAATCATAAACTTTTTCTGCAATATCAAATAAATCTTCACCTTCCTGGGCTTCGTATACAGCGTATTCAAGAGGCATTCTAAGTTTCATATCTGGCCATACAATTCTGTCTTGAATACTTATTCCATTATAACCGGCAACAAATCTCCATAATGTAGGGTCCTGTATTTCAGGAGCCTTTTCTGAAATACTCCACAGAGTATCACCTTTTTTCACAGTATAAACCCTGTCTCTTTTAACCATACTTTCAGGAAATTTTAATACTTTTCCCGGATAAATATTAGCTGGATCGTCAATATTATTATATTCAGCAAGCATTTTATGTTCATATGGATCTTTAAAATACTCAAGTGCAATACTCCACATTGTATCAGAAGACCTGACAACATAATAAAACTCTTCTTCTTTTTCCTCTACAACGGTTTCTTCTTTAAAATTTTCTGAATAATCTCTTTTATCAACTTCTTTTTCTTCTTTTTCATCTTTTTCTTCTTTTTCATCTTTTTCTTCTTTTTCATCTTTTTTTACTTCTT
>JBNJGP010000057.1:5116-16553 GCA_051747805.1 Candidatus Muiribacteriota bacterium
CTTCTTTTTCATCTTTTTCTTCTTTTTCATCTTTTTTTACTTCTTCTACTTCATCTACATTTGCAGCTGTTGTTACTTCTTTATTTTCATCAACTACTGGTCTGAATATTTCTTCTTCCTCTACTTCGGACGCCTCATCTGTTTCATCTGTAACAGGATCAACCATCTCAAGCTCTTCATCAGGGACTACTACAACTTCCTCGTTCCTGTCATATATCATAAACAGCATAATTAAAATCACAACCAGTGCAATTACAACAACAGTAATTTTTTTGTTATTATCCATAAAGTTCCTCCAAAATTTTACCGAATTTTTTAACGGCAACTCCTAATTTCAGTTTTTTCATCTGAAAAAAAAGTTTTTTTCTTATATTCAGATTTTCGGTAAAACTGAATATTTGATTAATAACTCCTGCTTTTTTACCGACAACCCCAATATTAAAAACTAACCCCTTCTGTTCCATAACAGAGGCAGTTTCGTTCTGATGGTCAACCTGAGGCCATACTATAACAGGAATATTTAATGAAGTAGTTTCAAACATAGTTATCCCCCCAGACACAACAGCTATATCACAGCAGCTTGCATGTTCCCACAATTTTTTTTTATCAAAGAGGATTTTAACATTTTTATTTTTTGAATTCAAGTATTTTTCATACTTCATACCTGCCATAATATAGAGTTTAAATTTATTTGAAAGTCTATTTATCAGAAAAGGTACATTATTATTAATATCAGTTCCGCCCAAACAAATAAGTATCTTTTTAACCTCATGGGAAAAGTTGTTTTTTTTATACTTTAAAATATCCGGATTTATAAGGGAATTTTCAATCCCGGTAATATAATGGGAAATTTTTTTTTGATAATTATTTTTATTAGAATCCCATATTAAGTCTGCCTCTTCAGGTTTTATAGAACCATCTTCAATTACCACAGTTTTTATGTTTTTTTTTCTAAGCTTTTTTAAAATTTCTTTATTAACTTTTTGCATATCAAAAACAACAAAATCTGGTTTAATTTCATCTATTTTTAAAAAAAAGAGGTCTTGATTAAATAAAAAACTTTTTATTCCAATTTTTTTTGCCATATTAATATCTCCATAACAGAAAAAAAAATTTTTTGCCTTATAATTTTTTTGCATATATTCTGAAATATAATTCGTTCTTACAGCGTGGCCTAAACCCATATTCTGCCCTACCTTAAACACAAAACATATTTTCATCTAAAAACCTCTTTATACCATTTTCTTTGTGTAATAGAGTAAAAATCGCAAATGGCCTGCCTATTAAAACTCTGTTGGCCCCGAGGGATGCGGCTTTTATTAAGTGCTTTTCAAATCTTATACCACCATCTACCCATATTTCTTCACAATATTTTTTAAGCTCCGGGGCTAGTTTTTTTAAAACATAGGCAATTCCAGTCTGCTTATCAGAAATTCGTCCCCCGTGATTTGAAACAACTGCCGCAAATGGCTTTACCCTTTTTACAAGCTCTAAATCTTTATAATCCGATATTCCTTTAATTATAAATGGAAGAGAAATTTTTTTCTTTATTTCAATAAGCTGTTTCGCACTCTTTGTTTCAAGAATATCCTTATCAGACATAGTTTTCAAAGTTACAGCATCAATATCAATTCCAACTCCTTTTGAATAATTATTCAAAAAAGTTAGTCTTTTAAATATTTTTTCCTGTGAATAAGGCTTAATAAATACAAACCCATTCTGCCTGTTTTCCTTTAAAGCCTCCAACCCATAAAACATTTTGTAATCAGGAGTTCCGTCCCCGATACAGCTGAAAATATTCGCCTTTTGAGCCCCGTTAATAATAAGTTTATGAAACTCTCTTTCAGAAACGCCTCCCCCCATATTTTCATCAACTCCAGTCATTGGAGCGACTCCAATCAGAGGAAATATGATTTTTTTTGACTCTAAAACAATATTTTCCCACGAATTAAAATTATTAATAAAACTGACTCCATTGCCCACAGCACCCATACCTGGAATAATGCCGGCGCATTTAATACCATTACATAAGTTACAGTTAAAGCATTTATTTTTAAAAATATTATACTTCTTCTGTTTCAATTGTAAGGGTTTGAAGTGCTTTTTCATAAATTTTTTCTACCTCTATAAAATTTTCACCCGAAATTATAATATTTCCGATTTTTCCAATATTTGATTTTAAAGGACTGAAAATATCTCCAGGCTCCATATTATAATGTATATATTGCACACCTGGAATTTCTAATGCCTTTTGCCTGTTTAAAATATTTTTTATTCTACACTTAGTATTTTTAAATAAAGCCCTTTCAATACAAACTCTGTTAAACTTTGGAAAAAATTCCATAGTTTCTACCTTTAAACCAAGTCTCTGTTTTATAGCGATTTTAATCCCATCAATACCAGTAGATAAAGGAAGAGTATGCGAGGACATAAACCCCCCTGATAACCTTGCGGCTATTTCACCAATTCTGGGACCATTTGCGGTCAACTTAATATCTCCTTTTGCTGGAGCATTATAAATACCCAGCGCTTTAGATGCTCTTTCCATTAGAACGACTGATTCTTTTAGAACTTCAGGAGAACAATTAGACGGACATGAATGGCCTGTTTCAACAAAATAAGGTTCTTTTTCAATATTTCTATCTCCGATAACAAGAGGATACATACTGTTTTTATAAATAATAGTTTCAACTGAAAGTTCACTGCCTTCCATATATTCTTCAATAATTACCCTGTTGTCAGATGAAAATTTTTTGGTAATTTTAAAATTTTTTTTTATATCCTCGGGCGATAAAACCTTTACAACCCCCCTTGCCCCCATACTCTGAGCAGGTTTCAGTACAAGCGGAAAATTCAAAGCGCTTTTTTTTAATTTAAAGAGTAATTCCTTTAAATTATCAGAAAAAATAAAATCTGGTTGAGGTATATTATATTCTTTCAATCTTTTCCGCATTGAAATTTTATTAACAACAGTATCAGGATTATCAAATCCCGGATCAAGACCAAATTCTTTTGAAACATAATAAACCGTTTTAGACATATCTGTTCCAACAGTGATTATTCCATCTGGAGAAATATTATGATTTTTAATTTCTTTTATAATTGTATTATAGTCTGTAGTAGAAACATTTAAAAAGAAATCTGCCAGTTTTTTTCCGGCAGCATTAGAATTCACATCAACACAGACAGTTGAAAATCCTGACTCTTTAGCTTTTTTTAAGGCAAAAGTCTGAAAAAAGCCTCCTCCAATAACTATAAGCATATCAACAGGCAATTCTCTTTTTTATAACTTTAATTCTGTTTTCAAAATAATTAGAATAATGAGGAAAAATCTCAATATTATTATTTAAAATTAAAATTTCAAGCTGAAGCGATTTTTTGATGGCCTCAAAAATATCACTGCATTTTGAAAGTTCAATTACAACAGTTCGAATATTTATTTTATCTGTTCCTGTAAATTCTTTTATTTTCATGGCATTTTTAGGGGTAATTCCCCCGCCAACCGATGTAACTTTTCCCGCTTTATGACAGGCCCTGACAATCTCTCTAACATAATTATATACTTTATCATCATCTACGTTAAGACCCAGGGAGGCTGAAAAATCACTTCTTCCTATAGTAACTTGATCTACATTATCAAAAAAAGGAGACTGCAGTATTTTTCCGAGATTCTCAAACGCAGTTATAGATTCAACATTTATGATTTTTGATACCTCGTCTAAACTATTATAATAATTCTGCATTGTTTTTATAAAAATAGACAAGGCGTAGGGAGACTCAATCATAGGTCCAACAATTCCTGATATACCAACTTCAGACATTTTTCTTATATCATTTTTAGCCTCACAGCCACCAACCTTTACAATAATTGGAATAATATGGTTTAACTGCCTGTACATATATTCAATATCAGAAAAAGTATTTCCTTCTGCCTCAGTTCCAAGCTTTAAGGAGCAGGCTCCATAATCATCCCGAAGCTGACAAACAAGTTCACTGATCTGATTAATCAAATTAATACCCCCTGCCATAAACGCCTCCTTGCTGTTAACTATTCATTCAGTAAGTGAATGGTTTTTTATTTTATTTTAAAAAATAGTTTTTGTCAACACTTAAAGTAATTCTTTAAAAAGTTTTACCCAAGGTCCTCATCTAATATATATCGGCATGAATAAAAAAAACTTTAATAAATTTTCTTAATAGGTATTAGTGGTGAGGTTTACACAAATTCTTTACAGAATTTTTTGTCGGCACAAACCATACGTAAAATAAAACTTTTTAAAGATAAGCAGGTTAAAAATTCTATTTTTGCTGAACTCAAGTTATTTTATAAAAATTTTGACGAAATAAAATCCACTATTTTTCCTGCAATATTTTGTTTTGAATCTTTTTTTAAAATTTTTTTATCTTTTTCTGTAAATATAGTCATTTCATTAAAGTCACTTTCAAACCCTGTTTCTTCCCCCGAAACATCATTTAAAAGAAGCATATTTAGATTTTTATCTTTTAACTTTTTTAAAGCATTTTTTTCATGATTTTCAGTTTCAGCAGCAAAACCGCATAATAAAATACTGTTTTTATATTTGATACCAACTTTTTTTAAAATATCTGGATTTTTCACCAGTTGTACAATTTCTTTTTCTTTATTTACTTTTTTTATTTTACCCTTAAATTTTTTATCTGGTCTAAAATCACATACTGCCGCCGCACTTATAAATACAGTTTTTCCCTTTATATTAGAAAAAACTTCTCTCTCCATTTCACAGGCAGTATCAACCTCTATAACCCTGGCCTCTTCGGGAAGCTCAACAGAGTGCTTGCCGGCAATAATAGTAACTTCTGCTCCTCTGTTTATAAATTCTTTTGAAATAAACTTACCCATTTTTCCAGAGGATGGATTGGAAATAAATCTAACATCATCAAACCATTCCCGGGTAGAACCAAGGGTTATAAGAACTTTTTGAGCAGAAAGAGTATTTTTTAAAAAAAAATTTTTATAGGCAAAATTTAAAATATGAAGTGGTTCGGGCATCCTTCCCTTCCCCTCTTCTCCACAGGCAAGAAACCCTGATGAAGGTTGCATATAATAGTATCCATTTTTTATCAGTTTTTTTAATTTTTTTTGAAAAAAAGGATTTTGCCACATATCTTTATTCATTGCCGGCACAAACAGCACCGGTGTTTTAATCCCTAAAAGTGTTGTAGAAAGAAGATCATCTGCAATTGCAGAAGTAAACTTTCCAATTATATTTGCAGTAGCCGGAACCACAATTGTTAAATCGGGAAAATCTTTTAGGGAAATATGATTTATATCATCTCTTTTATCTTCCCACATAGATGTATAAACGCTCGCCCCGGAAATGGCTTGACAGGTAAGAGGGGTAATAAATTTTTTAGCATTTTCTGTCATAACTATTTTAATTTCAGCCTTGTTTTTCCTTAAAAGACTTAAGAGAGCGGGAACTTTTGAGGCCCCTATTCCACCAGTAATACATACTAATATTTTTTTGTTTTTAAAATTTTTTAAGCTCAAAATTTGTACACCCTTCTATAAGATTTATATTTTTCTGTTTTTATAATATTTTTTAAAATATTATAGGCTTCATCCAGGTTGTCATTAACAACAAAATATTCATAATTATCAATATAAAGCATTTCCTTCAGAGAATTAAAAAGTCTTTTTTCTATAACTTCATTATCATCGGTTTTTCTTCCTGTTAAACGTCTTTTTAACTCATTATGGTCTGGCGGGGCAATAAACATCATAACAGTATCCAGCGGAAACTGCCCTTTTATTTGCAGCCCTCCCTGTACATCAATTTCAAGCAGAACATTTTTGCCCTTATCGAGAGCATTTTTTAAAGTGCTTCTTTTTGTACCATATAAATTACCATGAACCGAGGCCCATTCGGCAAATTGATTTTCCGATATCATTTCTCTGAACTTTTTTTCAGAAACAAACTCATACTCAGCTTTATCTTTTTCGTTTGTTCTGGGATTTCTGGTAGTTACAGAAACTGAAAAATCCATATCATCAAATTTTTCTACAAGCCGATTACTTAAAGTTGTTTTTCCAACCCCTGAAGGACCGGATATTACTATTATCATACCCTTACTTTTCATCATTTTTTCCCTCAAATCTTCCTGCCAGAGTTTCAGGCTGTACAGGAATCAGTACTATATGGTCGCTGTCAGTTACGACAATTGCCCGGGTTTTCCTTCCACAAGTTGCATCAACTAGTTTATTTGATTTCCTGGCCTCATCTTTTAATCTTTTAACCGGTGCAGAATCGGGACTGATTATTGAAACCATACGTTCTTTATTTAAATAATTGCCAAATCCAATATTTATTAATCTGCTTTCTTCCATAACCCCTCCATATTACTCAATATTTGCTGCCTGCTCTCTCATCTTAGAAATTAAATCTTTCATTTCTATTGTTGCATTTGTTATTTCACTGTTTTTTGTTTTAGAAGCAATTGTATTAGCCTCCCTGTTCATTTCCTGTAAAATAAAATCAAATTTTTTACCATTACCGGATTTTTTTTTATTTAATTCACTTTCAAAAAGACTAATGTGACTTGTAAACCTTATAATTTCTTCTGTCACATCACTTTTTTCAATATAATAAAAAATTTCTTCCTGCAGCCTTTTTTTGTCAAAATCCAGGTTATTAGCAACCTTACATTTTTCTAACATCTCATTTTCAACTTCCACGCGATGAGACACACTTCTTTTTTTAATTATATTATTATTATTAATTAAATTTGTCAGACTTGCTTTAAAAAAATGATAAAGTTCCTGTCCTTCAATTTCTCGGGATTCATTAAATAACAAAATAAGTTTATCAATAAGTTTAAAGGAAACTTTTTTGATTTTTTCCTTAAAATCTTCATCTGGACTAGTTTTCATAACTTCAGGAAGTTTTAAAATATCAATAAGATTAAATGATTTAGAAATTTTATGTTCTTCTGATATTTTTTGTAATTCCTTCATATAAAAGTTAACAGTATCTGAGTTTACTTTAAGCATTGAGCTATCACCAATAATATTAACTTCCATTTTTAAAAATATTTTTCCTCTATGTATTTTTTTTCTTAAATAGGAATAAAGGTCAAACTCAAGCTCTGCAAGATAATCTGGGACCTTAACTCTTAAATCAAAACCTTTTGAATTAACACTTTTAATTTCAAATTTAACCTTTATCCCCTCAAACTCCTCTTCAATCGAGGCATATCCGGTCATACTCTTCATCGTAATCACCTCTAATATTTAAAGCTACTGCCGCCAATAAACTCACGAATAATAGAAGTTGGCGGTATTTCTTCGATTTTTTCATCAATATTCAAAAATAGTTTCAAAAATTTAAGCAGACTATCAGCTTTAACAAAATTCTTATCACTTCTATCAATTTCAGAAAGCAGAGGAACTGCTAGTTTTTTCAATATAGGAATTTCATAAAAAAGGGCCGAATTAAACATCACATCAGCAGTTTCCTGAAACGGAAAAATATTTCTTTCTTCACCCCTCCTTACAGAATACCATCTGTTTAAAGTTTCACTTGCCGGATAATTTCTAAACTGATGATCTCTTACAATTCTTCTAATCAGCCTGCAGTCTGTTGTAGAAATTCTATTATAATCATCAAGACAAAGCTGAGTTAATGGGGAAATATATATTTTGAACTTGTTTTTTTTAGGCACTCTGCTTGTAAGTTCATCATTAAGCCCATGTATTCCTTCAATTATAATCATCTGATTTTGACGTATTCTTAACGGCGTCCCTTTTTCCGACCTTTTTCCAACAGTAAAATCAAACTTTGGAATCATTACTTCTTCCCCGTTTAATAAAGAAACCATGTGTTTGTTTAATAAATCTAGGTCAAGAGAATAAATTGATTCAAAATCGTAATTTCCATCCTCATCTTTTGGATTATCCTCTCTATTGACAAAATAATCATCAAGAGAAATTGTTATTGGGGCTAATCCATTAACCTGAAGATGAGTTTTAATTCTTTTTGAAAATGTTGTTTTACCAGAAGATGAAGGTCCCGCAATAAGCACAATTTTAATATCATCTTTTTTTGAAATTATTTCATTTATAATGGCTGCTATTTTTTTTTCATGAAGCACTTCATTTATTTTTATATAATCAGATATTTCCTTCCTGTTGATTATTTCATTTAAGCGTCCAACATTAGTAATTTCAAGAATTTTAGTCCAGCTTTTGCTTTCCTGATAAATTTCAAAAAGTTTTGTGTGATATTTTTGTGGTGTAGTCTTATTAAAATTTTTATGGTCGGGAAAACAAAGTAAAATCCCAGCATCATATTTTTTTAAATCAAAAGTATCTAAATAACCGGTTGAAGGAACTAATGGACCATAATTAACATCAGTATAGGTGCCCGAAGTATAGAGGGCAACCTTTTTTACACCAGAGTTTTCAATCAGCCTTGCCTTATCCTGATACCCCTCTTTTTCAAAAAAATCAACCGCCTTTTCAAGTGTTATTTCTTTTCTTAAAAAAGGTTCATCATTTTTTATTAAAAAATTAATTCTTTCTTTAATCCTGTTAACTGTTTTCTGAGAAACAGGAACATCTATATATAAATCGTAATAATAAGCATTTCCAAGCGAATGATGTATTTCAACCCTTCCATTTCTGTATAATTCTTTAACCGCTCTTATTAGTAAGAAAGCTATACTTCTTCTGTAAATTTCCTTGCCGTATGTTGACTCATAGGTTAAAAATTCCACTGCACAAGGTTTTAAAATCTCAAAATCCAGAGTTCTTAATTTATTATCAACATTGGCCCCAAGAACCCTTTTTTCCCCTCTATAATAAGTATAAACCATGTCTTTCAGAGTTTTTTTTGGTTCAACCTGAACAGTTTTTCCTTGTGGCAAAGTAACTTTAATTTTTTTGTTCATAAATTATACTCCTTTCATATATATCTTTTATTTTCTAATTTATACAGTTAATTGTCAAACTAAATTTATCCTTATAACTGATTTTAATATTATCCTATTGTAACTTTTTCTTCAGGATAAGAAAAATATTTTTTTGCAGGTTTTCCGCTTAGAGCTATTGCAAGCGTTAAGGGTCCAAGACGGCCCACAAACATAAGTAAAATTATTACAAATTTTCCAAACTCGCTGAGATAAGGCGTAATCCCTGTTGAAAGCCCAACTGTTCCAAATGCCGACACTGTTTCAAAAATAATTGCGCTTAATTCAAAACTTTCTGTAATAGAAAGAACAATAATGGCTAAAAAATTAACACTAACTGAAATATAAAAAATTCCAGTTGCTTTGTTTACGATATTTAATGGAATTTTTCTTTTAAAAACAAAAACTTCATCTTCATTTTTTATCACAGAAATAACATTTTTAATAAAAATAAACATCGTAGTTATTTTTATTCCTCCGGCAGTACCTCCAGAACCTCCTCCAATAAACATAAATATCACTAAAACAAGCAAAGTACCTCTTCCAAGCCCTGAAATATCAATAGTATTAAACCCGGCAGTTCTAGTTGTTATACTCTGAAAAAGACTTGCCAGAACTTTTGTTTTATGATTTTTTTCATATAAAACATTATTATATTCCATTAAAAAAATTAAAACTGTCCCAACAATTATTAAAAAAACTGTACTGAAAATAACAATTTTTGCCTGAACCGATAATCTTTTTGCTTTATCATTTTTACTTAGCTTTTTTTTGAAACACTTTGTTAATTCAATAATTATAAAAAAACCAAGTCCTCCCATAATAATTAAAATAGAAATTACAAAATTTAAAAAAATACTAGACTGAAATCCCATAAGGGAATCTGAGAAAGTTGAAAACCCCGCATTACAGAAGGCAGATACACTCTGAAAAATAGAATGAAAGATTATATTTTCATTTATTCCATTAAAATTAAAGGCTATTATTAATAAAATGGCCCCTATTAACTGAACAATTATCATAAGGGAAAGAACTTTTTTTAATATAATTCCAGTATATCCAGGTCTGTCATAATCAATCATCTTATTAATAAGAGTTTTAGATGAAAAATTTAATTTTTTTCCTAAAATAACGGCAAAAGCCATGGAAAATGTCATAATTCCCATTCCGCCAAGCTGAATAAGTATTAATATGATAATTTGCCCGACAACTGTAAAATCATTTGGAGTATCCTTAACAATAAGCCCGGTAACACAGGTGGCACTAGTTGAAGTAAATAAAGCGTCAAGCCAGCTTAACTCATTTGTGTAGGCAAATGGCATTTTTAAAAAAAATGTGCCTAGAATTATTATAATAAGAAAAGAAAGAACCATTGCGACTGCTGGATTTTTCAGGGAAACATTTAACACTATAAACTCCCAAAAGTATTAATGTCTTCGTTTTTACCTACAACAATCAAAATATCATTTTCAAGAAGAATATAGTTACTGGAAGGAACAACTATTTTTTCTTTTTTTTCTTTTTTATCATTTTCTTCGACTTCAAATTCTTGTTTTATTGCAACAACGTTTACATTATATTCAGCGCGAAGATTAGCCTCTATAAGACTTTTTCCTGCAAGCTCTGATGAAACTTTAATCTGGGCAATGCTGAAGCCCTCAGAAAACTCAATATTATCCACCAGCGAAGCGGCCGCCAGCGAATTGGCAATTCTTACTCCCATTTCTTCTTCCGGCAGAACTACACGGGTAGCACCAATTGTTTCAAGAATTGTTTTATGGAGTTTTGTTGTTGCCCTGACTATAATTTGTTTAACTTTTAAATTTTTTAAAATTGCTGTTGTTAAAATATTATTTTCAAGACTTTCGCCTATAGCGACAATAGCTACATCGAAATCATTAATACCCAGTGCTCTTAATGAGCCTTCTTCAGTCGCATTTGCAATTGTAACGTGTTCGAGTTCGTCTTTTATATCATCAATGACATCACTGTCTTTATCTATGGCCAGAACAGAAAGTCCTTTTTGAGCTAATGTAGAAGCTACCTGTATTCCAAAGCGTCCCATACCGATGACAACAAAATGTCTTTTATCTAACATATAAAACCCCAATAGAAAATATATTATAATTCATAAGTTAATAATTATAAAAAAAAATTCTCTCCTGGTCAAACAAAACAATTATTATCCAGCAATTATCAATAATGTTTAGAAACAGAACGGGGTCTGCGCCGAGCCTGAATTTAAGCTTGATTTTGTTTCGTAATAAATTTTAATCTTCAGCTTTTATCTGCACCTTTTTGCTCTCATTGCTTTTTCACTTCTTACCTCTCACTTCTCACGGCTCTTCTCTGCTTCTATCGGCTCCTATCGTCTCACCTCTCACCTCTCACTTCTCACGGCTCTTATCTGCTTAAAATTATATTACTTCAAAAATAACAAAAAACCGCTTTATAAAGAGGATTATAATCTTTATTGGGTTTAGTTTACATA
>JBNJGP010000058.1:0-16320 GCA_051747805.1 Candidatus Muiribacteriota bacterium
TATTATTTTAGCTTTTTAGCAAATAATAGCGAATTCATAATTTCGCTCCTTTAATAAAATCTGTCATTGTTTCCAGGGCAAAAACAATTCATGTTTCTTGCAAAATAAGTTGTTTTTTAAGTATATCCCTCCTATATACCGAAAAAGAAAGTGATTAAATATATAATAAAGGAGTATTTAATGAAAGATTACTCTCAGCGGAAATACTTATCTTCAGTAGAGGCGGCAAGTTATTTAGGAGTAACAGTTGAAACTTTGAGAACTTATGTTAAAAATAAAAAAATAACCAATATTACATCGGCGAGTGGCCAGAAGCGTTATGACCTTAAAAACTTAAACAATTTTCAAAAAAATAAAAAATTAAAAACTAAAAAAGTATCTGCAAATATTCCTAAAATCAATATAGTTGAAAGATTTAATACGGTTCAGAAAATATTTAACTCAAGTGCTACAGATATGCAGGAACTAGATGATAATTCAGTACATCTGATGATAACATCTCCGCCTTATTTTAATGCTAAAATGTATGCCAGAGATTATATACCTGATAATCTCGGTGATATTCATGATTTAGATCAGTGGTTTGAAGAAATAAATAAAGTATGGGCAGAATGTTTCAGAGTGCTTGCACCTGGAAGAAAAGCTTTTGTTAATATAATGAATTTACCAGTAAGGACTAAAAAAACCTATAGAACATTGAATCTGGTGGGAAGAACAATTGATGAAATGGAAAAGCAGGGATTTATATTTAAACGAGATATAATATGGCATAAGACAAATGGAGTGAGGGCCCATTTTGGTACCTATCCATATCCGGGAGGCATACTTTTAAATAATATGCATGAATTTATTCTGGAATTTGAAAAAAAGGTAACTAAAACTGTTAAAAAATATGCTCATGTTACCCAAGAACAGCGGGAATCATCAAAGTTAGACAAGGATTTCTGGCTTTCTATCAAAAATTCTGATGTATGGACAATGAAACCTGAAAAAAGCGGTGGAGGTAGAAAACATGTGGCACCTTTTCCTTACGAGTTACCACGAAGAATAATAAAAGCGTATTCTTATGTTGGCGAAACTGTTCTTGACCCGTTTCTTGGAAGTGGTACAACACTTGCAGCCGGAATGGATTTAGGGCGTGATGGTGCCGGATATGAGGTTGTAGATGAAATTTCAAATAAAACAGTTGACTATCTTAAAAACAGGGAAAAGAAAAAATTAATTTATGAAAAATAAAAAAAAGCTCATTACTTTTTTGTTAATTGTTCCGCTAATACTTTTTATATTAAGTTATACCTTTACTGTAAGAGGATGTTTAAGCGAAGAAAATGAATATCTAACAGAGATTAAAAGAAGAGGCTATAAATTTTCTCCGGAATTTTTTACATATTTAGCCGGTAAAGGTGATGTAGATGATTTAGAATTATTTTTAAATGCCGGAATGTATATTGGCGCAGTTAACGAGCTTGGACAGACAGCTATTTTTAACGCTGTTAGAAATAATAAAAATGATAATGTGAAATTTTTATTACAGAAGGGGGCCAATCCTGATTGTTATGACAACACTAATTTAAGAATTCTTACTCTTGCAATACAGAAAAGAAATTTTGAGAATGCAAAAGTTATTATGGATTACGGCGCAGATATAAATTATGATTTTTTACAGCATACCGCTTTTACATATGCTCTTAATCTAGAACAATATAAAATTGCTGAATATATGATAGAAAAAGGGCTCGAGGTAAATTCTGTAAACAAAATGGGAGATACCCCTCTGATTAAGTCGATTAGAAAAGGAACATATAGATTAACATATCAGCTTATTTTAAATGATGCAGATATTGAGAAAAGAGAAAGATTCAATGATTATACTCCATTGATGCAGGCTGCCAGTGTTGATAATTTCAGAGCGGCTAATCTATTGATAGAAAGGGGTGCTGATATTGATTTTATAAACGAAAATGGTGAAACTGCATTTGAAATTGCTGTTAAATCGGACAGTGATAAAATTGTTTTAAGGCTTATCGAAAAAGGAGCTAACCATAAAATTAGCTCTTCAGACGACTTTGTTCCTCTAATTCATTTTGTTAGACAGGAAAATTCAAAAATGGTTGAGTACCTACTTGAAAATGATTTTTCCCCAAACAGAAAAAATCGTACAAAAACTCCTTTAATTGAGGCAGTTTATTCTGGACATAATAGAATTGTAAAAACTCTTATTAAATATGGGGCTCATGTGAACGATAGAACGGCAGACTATGATTATCCTCTCGCAATAGCTGTGGCTAATAACAAGAAAAATATTGTTAAAACATTAGTTGAGGCTAATGCCAATATTAACAAAGAACAGGAGATGGGGGTTACTCCTCTTATCAGATATCTTGATAGAAAAGATTATGATATGGTTGAATTTTTACTTCAAAACGGAGCGGACCCCGATAAACCTTCTGGGACAGACAATAAATATCCTCTGATTTTTGCCATAGATATGGGGTGTCTGGATTTATGTGATCTTTTATTAGAATACAATGCAGATATAAATATGAGATTTACAAACAGAAAAATAACTCCGCTTATTTATGCAGTTGAAAATGAAAAATATGATCTTGCTAAAAAATTAATTGAAAAGGGAGCCCAGATTAATTTGTTGGATAATCTGGGAAATTCTGCCCTTTACTATGCAAGAGTTACGCAAAATCAGAGACTTATTGATTTGCTTGAGAGAAATATTGAAAGATTATAATTTATCATTCTAATTCTTTCCTCAGATTTATTTCTCCTTCCTCATCAGGATTAAAGTCCACTGCTTTAATTACGGCGTCTACGTTCAGAGGACCATAAAGATGAGGGAAAAGTTCCCCTCTGCCATTATCTTCGTATTTAACCTGATTTTTAAGTTTTTCGGGATTAATAATTAAAAGCTCGAGCTCATCTTTGTTTTTGCTGTTTTCCTGCGCTGCTTTTTTAATTTGTTGTGGGTCTGATAAATGAATAAATCCTTCCTTTTTAAGTGTTTCCGGTTTATACACTCCATCTTTTTTGGCTTTTTCCCATTTTTTTCTCTGGGCTATGTGTAATACAAAAAGCATATCTGCCTCCTGATATTTTTTAATATTTTATTCTTAATTTATATATCGGTTTTTTTTTGATTGGTTATAAATTTCATGGTTTTCAGAAATTTTTTTTCTGATAGATTAAAAATTGCTGAGCTAACTAAAATAGAATTGATAATCAAGCCGAATTTATGATAAAATTAATTATTATGAATTTTAAGAAATACCTTGAAAAGTATACAACTGCGGAAGCATTGAAATTATACTTCTGCGATATTTTAGAAAATAAGTTCATAAATAATCCTGATGATTCGATTTTGAAACTTAGACTCGCGGTTTTGCTCAGAGAGTCGGGTAGATATAAAAAATCACTTGAGTATTTGTCAATTCCTGCTGAATGTAATAATGAGTTAGAAAAGAGTTTTTTGAGGGAAAAAATTATTACTTTAAAGGAAATGAAAGAATATAAAAAAGCATATGAGTTGGCTCAAAATAAAAATTATGAAGATAAAGAAATGATGAATTTTCTGAGGGATATGATTTGACTGGTTATTATTTTAAAAATAAAAAAGAGTTTTTTTTAGATTCTCCCCAAAAAAAAGGAGATTTTCTCTATGATATTGATATACATAGTTCTTATGATGCTTTGAAAATAATTGATACAGTAATTGATTGTTTAATGAGTAATTCTTTTAAAAAATTATGTAGTTTGAGAGGAGTATTTTCGGGAGTAGTTTTTCATGAAAAAAGCCAAAAAATCTGGTTGTTTTCGGATTTTTTTGGATATTCTCCGCTATATTATAAATTAGAAAATGAGAATATTTATTTTTCAAACTTTTTAAAGAAAATAAGTGAAAAAACAAAATTAAAAACAGCGCCTCAGAACAAGGCTGAATTTCTTACCCGCGGATTTAATCCCAGAAAACAGACGTTGTATGAAAATACCTGGAGGGTGCCACCTGCAACTGTTGTTGAAATAGAAGAGGGTGTAGATAAAAATATTTCCTATTATAATCCAAATATTCAAAAAAATAAGAGTAATTTAAAACAGAACATAGATAGTTTAAAAAAAATTGTTGATCTGTCATTAAAAGAAAGTGTTGGAAATCATGATGAAATTAATATTTTTTATTCGGGTGGAATAGATTCCACGTTACTTTTGAATAGATGTCTTAATATGAATAAAAAAATAAAACTTTATTCTATTGTATTTAATGAGAAGAATTATTCTGAAAAAGCGTTTCAGCATGATTATATTAAAGATAAGAAGGTGGATTATAAAGAAATTGTGCTTACTCCAAAAAAATACGCAGATAAATTACATAATATTATAGAAAACAAAAAAGAGAAGAGCTTCATATTAACGCAGGATGTTCCAGCTTTTTCTGCACTTGCAGATGAATGCTTTTTAAAAGGAAAGAATGTTTTAATGGGACTTCCGGCTGATGAGTGGTTTTTTGGGTATAAATATATGACTGATTTTTATTATGATTGTGCTTATTATAATAATATTATAACTGAAATTGGTGTTGACGATTTAAAAAAAGTTCTAAATAATTCAGGTGGAATTTTTGCAATTATTCTGAACGAGTTTATTCAGAATATTTCTAATATAAGAAGTATATTCAATAGGTATTTTACAGAAGAGGAAATTAAAAAAATAACAGGCGAAAACTACTTTGATAAAAAAGAAATACCTTTTTCATATGAAAAAATTGAAATAAAAAAAATGTTGCAGCTTATTCAATACAAGGTTATGCTTCCAAATAACTATTTTGTAAGGTTAAATACCATTGAAAATATTTCTGATATTAAGATTATGTTGCCATATATGCATAAAGAACTCTTTGAATTTGCTCTTTCTCTTGATGAAGATTTTTTGTTTAAGGGCGGGAAACAAAAATATCTGCTTTATGAGGCTGTAAAGGGGGAAGTTCCTGAAAGTATATTTAACCGTAGAAAACATGGGTTTGAAATTCCACTTAAATCTTGGTTATACAAAGATGATTTTTCTTTTATTAAGGAGTGTTTAATAAAAAATTCAGGGTTGCTTAATGTTGATTCTAATTATATAAAAAAATTATACAAAAACTATGAGATTCAAAAAATATGGTATTTATTTTCTTTAATTAATAATTTGATTTAAAAATAGATCCCGAGCTGGTGCGTTCTCAGTAAAACCTTTGAAAATTAGTGAGTTATGAATTATAAAGTTGATATTATTTACAAAAAAATTAAAAATATGTATATAAGGGTAAAATCCAACGGTGAGGTGGTTTTAACTGCTCCGCGTGGAACCCGGAAAAAATACATTAATGACTTTTTATCCAAAAAAAGTTTATGGATAAAAAAACATTTAAAATATTTAAAAGAAAATCCGCCGTTTGAAAATGAGAAAATGTATGAAAACGATGAGGTGTTTTTCTATACTGGTAAAAAATATAAATTAAAAATTATAAAAAGCAGCGAAGAGGAGGTTAAGCTTAAAAAAGGAAAATTAATTATTTATACAGATAAAACACATGATTTTTTGTATAAACGCTTACTCGTAGATAATTGGTATTATAAACAGGCAGAAAAAGTTTTTGCGCGGCTTGTTAATAAATGGAGTCAAAAAACCGGGCTTTTTTCTGAAGTTTTAAGAATAAAAAGTATGAAAAGCAGGTGGGGTTCCTGTAATAAATTGAAAAAATCAATAAATTTAAATCTGGAATTGATAAAAAAAAGGAAAAAATTCATAGAATATATTATTCTTCATGAGTTAACTCATTTAAAATATTCCGCACATGATAAGCGGTTTTATGATTTTATTGAATTTCATATGGCGGATTGGAAGCAAAATAAAAAATATTAAATAGGATTTTATAAAAGTAAGTTTGGGACAAAAACTGTTTTAATGGATTTTTTTGTGATTTTATTTCGTAATAAATTTTAATCTCTGGTTTTTGTCGCCTCTCATTGGCTTCTAATCGTCTTACTTCTCACTTCTCACTAGAACCGAAGGTTCGCTCACCGCTCTTTATATGCCAGGGTAAAAATATATAAATCGGCGCTGACCCCGATATTATGTTAACTATTGAAAATAAAGTTAAAATTTATATTTTATTTAGTGGAAGGAAACGAAAGTGGATAATATACTTGTTTATCCACAAGTTAACATAATATATATTATCGGAACATGTAAACGGTTGTGGATAAATAGGAAGTTAGGCTATGTTTGGTTTTTAAAGGTTTTTTAGTTTTTGATATATTTTTTATAAAACGGGCATGATTTCAGATTATCTTTACAAATCTTTTTAGTTTTACAAGTTGGTCCAGCATATTTAAATATAATCGGAGAAACTTTTTCAAGTTCATAATACATTTTATACGCAATAATTCTTATTTCATCCTGGGCTCTCTGACACATTCTGAGTTCAAGAAAATGAAAAAGTTCTCTGACATTCATAGTCACAATTATATTAGAGGCAGTTGAGGACGGCAAAACATATCTGGCATCTTCTTTATCGATGCCAAGCATTAAAAGCTCATCATAGGCCTTTTTTGCCTGCTTGTTTATTTTTTCATATATTTTCAGCGCATTTTTATCTTTTTTAACCATTACAGGTGTATAATATTTTAAATCGCCCTTCAATTTCACATATCTTTGTGACTGCTGTGCAAACGAAGCAATTCTATGTCTTACAAGCTGATGGGTGCAAACTCTTGAAACTCCATCAATTCCAAAAGAAAAAATTGCATGTTCTAATACTGCATGATGGCCGCGTTCTATAACAATACGGAGTAATCTTTCAATAGTTTTTTGATCCAGCTTATTTTCCAAGTCTGCAATGTTTAATTCTGAATAACATAATCTGGCCGCTACTGCGATTTTTCTTTCTGGTTCTGGTGTGTTTTGAAGCAGCTTTACATTTAACATTATTTTTCCTTTCAAATTTATATAAAGTCTAATATTTTAAAAATACAATAAATTTACGTTAAAATCAAGGAGACATTTACTTTGTTTATAAATTTACTTCTAAAACCGATAAATATTAGTATGAAAATTAAAAGAACAATTTTATTTTTTTTCTTATTTTCTATTTTAATAAACGGAATTAATTCTGAGAATGTTCTATTTCTGCGTGAAGTTCCATTAGACCATTATTCTTATGAAGTTTTAAATTATTTTATTTTGAATAAAGATATTATTGATGCAAAAGAATATAAAAAGCATGAGCAGTTATCAAGATATCGCATAACTTTATATCTTAACTCTATCATACTTTCTTTGGAAGATGAAAATACTTATATTCATAACGAAGAAATTGTCAACTCTATTGAAAACCTGATTTCTGATTTCAGTTATGAAATTGAGTTTATATTTGGCGATATTTTCGAGAGTTACGAGGAAATTATTTCTAATTATAGAATAAGAGCAGGATATATAAAACGTGAGAATGTTTCACAAAAGCCTCGAGAAAAAATTTTATATCCATTTGAACGACCTTCTTTAACTGAAGGCGAATCTGACATATATTTTTCTTATTCTTACGGGTATTCGCACGAAATGAGTTATATTTCCAAAAACCGTAAATTTGACAATTCGGGTCATATCAATTTCATGCTTGATTTTTCCTTAAATAATTATACTTTAAATAATAAAATGCTTAGAAACAATGAAACTTTAATAATCGACCATGAACTATTAACTCCGGACCGTTTAACTGAGGTTAAATATTCGTACTTGCATTTTTTCGAGAATGAGGCTCTCTCCTTTTCAAAGCTTCAAATTAATCGTGAGGATTCTTTTAAAATTGGACATTATTCTTTTAAATTAAATTCTTCACGACATAAGATTATGAACTCTTCTGGAAATAATTTTTTTTCAGCCGGCCATAAAAAAAAATCTTTTGAATTAACTATTAATGACACAGAAAGTTTTTTTCAAGATACAGAACTTGTATTGCGAAGAAGTGATTTTTCTAATCAGGAAACAGATGATTATGGAAATTCTGAAACCTCTTATGGATTTCGTTTCAGGAAAAAACTTACTTATGATTTTTTACTGGATTCTGTTTTGAATTTAAATTATTTTCAAACTAATATAAATAACAAGGATGAACTAAGAAAAGATGGAACTTTTAATAATTTTTATTTATCTTTTTTTTATCCACTTAAAAATTTTAATTCTATTAACTTATCTTATAGAAGAATAAATAGAAAGTTATCATTAAAAGATAATAATTTTTTTAATGCTACTCATAATTTTACAAGTATTTATAAAAACTTTTTTAATTTTAATCAAACAGATATGAGTTTTGGACTTCATTTTGAAGCATATGATGCACATCAACATGCTGCTTCCACTATAGAAATTGATAATCATGATTACAAAAAAAGGTATGCTTCTTTTGATTTTACTCATTATTTCAGCTATGATTTTTCTCTCGATATATCACTTAAATATGGTTATAAAAAGTTTGATGACAATATTTCCGGATTTGAAAATTTTAAGTTTGTTAGTAGAACTCTAGATTTTAGATTCTGGGATTATCTTTTTGAATATTCGGTTTATGACAGAAAACATTCTGAATTTTCAAACAAAAATTCAAAAGTATTAAGTTTAGGAGTGTTTTATGCGTATTTCTGGTAAAAATCTTTTATTAATAATCTTATTTTCCTGCTTTATTAATGCATCTAGCTCAAATAGTGATTACTGGCTTTTGAGAAATCGTGTAACAGAAGTTGAAGATTTTATATCTGAAAATGAAAATACACCTATGCCGGAACTTAGACGTTTAAGATATTATTTTCTTAAATCTAAAAATTATAGCTCTAAAGGAAATAATTTTAAAAGAGATTTGTATTTTGAAAAAACCCTTATGCTTAAAGAAAAAGCAGAGCATAAGCTGGAGGTAATAAAAAAGGAAAAAGCTAAAGTTGTAAAGCTTTATGAGCAATATTCCTATTTATTAATGGAAAACAGAGAATATTTGTCCCATAAAGGGAAATTTGATGATTTTTTAAAAAAATATGATGAAATTAAAGAGCTTTTAAATGATGATTATATAATTAAAGCTGGTTCTGAAACTGAAAAAATCTTAGAAAAAATTCGTGCGGTTATAGGTAAATAATTTTTTTTTTAATTAATGACTTGTTAAAAGCTGAAATCTATTTTAACATAAAACAATAATAAAAAATTAAAAAAACTCCAGGTCGCTATTTTCAGTGAGATTAAGTAGTTCATAAAAAATAATAAAACCAGTATAACTACTTATTTTCCTTTTCAAAAACGAGAATTGAGGGGTGGAGTAGTGGAAAAAACTTATTATGTATCAAATATGGGTGAAGCTTTAACGCTTATTCGAAAAGAACTGGGGCCAGAGGCCTTTATAATTGATCAGAAAATGGTAGATTCTTCAAACGACAGTAATATGTTACAGTATTTCAGTGGAAAGAAGCTGAAAGTCGTGGCAAAAGCACCTGACGAGACAAATGGAGAAACTGAAAAAGGAAAAAAAGATGGTAATTTTTTTTCCAGTTTTAATTCAGATCCAATTCAACAGTCTAAATCAGTATCCGGTGTTATGAATAATTTTCAGACACAGCAGGAAATTGAACTTCAGAATCAGTTAAACGATTTAAAAAAAATTGTCTCTTCCCTTTCTGGAGCTGTAAAGCCTGAAAAAGAGGATAATGAAGACAATAGTTTAATGGTTGGTAGAGAAAAGTACATAAAAAGATTAATAGAAAATGATGTAGAAGAGGCACTTGCTTTTAAAATTTTACATCGATTTCCCGATGATGGATCAGAAGCTCATTTTGAAGAAGTTATAAAAGAATCCATTGAAAAAAAACTTAAGTTAAGTAATATTTTTGAAAGAAAAGAAGATAAAATTTATTTTTTTATTGGTCATCCCGGCGCAGGTAAAACCACTTCGATAATTAAATATGCTGTTTCTATGAAATTGAAAAATGATGCAAAAATTCTTAACGTCACGGTTGACAATTATAAGGAATCTGGTTTTCAACAGCTTGATAGTCAATGTAAAATGGTAGATATAAAAACAATCAAGGCAAATAATCCTAAACAGCTTGTAGATATATTATCAGAAAATTATGATAAATATGATTATATTTTTATTGATACTCCGGGAGTGGAGGATGATTGCGAGAATATAACAAAGTTACTTCCTGAAACTATTTCGCATAAAAAACTTTTCGTTTTAAATGCTAATGGCAGATATATGGAACAGGTAGAAAAAATAGAAAATATTTCCAATGTTGGTATTGATGGAATGATTTTTACAAAAACTGATGAAACTCTGAGTCTTGGAAATCTTTTAAATATTTTATATAAATATCAGGGAATTGAACTTGCGGGATTTATGAACGGCCAGAATATACCTTCTGATATGATTGTTGACAACGATAAATGTGTTGACTATTTTCTGCAAAAAATAAGTTAATAGATAGCAGAATAAATAAGAATAAAAAAAGGACGGTTTTTAATCGTCCTTTTTTTATTTAAAGTTTAAATATTAGTTTAAAAAGTATATGACATTGTTAGTCTATAGGTTTCCTGATTATAAGGCTCATCTGCAGGTAAAGTCGGATCAATAATTCCAGTGCTGTATCCAGCAGGTTTAACGCTATTTGAAGAGGTTCCAGAATTAACATCTATTTTTTTAAATTCAAACCTTAAATCTGTCTCTCCTACAGGTCTTGAATAATTCACCGAATAAATATTTCTATCATCTGCAATATCAGTAGCTCCTAAAGTTGTATTATCATTAATAAATTCAACACTGTAAGATAATCTGGCCTTGTTTGATAAATAATTTTCAACTCTCAAAAAGAAAGAATCAAATCCACTGGTATTGATTAAATTTATACCATAACCCTGATCATCATAATCAGGTTGAGTAAGAGTTGCATCAATATTTAAAGGTTTATAATAATCATCAAATCTGGTATAAATAATACGGATATCTGTTTTAGCATTTAAAGTTTTAACAGCACCGAGCTGATATGCAAACTGAGATGAAATTTTATCGCTTCCGCCACCAGGATTAATATTATCAGTAACAGTATCAGCATAATCCATCATAGCAATTTCCCCAAACCATCTGAAGTTTATATCTGTTTTTCTATAGGCAAGCCCGGCATAGTTAATTCTGTTTGAAGTATTCGTGGAGCTTGATAATATATCAGTTGAGTTACCAAATAAATTTGGATTGTGGCTGGTTAAGTAATATGTGTTGTAAACACCGCTATCCTGATATTTTAAAAGATTAATAAAAAAGTTATTAAAGGCACTTGATGGTTGGTTTAAACTGTCTTTAGTGGCTGCAACTATTAAATCCAGGTCATTATTTAAAATACTTTCATATCTGATTCCATTACTTCTATTTGAAAATACTAAGGCGTTCCCAAGATTAAAAAACTGTCTTCCTGCTCTGATAGATTCCATGCCACTTTCATATGTTATATTCATTGTAGAAATTATGCTGTTTGAAGGCCAGTCAGACCCAGCCCCAACATTATGAAACCAGTTATGTTCAAATCTTGAATTAAGAAAAAGACCTTCATCATAGTCAATTCTGGTATTTATACCAAAAGTATGCTCAACCTGTCTTTCGGTAAAAAAATTATTTCCCCTGTTTGTATAGTTTCTGTCATCATACCTCAAACGCCAGTCATATGTATTAGTTATTTCACGTTCAAACGGCTCCTTCCTATAATCATTGTCTTCTTTATAAGTTTCAACCTCTTTTTGAAGACTTCTTAAGGTAGATGAAACTTTTTCAATACGATATCCAAACAGGTTGAGCTCGTTTGCAAATTCAATTGCAAGGCGGTTCATTCTTTCATATTCAGCATAACTAATTGAATCTGATTTTAACTCGCCGCTGGAATATTTATCAAATATTCTTGATATGGCAGTGGCAAAATAATAACGGGTTGCCTTTTCGTCCCCATTAAAATTATTTCCTCTTATAATTCCCGCATCACTTAAAACCTTAATATCGTCATAGGCCCAGTGATCTCTTGGGACATCCCGGAAGGATACTGCAGTAACGGTTATTGTCATTAAAATGCTTATTGTGATTATTAAAATATTTTTTTTCATATTTTTCTCCTTGTGAATTTTTACCAGTTAATATGTAAACTTCCAGTCGCGTCTGAAGGTGTACTTGTGCTTGTTTCAGTAGGTCTATTTTCAACATCTACATCATCATCATCACCACTTTCTATTCTCTGTGATTCCCCTCTTCTACGTATTTCTTTAATTACTCTGTTTTCTTCCCTTTCAGGATTAATATTTCTTTCCTGCACGTCAATAATTTCCTGATCAGTATCAGCTTCTTTTTTAGTATTAACTGAAATCTGTTCTCCTCTTTCAACAAGACGGGATACTCTCTGATCAGCCGTACCATAATGAACTCTACCAGCCAGAACTGTTAAAATTTCTCTTGGTCCTGTAACCTGAAGTGTAAACCTGGTACCTCTGATTCCGCAAACGGCCTGAGGAGTATGGACATTAAGTTCGTCCTCAATTTCTTTTCCATTAACATAAATAAATCCAAAAAATAGTCTTAAAGCTTTAATAATACCGCTTTGATTTTCAATAACCTCAGGAAGTTCCATTTTAGTAGTTGCGCTTAAACTCACAATTTTTTTATCAGAGATATTAATTTCGACTTTGGACCGACGACCTGTTTTTATAGTATCCCCAATATTCAGCTCCATTTTTTGCTTAGCGTCAATCCATTCATCTGAATCGATTCTCTGGACTTTTACAATGCCATAAACATATGAAATAACAGCACTCTCCACTTCCAGAGCTGCGTGGGTAAATGAAACTATACCCATTAGAAAGATTAAAAATAAGACAGATTTCTTCATAACTCTATGCCCCCTCAATATATTTAAAGGATAAATACCCTTATTAATAATTGTGTGATTTTTTCTAAACTAAGTTATAAATTTTTTTTTATAAAAAAATCAAATAAATGTTCTTTTTCATAGTCAATATTTAAATTTGTAATACCATATCCTGAAATTTGCAAGTTTACAGAATAATCCATTTTACCATAATTATGCCCATGTGTCATCATGGCTGGAATTAAATCTCTGAAAACAGGATTTCTCATTAAAAGGGTGATTTTTTGAAACTTTTGGTACTCGTTATATTTATTTAATTTTCCAAAATAAGAGGCGAAATTAAATAAATTATTAAAAACTTTAAACCTATAATTGTTTTTTTTGAAGTGGTTATATAGTTTCCGCTGACCAGAGTTTAGATCACCTTCGTCAATATTATTGTATAAATCAGCATTTTTTTCATTTTTAAGTATATAATTGATAGAGTTAATATTTTCAATAATAGAATCATAAACAAGTTTATTATTTCCTGATTCAAACAAGTGGAATAATATATCAATAGAATCATTATAAAAAAATAATTTATGATTTAATTTAAAATTCCTTACTCCGTCGTTAGAAAACCAGATATCTTGAATGCTGGTTTTATTTAAGGAACCTTCTGAAATGTTTTTAATGTAATTTATTCTATTTTTTAATTCGCCTGGAGTAATCCTGGGAGTTTTAATTTTAGTTGATACCCCGGTTTTTTGATGTATTAAATTATTATTTTCTTTTCTAAACAAAGAAGTGACATCAAAATGTTCGACAGTATTAATGTCGCGCAGGTCTCCTCTACTGACATTGTAATTAAGGGAAGTTAGATGGTATTCTTTGTTGTCTTGATAAAAAGAAATTTCATAAAATAATCTTGAATTTTCATTAATAAGTCTATGAAGCTTAACTGGATTATCAAAGTGATAATGGTTATCTAAACTGATGTCAAACTTACGGTTAATACGTCGGTTTTGAGGTAGAATGCCGCGGTCTGTCTGATATATATCCTCTGCATAAATAAGGTTAGAAAGTAAATTTTGATTTATGCCGGTGCTTTCAGCAAAATTATCGTAAATATTTCTTTTTATACGCGTAGAAGGATTTAATATCTTTTCATAAGCATTTTGAGCTTCATCATAAGCCAGGTTAAAAACATAAGAAATTGAAAAATTATCATTATTTAAATCGGCCCGGGGAATTGGTTTAAATATAGTGTCTTTAATATTATTATCTGAATCTAAAAAATATTTTAAACCTGCGATATCTAAATTGTTTTTTTGATTATTAATCAGAGTCACCTTTACATAGGATTCATGAAGTTTTGTTATAACAATTTTAAACTTTCCATTAATTATATAAAAAGCGTCTGATGAATTTGAAATAATTCCTCCGTAACCAGCTGAAGAGGAGTTGACTAAAGTTAATTGAGTCGGAATAATAACAGTTTCGCCGACAGGCATGTTATTTGCTTTTTTTGCAGTTAAAGGTATTTTGTTTTCAAAATCGTCTAATTTAATTTCATTTTCGTCTGAAAAAGGTGTTGAAAATAGTATTTCTGAAGATTTATCTATTGGAATATAAAACTTATTGTCCTTGTCTAAAAAAACTCCGGAAGTCACCTTTTTATTGAATTTAATTTTGGTAATTTGCTTATTAATGTTTCTTGAAAAAATATCTTTTTCGATTAATGTTTTAATAGAATGAATTGAATTTAAAAAATCTTCAGGGGTTGGATACTCATCAGAATGTTTGATATTTATGTCATTTAAATGATATGATTTTTCAGCTAATTCACTCAGTGGCACTGAAGTGAAATAGGGATTATCGGCAACTGTATAAGGACGGGCGGTGCCCCGGGCAAGAGTTTGCAAATTTTCGAAATAGTCTTCTTCGTTGAAAATAATGTTCAAAGAGTCAGTTAAAATCTGTATTTTTCTGATAATTGTAAGTGCTCCATCGTTTTTAGAAAGTTGTTCGGCAGATTCCTTTAATGCTAAAATGTGAATATCTACATTTCTGGAATCCCTATTTAAATTTTCGAAATTTTTCATCAGTTTTTGGGAGTTTTTTGTTTCTGGATTTAATTGATTGATTGACTTCTGAAGTTCAATCACCATATTAGAAACAATTGAGTCGTGAGATATTTCATTTAAATAGGCAAAAGATAAAGTAGATAATAAAATTAATATAAGGTAAACTAACCATGTTTTTTTAATATAGAATCTCATTATTTTTCACCTTATCAATAATATTATTGATATACTCGACCCTTGAATAGCCATATACTCTATCTAATCTATTCATATATGGTATTTCATAACCACCATTTGAAAAATCAAATTTTTTAATACCGGGATTAAAGTTTTTTTCAATAATAATTGAGTATAATTCTCTATATAATATTCTGTCAATTCGTTTGCTTATTGAAAAAATAACTCCATAGTCAGATAGTTCCTCAAATGGACGGTCTATGCCAATAACATATTTTTCATTTCTGTTAGCCGATTCCAGCACTCCTATACTGCTTCCACCGCATGGTGCAAATATAATATCTGTTCCCGTGTTATATAAGAAGTCAGCTTCATGACGGGCTTTTACTGGATTCATAAAACCAACCAGATTATTGGATAAATATATTTTTTGAATACTTTTCTCGTAATTGGAATATTTCAGTCCATTTTTAAATCCATAGTAGAAATTATCTGTTAAAAACGATGGAGAGGCTCCTATAAAACCAAAGTTCCAGTCATTAAAGAAGCTGCCTGCAACTGCGCCGGCAACAAAGGAAGCCTGATAATCATCAAAAACAATACAGGTGACATTAGGCATTTCAACATAGCTGTCAAGCAGAATATATCTTACATTAATATTTCTGGCAGCGGCTTCTTTAACGGCGTCACGATACATAAATCCTGCGGCAACAACTAAATCATGTGACATTGAAAAATAATTTATATAGGCGTTAAAAGAAGTTTCTCTTTCTGGGTATATATAATCAATTGTAATATCTGGAAACTGAGTTGAAAAGTTATTCAAGGCTTCTGAAACCATATAACCGAATGTTTCATCCCCTTTGGCCATGAAAGGCATCAATACACCGATTTTGGCACAGTAGGAATTAATAAAAATCAGGGTAATGAATAAAATAAAAAACATTTTTTTCATAAATGGATAATAACACAAACTTTAAATTTTTACAAATTTAAAATTATTAACAATTGGTTTTTATCGGCTCCTATCGGCCTCTATCGTCTCACTTCTTACTTCTCACCTCTCACGGCTCTTATCTGCTTAAAATTATATTACTTCAAAAATAACAAAAAACCGCTTATAAGAGCAGTTATTGTCCCACACTTACTTT
>JBNJGP010000059.1:0-16129 GCA_051747805.1 Candidatus Muiribacteriota bacterium
CATCACCTGGGGTGGTAAAGCTCCCGATAAATCAATGCCGCTAACTACGGATACAGTGCAATCTGTGGACGAACTGGAGGACGGCACGTTTGACGATGTTATATACTTCGGATGCAATGCTGATACAGGTATCAATTCAAGTTGATGAACTTCAGGTTGAAGGAGCTAAAGAGGAAATGGAAAGAGCTTTTTCACGTTATGCTGATTATATTTCAACACACACATCACAGGATATGCATGCTAGAAGATTATATCAGGAATATGAAAAATTAAAGGAAGAATATGAGGATTTAAGGCATTTATATCAGGCAACGCAATATCAGATTTCAAGAGAAAGCGCGGTTTATTTTTTCTCGCCTCAGGAAGAGGCGAATCTGGGATCTGAGGAAGAAATTGAAGCTTTAATGGAAAAAGGGCCATGTCCCGAGGCTGATTACCGTCTTGGCTGGCTTATGTATATTCAGGGGAGATACGAATTCAGCCGTAAATTTTTTGTTCAGGCTTTAAAAAAAGCAGAAATAAATAATACCGAGTATCCACTTGCGTATCTTGGGCTTGCCAGGGTTTTTATTTATTATGCTGAAAATCAGGATAATAATCAGAATTATATTGATGAAGCGCGGGATAATCTGAAGAAATTCAACTCTGAATATGAATTCGGTGAGGAAATTGAAGATAAAAAAAGAAATTTTTTATATTCAGAACTTCAAGAAAGATTAATTATTTTAACTCAAGCCTCCGATAATTAGTTTAGGATTAAAATAACATCCAACTAAAATTTAAAAAAGGAGGGAATAAGCTAAATGAAAAATTACAAAAACAAACTTGAAGAAATTGGAAAAACTTTTGGAGTTGATATTAAACCTGAAAATGTTGATGATGTTTTAAAAAACACCTGGGAAAAATATCACAGGTCTGTTAGAAAGTTATAATATTATAAGATTTTTAATTTTTTATACAAAGGGCAAATTAAAATTTGCCCTTTTTTTATTCAGCCCATGTTCTTATTTAATCCGCTCCTATCGGCTTTTGTCTGCTCTTGTCGGCCTCTTACTTCTCACCTCTCACTTCTCACGGCTCTTCTCGGCTTTAAATTATATTACTTCAAAAATCACAAAAAACCGCTTATAAAGAGGGATTTTTTCTTTTATTGGGTTTAGTTTACATATTGAAGTACTATCAATTTGCTGTATATACGCTCTTAGATTTTTTTGTGATTTTGTTCCGTAATTAATTTTAACTTTTATATTAAAAGCTAATGATTTATCTATGCTCCTGCTGTCGCCCCGGTGATTTTTTATGCCGCGGTCCAGTTTTTGCATTTGATATTGCTCTAAGCACGCATTTTTCATCACTAGCCCCACACTTACTTTAAAGCGAGATACCGGATCGAGCCCGATATAACATTTTCAAATTAATTAAAACTTTTTGCAATTATACACTTTATTTTATTATTAGCTTTTTATTAAATCTTTAAAGTAAGTGTGGGGCGGTCACTAGCAAACTTGTTTGCGGTCACTAAAAAAGCGATAGCTTTTTGGTCACATTTTTTTAATTAAAAAAAATATCCAAAATTTCATCTATTGTTGAAATAAAATTTTGCTTTAGTTATAATAATAATTAAATATATTTTAATTAAAAAAATACAGATTAGAGGTTTTTATGAAAGTTATAATTGATTCAGACTTATGTATAAAATGCGGGAAATGTTACGAAATATGTCCAGTTGAGGCAGTTGATAAAGTTGATGAATTATATAAGGTGAACGATTCAAAATGTATTAACTGTCTTGCCTGTGAAAGGGAATGTCCTGCACAGGCCGTTTACTGGGAAGAAGAAAATCAGGAAGAAAATAATTTTGAGCAAAATTTAACAGATTTTGAGAAAGAGGAAAATGATTTTGCTGAAGATTTATCAGACGAGGGAATTAATCTTGTAAAAACTAAAATTGATGATGTTATAGAATCTATGCCGTCAGAGAAAAAAAAGCAGTTAAAAGGCAGATTAAGATATTATGTAGAAGAAAAAGTTGCCCCGGTTGTTGAAACAGCCATACTGCTTTTTCTTGATGGTCTTGAAAGAGTATCAGGAAAAAAAAACACTTATAAAAAGGTGAAAAAATGAGTTTCTACTCTTATTATATTGATGAAGATGAGCTGGACCTTAATATTGAAGATGAGTTTGATCTTGACCTTGAGCTTGATATAGACGATAATATTGATGATATTGAAACAGAATCAGATAATGAAAAGTTTTTTAAACTTCAGGGGGAGTTTCCCTTTTCCTATTTATCAGATTTCAGTCATGATTTTGCAAAAAAAATCAAATTAATAACAGCCAATCCAGAAAAGCTTAAAGAACTTAAAAAAGAACTTACAATTCATTATATAGACGAGCTTAAAAATTTTTTGCTTTTAAATTATCCTTTTAAAAAATCTCTTAGAAATTGCTGGGTTTTCAGAACAAATTATATTTGTAAAGAGTTGCTATCTGAAGAACAGATTGAAAAATTAAAGGGAATTGATTTTGAAAAAGCCACTTTTTCAGCCGAGACTAAATTTCCCATTTATTATGCAGATGAATGGCTTGAATTTGTAAGCTATGGAAACATTTCTATTTCCGCGGGTGAGGATATTTCCCATATGAAAAAAAAGAGCAGTCCTGTTTTGGAAAAAAAATCTATTATTAAAAAAATTGAAAATATGGAAAAAAATATTCATACACTTTTAAAAAATAGAAACGATGATTTAGAAAAATTCAAAAAGTTATCAGATGATTTTTTAACTACTGGTGGTGATATTAAAAATATTAAAGATTTAAGTTCAAATGTTGAAAAAATAACTCCTATTATAGTTGCTATTAATAATTATGGTCTGCGTTTAAAATCACTTGCGCAGAATATAAAAGAGCTTCAAAAAAAACTTGATAAGTCAGAAGTCAATAATATGCCTTCTGATGAGACGCAGGAAGATATGGGGGATTTATTATCGGAGTTTTCCTCTATAAGGGATATGTGTAAAATGGCTACAGGTCCCAGAGGTAACCATTTTCCCTTTTTAACAGGGGAGTATTTTCCTGTTTTTATTAATAACAGAGATAAAATCAAAAATTTAATTAAAGATTTTTATAATCTCCTGCCTGACTTTTTTTACAGAAAATTTTTAGGAATTGAAACAAATAAAGTGCCCTACGTTCTTCTGGCCCCCTGCTATGGGAATAATGGCTTCTGCTGGGAGGCAATAGATTCTTTTAATAAAGAAACTGGACGCGGCAAGGTGGTTATACCGCTTTATTCTCAGAAAAAGCCTGAAGAATTAGTTGCAGAGGGCCTTGGGGATTATTATTGGCAGAAAAGCAAAGCCTCGGCTGGTTCCAGATGGCTTGAAGAAGGTATAACAGGAAAATATTATATGTACCATCAGGATTTGAAAGTTAAAAAGAAAAAAGGAAAAGATGTAAAGGTGATATCTGATTTAAAAGAGTCTTTTCTTTTTCATTTTAAAAAATGGGTTTTAGAGGAAAGAATTGCCCGAATGAAACTTCCAAAAGAAGTGAGATTAATGTTTTATTTTAATATTCCATTTGATTATAAAACAAAAGAAAAGCTCGGGGATACCAATTTCACATATAAGAATCTGTTTGAAAATGAACAGAGAAAACGGAGTTAAATTATGGAAGAAATGCAGAGATTTACAAAAGAAGTTGAGGCTCAAACTGTTTTGTTTTCTGAGGGCGAAAGCTCATATGAAACATATTTGCTTCTTTCGGGCGAGGTTCAAATAATCGCCTCTGATAAAGTAGTAGCAAATATTTCTGAAAAAGGCACTTTTATTGGTGAAATGGGAACTCTTTTAAAAAAACCACGTTCAGCAACTGTAAAAACCACTGTAAATTCTAAATTTATAGTAATCAGTCCCATAGATTTTGAGAAAATAATCAGCCAGCAGCCCTCAATAGCGTTTAAACTGGCTAAAGTTCTTGCCGAGAGATTACAGGCAACTACTTGTGAGTTATCTAAATATAAAGGGGCAAATGAATCAGTTTCGGCTCTTTCTGCGGATTCAGACTGTCAGAATGAGGAAGAAGTTGATGTTAAAGAGCTTGTTAAAAGTGCAAATGCTTTTTATAAAGAAAAAAATATTGATAAAGCTATAGAAAATATGGAAAAAGCTGTTGAAAAAATGCCTGAAAATGTTAAGTTCAGAAACAATCTTGCAGTTTTTTATTTTAAAAATAATCAAAAAGATAAAGCAATAAAGCAGTGGGAAGAAGTTATCAAACTGGATCCACAAAATTCAAAAGCATCGTTAAACTTAAGCAAACTTAAAGCATAAAAAACATTTATTTTAATAATTAAAGACAAATTACCGATAACTTAAAAAAAATTACTTTTGGGGAATTTGTTTATGGCAAAAAAAACAATTTTTTTATTTGTTTTTTTATGTTTGTTTATTAATATATTTTCTGCAATAGAATTAAGCACGTACGTTAAAAGTAATTCAGATAATAACAATGGTTATTATAAAAATGACGACAGTGAAATAATACTTGAAATTCTTGATAATGATAATACTGGTTCATCGGGGACAATAACAATAAGTCCAGCTATTGGCGGGTTGCCCAGTGAAGCTGATATTGCAGATGCTGATAATGATGGTAAATATTTAATTGTTGGATATGCTGTGGAAGGAGAAAATCCTGTAAACGTCAGCCAGCTTTCTGATGGTATACATACAGTTACTGTATCAATTGCAGGAAGCACAAATTCCCCACAAAGCATTGATATAGTTATAGACAGCACCTCACCATCATTTAATGTTGAGTCCCTTACAACCCCATATGAATATGAGGGAAATGATTATTTCAGAGATGGAAGTGAAATAACTGTTCAAATAAGGGTAGAAGACGCTAATTTAGATGAAAATACAATTTCTTTTAATTTTCAGGCTATTACGGGAAATTCTGCACACAGCTCACTGCAACCTGATTCTTTTAACTCTTCAACAAATATTGCTACCTGGAATATTACTGGTGGTGATGTAACAGACGGGGAAAAAACTATCAACGGAACAGTTTTTGACCTGGCAGATAATGAAGGGCAGTTTATGCCCAGTCAGGTTGTTTTGCATGCTGTTAATACCCCGATGGAAGATGAGGTTATTTTATCAGAGCCTGGTAACGACGTTTATATTAATGATAATCGTCCAACTTTTAGCTGGCAGAAACCTGGTGGTAATGAAATAGAATATGTACTTGAACTTGCACGAAACTCCTCTTTTACCCAGTCATTTCAGGAAATTGAAATTACAGGTGGGGATACTCTTGATCATACGATGACAAGTGATTTAGAAAGTGGAATTAATTACTGGAGGATGTATGCCCGTGATATGGTGGAGCAGGAAAGCCCCGTTTCTGAAACCCGACATTTTTATATTGATACTGATCCACCCCTTATAACCTCGGTTACTTCTTTTGATAATTCCGATCCAGATAATGACAGCGATCATTATGCAGCCGGTACAGTTGTTAGACTTGAGGCAAATGAAGATTCTTCTCAGGAATACAATGGTGAGGTGAATATTTATTGTGATGAAACAGGTTATAATCACACTTATAACCTTGAATATGAGGCTGTTGGTACTTATTATTATTTATGGAATACTTCAAGTGTTGAAACTGGTGATTATACTATAACTTTCAGTTTAGAAGATGAGGCCGGGAATATTGCCGAAAACAGTGATTTATCAGTCAGGATAGAGGCTGATGCGCCTGGCAAAGTTTCGCTTGTTTCTCCGGTTAACGGGGGAGTTATACAGACACTTAACCCGCAGTTTGTGTGGGAAAGTTTAACTGAAGATGTGCAGCATTATCATCTTGAAGTTTCAGAAAATATAAATTTTTCTTCAAATATTATAAGCGAAACCTTTGATTCTAATACAACGAGTTATACAAGCACCCATAATTTTTCAGAAAATATTACTCATTACTGGCGGGTTTATGCAGAAGACATTGTTGGAAACACAGCCCCCGGACAGGCTGATATATGGGAGTTTAAATGTGATATAACCGCCCCTCAGTTTGTATCAAGTTCACCCTCTGATGGAGCAGAAGATGTAAGTACATCAACAAATATTGAAATAATTATGAATGAGGAGCTTTTGGCCACAAGTGTAGATGAGAGTTCGGTTATTTTTGAAGCTTTTGATGGAGATTCATTTGAAGCTTTTGATATAGATTCATATGAGGTTGATTATTCATATTCCGATGCTGAATCAAAGATTTCAATTCAGCCTGATAATAATATGCAATATAATGTTGAGCATAGAATTACCTTAAATACTCAGATTGAAGATTTAGCTGGAAATAATCTTGAAGAAGATGCTTTTATAGATTTTGTTACAAGACCTTTGAGTGCTGTTTCTAATGTTTATGCTTATGATAAAGAACAAAGCGTTGGCGAGTCAATTATTGTGACCTGGGATCTTATAAATGATCCCGTAGTTGATAATTATTTAGTTTATTATAAGGAAAATACCCATGTTACAGAAGGGGATATTGGTACAATAGCAACTTTTTATGAGGTTGATTCATCTACAGATGAACTTCAAATAGACGGTTTGACTGAAGGTCAAAGTTATTATGTTGCCGTTGTGGCAAAAACAACCTATGATACATATTCGGAGCTGACCTCAGATTCAACATATGGTCCGGTAACTCCAGTACATGATGCTGAGATTTGTAGAGGGGAAACAAAAGCTGAAATAACTCCTTCATCTGTACCACCAGATGCTGAAATTAATTATAGTTTATTTTTAAAACCTGTCTTTTTTTCTACTGATGTCGGGTTTGATAAAATTTATATAGGGATTGACAAACATCAGCTTTTTGATTTTTCAAATTCTGAATTTATAGTTGATGGAAACAGCTGGACAAGAGAGGCTTCTCCCGATGGTGAGCAGTTCAGCTTACAGATGGTTGGGGATACAGTTGAAATTACCCTTGGACAGTACATTGATAGAGAAATAATTAATAACAATACTATAGAGTTTAATTTTGTTGCAAGTCCAGACGCTCAACTTGAAGAAACATGTACTTTCAGCGTAATGCTTGAGCATACTGAGCTGGATATAAATACTCATGTACAGGAGGGACAGGCAACTTCGTCTTATTCACCTCCGCATACTCTTACAGTTTCTATTGTTGAGCAGATTCAATCCCTTAAGGCTGAAATTAATCCACATTATCTTAAATTAGAAGAAATTCATCAGCTCAGCTTAAATATTTTACCAGAGTTCGAGGAAGGAAATGTAGGATTTGACTCGATAATAATGGAATTTCCAGCCTCATACAGCATTGAAAACATTAACAGCTGGGAACTTTATAATGGACCAAACCTTTTATCTGATTCCGAGTTTGAGATAAATGGAGACACAGTTGAAATAAAAATTCCTCTTGAAATTAATTCAAATTCCTCAAATAAAGAGCTTAGAGTAGATTTTTATACAGAAACACCTCTACAAAATGACCTTCCAGAGGGAAGTGATTTTAGTGTATGGGTAAATCATTCTCAGATGACAAATCCAATAGAGGCTGAGGCCGGAAATGCAGATAGTCACGATGGTACAAACAATGATTCGCTTACAGTTTTTTCCTCTGAACCTGCATTGGATATTAATTCTGAAGTTCAACCATATGTTACAGGAATTGATTCTCGGGTTAATTTCTCCTTTTTTATACAGCAGGTTTCTAATGCAGACTGTGCGGGGGTAGATAAATATGTAATAAATATACCACCGTATTTCACAGATGTTCAGATTGAGGACCAACAAAACAGAGTAGGTATTGGAGCCGATGGAAAAGAATATAATATTATAACCTCGGGTCTGCCTCAGGATAATGAGGCTTTAGTGAATATTAATCAGCCTAGCACAACGAGGCAGGGTACAGTTGAGGTAGAAATTGGCGAGAAACACAGACAGAATAACGGAACCTTTGAGGTTCAACTTACAATGAATACTCCCGGAGAGTCGGGTGATTATGTTTTTGATGTATGGGCTGGAAACAGGCATGTGGATGATTTAATAAAGGCAACTGCAAATGATGTTGATGATGATCCTGGTAATAATAACCCGGAAAACGCCCTTCAGATTTACACTACTGCACCTGCAAAAGAGGCTCATTCTGAGCTTACCCCTTATGTAATTAAACCGGGTGATACAAAAGAGTTTAAACTTTATACAAGATTTTCTACTGCTGAGATGGATAGTGGGGTGGATAAGATTAATATAAAAACTGCCGGTCTGGATGAATTTGATGTTTCGCCTGAAAATACAACAGTAGAGGTTGATTTCATTGAATATGAAACAATAGATACAGGTGAAGTAGAAAATAATGAGGTGCTGATTGAAAAAATAGATGATGAAGTAGTTTTAACTTTTGGGGCACAGCCCTTTAAAGGTAATAATATTTTATTTACAATCGAGTTTGAAGGAACTGCCTTAAATGAATTGAATTATCCAGAAGGAGCTGGATGGGAGGTTTTTGTTGATAATAAAAATGCCTCACATCCTGTTGAATCTGGAGTGGCTAATCTGGACGGGGATGATTTAAATGATAATTCACTTTATTTATACATAACCCGTACATTGAATACAGCAAATGCTGTTGCTGAAATAGCTGCCTGGGATGCCCTTGGTAATCCTCATTTTGATAATAATTATAATGCTGTAAAAGCAGGTTCAGTTAATAATAACTTTCAGTACACTATAAAACCAGAATATACACAAACTGATATTGGAATAAATGAAATAATGCTTGGGGTTCCTAATCAGGAGAATATTGAAATAACGTATATTAATGCTGGAGGGACATCATTTAATATAATTAATTCAGGGTATCCGGCACAAAACGAGGCTCTTGTAACCTATGAGGAACAATATGACAGTGGAATTGAAGGTTATGGAGGAACTGTTGAAATAAGACTTGGCAGAAGACTTTATTATAATAATCCTGCAGACTCAAGAATACTTGTAGAATTTGTTTCAGATGCTGCTCAGGAGGCTGATGACGGTGTGCAGATTGAGGCAGAACTTGATTATACTTATCTTGAAGATGAAGTCAATGTAATTCCAGGGGATGCAGAAGCTCCAGATGAATCTACTCAAAGTTTAACAATTACTACTTTACAGTCTCCGGTTGATTTGTTAACTTCCGAAATAAACCCGGTTAATTTAAAACCAGGCGATACAAGTAAAAAATTCACGTTAACTTTTATTCCTGAAATAGTTAATGTAAACAGCGGTTTCAATAAGGCTGTGATAGAAGTTCCCGATAGTTTTTCAAATATTTTTGTAGAGTCAGAGAATGAACCTGTGAAACGAGACGGGGTTCCTCTTGATATTGTATCATCAAATCCAAATGCAGATGAGGCAGTTATTTATGTGCATTCTGGAAATGTTTTTGTTGAATATGCTCTTCTACATAATGCTTACACTGGTATAGAGTTTGAAATAGAGTTTTATGCAAATGCTCCTTCAAGTTCTGATCTTGAAGAAGATGGCAGTTTATTCAGCTTATTTGTTGATAATACAGATGATTCCCTTCCTGTTTACTCTTCGACAGAAATGCCGGTAGTTACAGCTGCTGTTGTGGATAATCCACCAGTTGCGGAGCTAACAGCTGAAAGCCATAATGGGCTTTCTTTTCCGGATATTAACGGAATTATTGCTGGATCAGACAGTAATAAAATAACCCTTACTATGCTCCCTGACATTACAGATTCCTGCCGGGGAATAAATAATATAAAAGTTAATATGCCTGCTGGATATGAAATTCCAAACCCGAATTTATCTACTCTGATGGTTGGTGATGATGATTTAACAGGGTCGACAAACTTTGAGCTTTATAATGGAAGCCGGGGCTTGAATATTACCTTTTTACCTGAACTTAATGAACAGAAACAAATTGTTATTGAGTTAACCGTTAATGCACCTGCAGGTGATGTTAAGAATTCAGTTGAAGTTTTTGTTGATAATACCGAGGTGGGAAATGGGGATGATTTTGCAGTAAAGGCTGTTTCTGGAAATGCTTATGCTGAGGTAAACACAAACTCATTATCTCTTGAGCTTATTGAAGTTCCAGCAAGAGGGGCCGATGCCCAAATTGATAATAATCTTGTTTTCCCCTCAAAGAATGTTGATTTTAATTTATATATTTTACCTGATATAACCGTAGATGATGGCGGGATAGATAAAGCCTTATTCTATATTCCATCCGGGTTTAACGAGGTAAATATTAAATCGGTAAGATGGGGTGGAACAACTCTTTCAACAAGTCAGTATGAAGTTATTAAAACATCCAGCTATATTGAAGTAGAAAGTGATATACGTATTACAGAAGAAGTGACAGATAAACAGATAATAATTTCTTTTTCTGCCTTAACACCTGATAAAGTTGATGTTCCCGACGGAAAACTTTTTACAGGTTATATTTCAAATACTGATTCAGATATTAATGTTGTTTTTGTGGAAGGTAATGCAGAGCCACTGCAGCCAGAAAATTCTTTAGTTGTAAGAACCAGAAGCGTTGTTGACAGAGCAATCGCCGAAATTGAGCCGCCTTATTTAATAAGAGGCACTTCTGGAGAAACTTTTGATTATTATTTAGACCTTTCTATTTCAGAGTATGCCTCGGGGGTGGATAAGGTTAAAATATCTCTCTCAGATGTTTTATCAGATATTGGCTCGGTAGAATTTTACACAAAAAATCCCGGTGAGCAGGGCGAAACTCAATACTCTATAATTGAAAATGGAGACCCTCAGCCTGGGGAAATAAAATATACATTGAATAATTCTATTATGGAATTTGAGTTTAATTCGGTTGAAAGATTGGAGGAAGATAAAATAATCAGAGTCAGGTTTATGTCTGATGTTCCTAATATAAATATTGTGGATGATAATAAATCTAAAATTTATGATAATGGTAATGAAATTGAGCATAAGGCTTCTGAAGGTAATGCAAACGAAGATTCAAGCTCGTGGAATACCTGGACAATTAGTACAGCCTCGGCGCAGGTAGAAGATGCAGTATTAAAAGCTGAGGAGTTGAAACAGGGTAAATGGAAAATTATAGTTGAGCTTGATTTTAATACCAGGGTTGACACTCAAGGACCAACACCGAATGTAGAATTAGATGGAAATAAGGCAAGTATGATTTCTTTCAGTAATGTTGAAAGCCATGGTTATTATAAAGGATATGTATGGCTTGAAACAGAAGAATTTACAGGTGAGCTTGATATAGATGTTTCAAATCTCAGAGATTCTGTAGGAAACTGGGTTGAATCTTCTATATTAAGTCATGAAGTTATTCCAAATGCGGGAGTTGGCTTTTTTAGAAATCCTCTATCTCAGAATTTATATAATATTGTTTTCAGAATGAGCTCACCGCTTCCAACTGGTTATTCTCTGGGGGTTGAAGTTCAGGAAGCTGGTTTTGGTGTTGAAAATCTTGAACTGCAAAAAGGCGATAATAATAGAATTTACAGCGGAAATTATAAAATACGCTCAACTCCAAACTTGACAGTTAATTTTGAAATTTTAGACAACAATGATGAAACTGTTAATTCTGGAAACTATTCTATGGGAACTCTTTATGCCCCCTATAATTACTCACCTGAAAAAGGTTTTGTACTTAAAGGCGGAGAAACGGGAGATGAAGTTACTCTTCTGAGAGGGCCTAATTTAATTGATATAGCAGCAACCATACCCCAGGAGCTTCAAAAAACCGATGAGCAGTTTTTAATAGAAAACGGACTGGAAATTTCAGATATTCAAATAAACAGGGACTTTAATACAGAAGGATATTACGTTTTTGACGGCAAAAAATGGTTGCCGGCAGAAATGATTCAAACTGGCTTAACAATATATGCCGTAGCCAAATTAAGAGATGAATCTCCACCAATTATCAGTAATGAAATAAAATATTCTTCCGGCGGTGATTTAATAATAGAAGTTGAGGATGAATCTTTTATTAAAAAAGCCGATATATATAATGAAACAGAAAAAATAAAATCTATTATTAAAGATAATAAAATAATTGTTGACCAGATACAGGTGAAGTACAGTACAATTAAAGTAGAGGTAAAGGATTACAGAGGCAATAAATCTGCCCGGCATTTTGATATAAATAAAGCAGTAGCGTCCTCTGGTATAGATATAAATATTTATCCTAATCCTGCTTCAGATTATGTCGTATTTGATATTGACTATTCTGGCACCTATGATTTAGAAATATATGATGCGGGTGGAAGAACTGTTTACAGGGCCCGTAATCTTTCAAATACATATTTATGGGATTTAAGGGATAAAAGGGCCGCTGAAATTGCAGATGGAACTTATATATATAGAGTTATATACGATAACAACGAGAAAAATGGAAGAGTTGCTGTGCTTAAATAAGGAGGAGAGCAAATGACAAAAAAAATTTTTATTGAAATAATATTATTATGTGCGGTAATTGGATTTTTAGCCGGATGTGGAAGTGGAAGTGATAAATTCGGTTCGGGTGATGATTATTTGCCTTCTCTTCCGGGAAGCTCTTCGGTTAATGAAAAACTTGCCAATGCAAAATCATACATTCAGCAGAAAACTGAGAGTGGATACAGTGAAGGGCTGGAACTTCTTACAGATATTCAAAATAATCCCAACTATGTACCAACTCCTGAACAGTCTCTTGAAATAAGGGCCGGAATAATTTATTGTGAAATTCGACGCGATTTATCCCCGGTTGAATCAACAGAGACTTCCTCAAAACTTGAGGATATTATAAAAAATGCTTCAGGTGTAAAAATACCTTCCGATACGTTTTTTCTTCTAGCCTCAAGTTATCATGCTCAGCAGAGAGACAGTCAGGCTTTGAGCACCCTTCAGGAGCTTGGACGTCAGGATTCTTCGGTTTTTAACCCGCAGTTTGTTTATGAAAGTGAATTTGACATAGCAACTGACGGTGACTGTCATGCTTTTATGTCTGTTTTATATATTGGTGAAGAAGAAAATGTTGTAACTCAGAAAAATATTGCCAGCGACAGGGGAACGTCAAGTCTGGGAAATGGATATTTGTCTGAGTTGTCTAAGCTGGGATATTAAAAATTAATTTTTAAATGAAAAAATATTTAATATGTATTTTATTTATCTTTTTAATAATTCATGTTAATTCGGCTCCTCCAGCTCCTGGGGTGCATCATTTTTCTGTACCTAAAAAGACAAATATTAATATTGAAGAGGATTCTATTCAGAAAACCTCATCACCTTTTTATACTTCACAAAAATCTATGCAGGCAAATCCTTCTGGTGCGAATAATCTAATAGTTATAAGAGTTGAAGGTGATAAACCAGATGAAAAAATGGACCTTACTCTTTCTGAGGCACAGGATTTTTATTCTGACGTAAATAGTTATTACAATGAAAATTCATATGGACAATGCAGTGTATCTGCAATTTTTACTGATATATATGTGCTTCCAGAGGATTTAAGCTATTATGGCCAGGGGATGGTTGATGGAAGTTATCGCTCGCTTGAGCTTGTTGAAGATGCTGTAGCTCTTGCCGACCCTCATGTTGATTTTAATAACTTTGACATTATTCAAGTTCTGCATGCAGGAACCGGAGAGGAAACAAGTGGCGACCCAGACGATATATGGTCTGTAAGATATTATAATATTTCAATTCCAACAAATGACGGGGTAACAATAAGTAGTGCTACAATTGTCCCTCAGAAACAGGATGGAGATTTTTCTTCTTTAGGGGTGGTGGTGCATGAACTTGGTCACGATATAGGTAATCTTCCAGATTTATATGACACAAAAGATGAGCCCACTAATGATGGAATTGGAGTGTGGGGAGTTATGGGTTCAGGCACCTGGAACGGAATGGGGAATTCACCAGCACATTTTACAGCCTGGTCAAAAATTCATATGGGATGGATAACTCCGCTAGAAATCACACAGAATGAAAATAATGTTGAAATACCATCCTCTTCCCAACAGGATTCTGTAATTAAAGTTGCCCAGAATCCAGATAATCCAACAGAGTATTTCTTAGTTGAAAACAGATATAAAACTTCTGGATTTGATTCGCAGAATCCCGCAAACGGTCTTTTAATATGGCATATTGATGAGGCTAAACTTAATATGGCAGACCCGACCGACCCTGATTCTAATAATAATAATGAAGCTCATAGACTTGTCAAACTCATGGAGGCACACGGCGATGACCTTCTTGATAATTATACTGGAAGTGGGGGAACAGCAGGTGATATATGGAGCACAACAACGAATAATACTTTTTCATCAGAAAGCACTCCTAACAGCAACTGGTATAATGGAAACAATTCAAACCTTGAATTAAATTCAATAAGCGCCGTTTCTGAAACAATGACGGCAAATATTTCAGTAACTGAGGAAGTGGTTTCACCACCACAGATCCTGGCTTTTGAGACAAGAGATGAAACAGCCAGTCAGGCTGCAAGCTTTGATATAGGAGAAACAGTATATATTTTTGTAGAGGAAGAACAGAATGAAGAAATCTCAACTGGTAATATTCAAATAACAGATGGTGATTATGATTCAGGTAATATAGAGTTAATTTATGAAGGAAACGGTCAGCATACTTATGAATGGGTTTCTGATGGACGTAATTCTGGAAGTTATTCTATTAATTTAACTCTTGAAAATAGTGGAGGCATAACAAATTCTCAAATAAGTTTTGAGCTTGAATCTCCGGTAACTCCGCCGCAGATCCTGACCTTTCAGACAAGAGATGAAACAGGAAGTCAGGCTTCAAGCTTTGATATAGGAGAAACAGTATATATTTTTGTGGAGGAAGAACAGAATGAAGAAATCTCAAACGGTAATATTCAAATAACAGGAGGAGATTATAATTCAGGTAATATAGAGTTGATTTATGAAGGAAACGGCCAGCATACTCATGAATGGTCCTCGCAAAACAGAGAGGCTCAAAATTATTTAATTAATTTATATCTTGAAAATTCAGGTGGAGAAAAGGCACAGGAAATTTCTTTTTCTCTTGAGGATATTACTCCCTCACCGGTTACATTGATTGAACCAGAAAATGAGGAGTTTTTAACTACCTATACTCCAACTTTTATGTGGCAGCTCCTTGAAGGCCAGGAAGACAGATATATTCTGGAAATTGCGCAAAATTCAGATTTTGCAGATATTTTATATACTTATTATTCCCCCGATAACAGCACAGATAATCATACTATACCCCATGGAGAGCTGGAAAATGATACTACTTATCACTGGCGGGTGTATGCTGAAAGAGATGGTTTTTCTTCTCCTGAGGACGCGCTTATAAGAAGCTTCAACATAGAAATAGATGAAGAAGCACCCTATATTATTTCAAATGAGCCTGAAAATCAGGCTGAAAATATCTATATAAATACAAATATAATAATTAATTTTAATAAAGAGCTTGATGAGGCAACAGTTAATACTTCAAATGTTTATCTGCGCTCAGGAGGAGCTGATATTCCTGCGGATGTAGAATATGCACCGGAAGAATTTCAGGTAATTTTAACTCCGACAGATTTTTTAAATTATAACAGTGATTTTATAATTACAGTAACTAATGATTTAATGGATATTAATGGAAATAACTTTGAAGAAACCTGGACTTCTGAATTCAGCACGCAACTTTATCCTTCACTTGAGGAGTTTGAAGTTGTGAACAGACCAGGTGACGGTGGTGATTATTTTAATGTAAGCTGGGTAATAGCAGAAGATATATCCAGTCAGATTAAGGAATATCTGTTTTATTATATTCAAAAAGATTCTGAATTTATACCAGAAGATACTCAGGAGGCAACTTTAATTTCAAAAACACCTGAGGAAGTTAACAACCCGGTAGAATGGGAAATAAATATTCCTGATTCAACTGAAAATCCATATAGTTTTGCAGTTAAATATATAACAGAGGAAGATAAATCCTCCGAGTTTGCGTTTTCAGGACCTGCAACTTCAGAAGAAGATTTAAAAGTTTTAACCGAGGCAATATATGAGGTGGTACCATCAACAGCGCTGGCGGATACAAGGACAGAGATAAGCATATAC
>JBNJGP010000060.1:0-16093 GCA_051747805.1 Candidatus Muiribacteriota bacterium
AGACCATTTACTGTTATCGATAGATAACTTTACTATCACCTTTAGGTGATTTTACTAAGCTGAAAGCTTTTTACTTTTATGTAGGCCTGACCACAAAAGTCTTTAAAAAAAATTTGCTAAACTCAAATAAAAAGACAAAAAATTCGGGATTTTCTAAGGATTAAATTATGAATAATAAAAGAGTTCCTAAAAAAATGTTTTTAACTAAAGGAGCCGGCGTGCACCGTGAAAAGCTGGGCTCTTTTGAAGAGGCGCTTCGCGAGGCTCAAATCGCCTGTTATAATCTGGTAAAGGTATCAAGTATTTTTCCTCCTTACTGCAAAATAGTACCAGTAAAAGAAGGGGTTAAAAGTTTAGCTCCCGGTGAAATAACTTTTTGTGTAATGGCGGAAAATTCAACTGCTGAGCCAGGCAGGCTGATATCCTCATCTGTTGGTATTGCAATCCCAAAGGATTCTTCTCATTATGGATATTTATCAGAGCATCATTCTTTCGGGATGGATGCAGCTAATTCCGGAGACTACGCAGAGGATCTTGCAGCCTCTATGCTGGCCTCTACTCTAGGGGTAGATTTTGATATTGAGCAGAGCTGGGATGAAAGAAAAGGTATTTGGAAAATGCAGGATGATATAGTTGCCCCAAAAAATATTACTATGTCGGCAAAGGGGGATTCTAAGGGTAGGTGGACAACGGTTATTTCGGCTGCCGTTTTCTGCGAGTTCAGATAGAAAGGCAAAAAAATTATTGGTTACGGGTAAAAAAATATTTTATTTAAAAAAAAATAAAAAAAATAAAAAATATGATAACATAATTCTTAAGCGCTTTTTTAATTTCTGAATAATAATAATTTTTGAGCTTTTAAAAATTTTTAAGCTCATATATAATCATTTCCCTTTTTCAAGAGACTGTTGAAATAGGAAATAAAATAAAGAGTTTCAGGAGGGTAATCAACAATGCTTTTGTCCTGTCCGTTTTTAGGCTCAAAAGATTCCAAAAATGAGCACGAATTCTGTATAAAAGAAAAATGTCAGTTTTTTAATGTGAAAACAAGAAGTTGTTTTATTGCCACAATTGGAGAAGCTTCTTTAAAATATTTAAACTATACAAAAACATATAATCAGGAAAGAGAACTTGAAAGAGAAAAAGAAAGTGTTGAAAAACTTGATGTTTTAGAAAAAGAGGAAAAATATAATATACTTCTTTCAAAATGTTTTAATCTGATTAAAAATGGTAATATAAATGAGGCCGAACTGGAACTTAAAAAATCACTGATTTACAATCCGGGCGGGTTTCAGGCACTTGTTTTTTTAGGAGATATTTATAGTCAGCAGGAAAGGTCCGACGAGGCCGTGATTGCTTATAAGGAAGCTCTTAAAATAAAACAGAAATCCAGTATTATAAGGAAACTTATAAATCAGTATTCTTTGTTATATAAAGATTTTCCGGATAAAAACTCTTTTTATAAAGAAATAATTCATAAATTTGAAAAGGAAACGGATGGGAAAAAACCCGAATATGGCTTTTTTGGTTTAGGATGTGCCTATTTTGTTTTTGAGCTTAAAGATATAAAAAAATCCTCCCGTATGGAAATGGCTTTTTCAAATATAAAAAAAGCTATAGAGCATAATCCTTCAATGACTGAATCATATTTTCTGTTATTTGATATAAACAGTGAATACTCAATACTTGAGGGCGAAGAAATTTTAAAAATGCAAAAAAAAGCCGTAGAGTTTGAGCCTGAAAACCCATGGACAAATCTTTATCTTGCGCTTGCATATTTAAAATTTGGTTCGCATTATGATGCCCAGAAAGTTATGGGTAGAATAAAAAAGAGTGTTGAACTTGCGCCAGATGACTGGGAAATAATTTATTATTATGGATATATTCTTGAAAGTTATCATTATCTTTCAAAAGCTGCCAGTCAATATGAAAAAGCCCTTGATTTAAGCCCTAATAATCGGAGAGTTATGGAAGCTTTAGCCCATTTGTTTGAAATAAGCAACCTGTATGATAAAACAATTGAAGTTTATACTTCTTTAAATGAACTTGAGCCAGAAAATCTATGTTATATTGAAAAATTAGGCTGGCTTTTAAGTTTAAAAGGTAATTATAGCGAGGCTGCCGGGCATTACAGGTATTTAATGCAGAAAAAACCTTTAAACGGAGATTATTACAAAAATTATTATAAAAATGTCTCTTTTACACTTCAGAATACAGAAAAAGAAAATCTTTTAAATGAATTAAAAAAAGAAATGGAACTTGAAACATACAACTATATTAAATGGGTACATTATTTTTATGGAGTAATCTATTTAAAAGGAAACTATTATGAAGAGCCTGTTTTTTCAGAGGTTAAAGATGTTTTAAATCGAATAATGTCAATAGAGCCTGATTTTTATCATGCCTGGTGGGAAATGGCCTCAATATTTGCAGAAAAAGAAAAAACACATGATGAGGCATTTTCTCTTGTTAATCAGGTGCTTAAAAAAGAAGGAATAGACTCCGTTGCTTATTATAACTGTGCAAAAGTTTTCAGAAAGCTTGGTCAGAAAAGCAGGGCAGTTGATAATCTTGAGAGGGCGGTCGAACTCTGCCCGGATTACCGCGAGGCGCATCAGGAGCTTTTAAATATTTATGACGCTAATGAAGAAGTTGAGAATTTGAAAAAAGCCGCCGACAGGTTTATTCAAATTTATCCTAATGAAAGCGAAGCCTACTATTATATAGGTAGAATTGCTCTTAGAAGGAATAATATTGAAGAGGCATGTGATAGCTTAAAAAAGGCAGTTGAAATTGATCCGCATTTTGAAAATGCGAATTATCTTCTTGCTGTTATTCATGAAGAAAACTCCATGTTTGAGCTTGCAAAAACTTATTTTGAAAAAACAGTTGAGCTTAACTCTGATAACTTTGAGGCCAATTTCCGTTTAGGTAAATTATATAAGCGGGATAAAGACTTTAAAAAATCTGAAACTTTTTTAAGAAAATCCATAGATTTAAAAAATGATTTTGTTGATGCTTATATTGAACTAGCAAGGCTGTATGTTGAGAGCAATATGTCTGCAAAGGCTGTAGGAATGTATGAGAAAGCTTTGGCCATCAAGGAAGATATCTGGGTTTATTTTGAGCTTGCAGATGTTTTTGTTTCGTTAAAAAAATATGAGGCCTGTGTAAAAATTATTAAAAAGATTCTTGCTAAAGAAGATGACAATATTATGGCCAGATTAAAACTTGGGTATGCGTATATGGAAATGGGTCTTCTTGAGTCTGCACAGGAAGAACTTAAAAAAATTATAAAGCTGGACAGGAAAAATATTGATGCCAGAATGGCGCTGGCAGATGTTTATTTGAAAAATAATCTGGTAGGTGCAGCAATTGTTGAGTATAGAAAATCAATTGAAATTGACCCGTATAATATAAAGGCCCATATTAAACTTGCAGAAGTTTATCAATATCAGAAATCTTTTAATGAGGCTATTGATGAGTATAAAGAGATTTTAAAAATTGATAAAAATAATACAGAAGCCTATTATAAGCTTGGAGAACTTTATTTTTCACAGCATAAATACGAAGAGGCTCGAAACTGTTTTGATAAAGTAATAAATTTTGATTCTGATTATCTGGTTGCATATAAAAGACTTGGTGATATTTATTATAAAACTGCAGAATATCATGAGGCTATTTCTAAATATGAAAAAGTTATTGAAAGTGAGCCCTCTGATTTAGATGTTTTTTATAAAATAGCATGTTGTTATTTTGAGTTGCAAATTTACTCTAAATCACAACAGTATTTTGAAAAAGTAATTGCTCTTGATGAAAATTTTGCCGAGGCTTATTATTATAAGGGGGTTATTGACTCTGTCAACGAAAAATATAATGATGCTGTTCAGAATTTAAAAAAAGCCTCTATTCTTTCCCCTAAAAACATAAACTATCATGTTGAGCTTGCACGTAATTATGATAAACTTGAAAATTTCAACGAATCACTTCGTCAGTACATGCTTGTTTTAGAAGTTGATACAAAAAATAAAGAGGCAATGTACAATATTGCCCTTATTTTTAAAAGACAGGGTGAGTTTGACCGTGCGCTTGAATTTTTACAGAAGGCAATTGATTATTATCCGGGTTTTGTTAATGCCTGGTTTGAACTTGGAAAACTTAATGTTATAAAGGGAAGGCTTGACAAGGCAATAAACTCTTTCAGGAAAGTAATAACAACTGATAATAATTTCCTTGAGGCCTATTATGAGCTGGGAAAAGCCTATAAAAACCAGGGTATGCTTGAAGATGCGGTTAAACAGTTTGAGAAGCTTATAAATACTGAAGATTATTCTGTTCGGGCAAATGATGAACTTGGTGTACTTTATTTATCGCTTGATGAAAGGGATAAGGCGGTTAAAGCTTTTGAATTTGTTGCTGAGAGCGAACCTGATAATTCGCGTGTTCATTTTGAGCTTGGGCGATTATATTATGAAAAATATGATTATGATAAGGCAATTGAAGAGTTTAAAAAAGCTCTTGAAAATGAGTTTCAGAATCCATTTATTCATTTTGAACTTGGAGAGGTTTATTTTAATCTTCAGATGGAAGAAGAGGCTGTAGAGCAGTTTAATATTGCAATTTCTATTGATTCAGATTATGTCGAGGCGCATCAGAGGCTGGGAAATATATATTTAAATCAGGGACAGCTTCAAGAGGCTCAAAAAAGTCTTCAAAAAGCACTTGAAATTGATGACGATAATGAAGAAGTTTATTATGAACTTGGACAGATTTATGAAAAAACGGGCAAGGTTGGCGATGCTATAAATTGCTATGAGGCTGCATTGAAACGGAAGAAAGATTATATTAACGTGATTTATAAACTTGTGGGGCAGTATAAAAAAGCCTCAAGATATAAAGATATTATTGATGTGCTGGAAAAAGCTATTATAAAAAACAGCCATAACTCGCTTTTTGCCTATGAGCTTGGAATAGCATACAGAGAAATTAATAAAAAAGAATTATCAATGCAGTATTTAAAAAAAGCGCTCTCACTTAATCCTGAATTTGTTGATGCTATTTATGCACTAGCAGATTTACAGGCAAAAATGAAAAATTATAATGAGGCAATTAACACTTATCAGAAGGCGATAAAAATATTTCCTAATAACGTTAAGGCTCATTTTGAACTTGGGAAGCTCTTTTTAAATAAATATCTTATAAATGAGGCAATTGAAGAGTTTAAAAAAGTACTTAACCTTGATAGAAGTTATAGAGAGGCCTATACAGAGCTTGGAGAAATATATATTGCCAACGGACTTCTTGAGGATGCTTTAGAAAACTATAAAACCGCCGTTGATATAGCTCCTGAGGACAGTCGAATTCACTACCGGCTGGGAACCATTTATGACAAGCTTGGTTTTAACTCAGAGGCAAAAAATCATTATGAAGAGGCAAATAAACTTGATCCTGAAAATGCTGATATTTATTTTAAACTCGGTGTTGATCATGAGAAAAACAGGGAGTTTGAAAAGGCAATTAAAAACTACGAAAAGGCACTTGAGTATGATGCAGATTATAATGAAGTTTACAAAAGACTTGGAGATATATATCTTCAAATTGGAAGTTATGACAAGGTTATTGAAAATATAGAAAGATATAATAAAAATAAAAAAGATGATGAATATTCATGGTATATTTCTGGAAAAGCCCATTATCATCTTGATAATTTACTTAAGGCGGAAACAAATTTAAAACGCGCCATAAATATTAACAGCCAGTTTAGAGAGGCTGTATGGACTTTAGCGCAGGTACTTATTAAATCAAAAAATTATGATGAGGCACTTTCTAATCTGGAAACTCTCAAGAATACCGAATACGAAAACAGTCAGCTTTATTATTATATTGGAGTAGCCTTAATTTACAGTCAGAAATTTGACGAAGGAATTAAAGTTTTGAAAAAATCGGCCCATATGGATAATTATAACAAAGAAACTGTTGTAAAAATATTAAATGTTTTCCGTGATAATAATCTGACAATGGAAGCACTTTCTTTTATTGATGAAGTTTCTAAAGAAAAAGATTATGTTGAACTTTATCTTGAAAAAGGAAGGGTTTATTTTGCAGAAAATCGTATTGATGAAGCTTTTCATGAATATAATAAAGTTAAGGATAAATTCCCGGATACAGCCGAAATTCATGTAGAAATGGCAGATTTATATATAAGAAAAGATATGTTTATGGAGGCTTTAAATGAGCTTCATAAGGCTGAAAGTAAATCACCTGATTCTGTAGAAGTTCAAAATAAGTTTGCATATATTTTTGAAAAAAGAAATCAGAAAGCTAGGGCAGTTGAAAAGTATGAAAAAGTACTTGAGCTTGATCCCACAAATGTTGAGGTTTTTAAAAAACTGGCCAATCTCTATTATGCTGATGGTGAAAAATCCAGGGCAAGAGATTATTTTGAAAAATATAATGAGTTTAAACCTAGAGATATCGAAGTTTATGGAAAACTTGCAGAAATTTATGAGGAAGAAGGTCAGTACAGTGAGCTTGGCTCAATATACAAAAAAATTCTTGAGCTTGACCCTGAAAATATGAAAGCTTTAAAAGGGCTGTTTATATATTATATAAAAACAGAAAATGAGCCTGAAGCATCAAGGCTTTTTGAAGACCTGCTTGAAAAAGATATTGAGGCGTCAATACTGAAAAAATATGCAGAACTGCTTGAAAAAACTGGTAATACAGAAAATGCGATTCTGGCATATGAGAAAATAGTAAAAATTGATAAAAATAATGAGATTATTGAAAAACTCGCCTATTTTTATCTGGAACAGAATGTACTGGATAAGGCTTTTGATTATTATAAAATGCTTCTTGAACGAACTCAGGATAAAGAGCATAAAGAAAAAATACAACTTAAAATTGCAGAGATTTTTGAAAAACAAGATTTGCTTGAGCAGGCACTTGATATATATATGAACATTCTTAAAAACAATGAAAATGATTCCAGAATACATTATAAAATCGCCTATATTAACAAAGAACTTGGAAGTTACAAGAGTGCAAAAGAGTTTTTTATGAAGGCTTTAAAACTTGGTTTAAACAATGCTGATGTTTATTTTGGCATGGGAGAGATTTATTTTAAAGAAAATAACTATAATGAGTCACTTAAATATTTTGAAAAGGCAAGGGAGCTTGAGCCAAACTATCCTGACCTTTCGTACATGCTTGGAAAAATATATGCTTATAAAAACATGTTTAAAAAAGGAATACAGGTTTTTGGTGAAATTGTAAGTCGTGAAGATGCCAAAATAGGTGATTATATTATGCTGGCAGAAATGTACTGGAAAACTGAGCACTATGATAAAGCTGTGGAAGTTTTAAAAAAGGCGCTGAAAGTAGATTCTGAAAATATGGATATATATATTATGATGGGAAAAATTCATCGTGATTCAGGTAACTTTGAAGGGGCCTATAAACTGTTTAAAAAAGTGCTTGAAATAGCTCCAATGCGTTCTGAGGCAAAAGTCGAACAGGCTGTTACGCTTGGCATTCAGAATAAAAATGATGAGGCTGTTTCTAAGTTAAAAGAAGTTATAACAAGCGATCCCGCAAACTCAACTGCAAGAATAGAGCTTGGTAAGGTTTATAAAAAAACTGGTATGATTGATAAAGCAGTGCTTGAGTTTAAACAGGTAATAGAGGTAGAACCAGATAATTACGAAGCCCATATTGAGCTGGGAAAACTTTATTATTCCATTGGTAAATCCTATAAAGATGAAATAATGATAAACAATGCTATAAATGAGTTTTCAACCGCAAAAAAAATAAATTCCGGAAGAGCACAGGCCTTTTATAATTTAGCAGTAGTATTTAAAGAAAAAAATATGTTAACAGAGGCTGTTAATGAAATTAAGAGGGCGGTTGAAATTGAGCCGGATAATCCTGAAGTAAAAGAACTTTACAGTCAGTTTAGTCATAATGAGCAGAAAAAAGAAATTGAAGAAAAAATTAAACAGGCAGAAATTTATTATGACAGAGGAATGGCAGAGAATGCGCTTAAAGAATACGAAGATATTATGGAGTTTGCACCAGAGGATTATAAGGCATACTATGAAATAGCTCAGATTTATTATGAACAGGAAAATTTTGATGAGGCCGTGAGTTTTTATCAAAAGGCAAAAGAAAAAAATCCAGATTTTACTGATTCGTACTATAAACTGGGAATAATTTATTTTAATAAAAATGATTTAGAAAAAGCACTTGAAGAGTTTAACGAACTTATAAAGAGGGATTATGCTCATGTTGAGGGGCATTTTTATGCTGGCTCCATTAACTGGCTACAGGGGGATATTGAAAAAGCGTTAGAAGAGCTTAGAACCTCTATAAGTATGGATGAGGCACATATTCCAAGTTATATAAAAATTGGGGAAATACTTGAGGCTAAGCAGGATTATAATGAGGCAAAAAAAATATATGATAAACTTTTAACTCTGGAACCTAATAATAACCAGGCCCGTAAATTTTTTGAGAATATGCATAAACAGCAAGCTGCGGAGGAAATTGATACTTTGCTTAAACAGGCACAGGAATTCGAGGGTAATGGTGATTTAGAAAATGCAATGGTAAAATATCAATCTATAGTTGAAATAGATCCGAATCATCTTGAGGCCAGGTTCAGGTTAGGAAAGATTTATGAGCTACAGGAGATTTTCTCAAAAGCCTTTTTTGAATACGAAAGATGTCTTGAAAATGATGATAAGCAACAGTTTAAGCAGGTGAGTTTTAAGGCCGGACTTCTGGCGTTCAAACTAGCTGAGTTTGATAAGGCAATAAATTATTTACAAATGGCAATTAAAAATTATCCTGAAAACTTTGAAATCCGGGTAAAACTTATTGAAAGTTATAGAGAAAAATTCTTTAAAGAAGAGTATTCACCTCAACAGATGGAGGAAATAGTTGATAATTATCAGCAGAATGTTAAAAACAATCCTGATAATGCCATGGCCCATTTTGAGCTGGGGTATTTTTATTCGATAATGCCTGAGAATGCATTTACAGCCTCAAATATAAAGGGAAATGCGATTACCGAGCTCGAACAGGCATGTAAACTTGATAATAAAAACACCTTTTTCAGAGCTCAGCTTGGGGATACATACAACAAGGCAGGTATGTATGATAAAGCAATAACAATTTATGAAATGATTGTTTCTGAAGATGATGAAAATACTGATACTATGCATAAATTATCTAAATTATATACCTTAATGAAAGATTATAAAAAGGCGTCAAGTTATTACAAAAAAGTTATTGAGATTGACCCTTATGATGGTCTTGCTGGCATGGGTTATGTTGATTCATTATATATGGATTACAGTGAGACGGATGAAAAAGAAAAGAAATTTTTTGAGTTTAAAAAAGCTTTTCGTGATGTGGCTGAAGAAAGAAGAAAAGACCCTATGGCATACTTTCTCTTAGGTTATTCTAATATGAAGCTTATTCCAACTGTTTCAATGTCAAATGATGATAAGGTTAACGCTGTGTCAGCCTTTAAAATGGCGATTTCAATAGACCCTGATTTTCTCTGGCCTTATTTTGCGATGAGAAGATTGTTTAATAAAGAGGGAGTTGACTCAGAAGAGCCAAACTACAGTGCAGCTATTGATATTGCAAGAAAAGCCCTTGAAAGAAACCCGAACAATGCATATGCAAGATTCGAGCTTGCGGAAGCTTATAATGAGAATTTAAAAATCAATATGAAAAATGATGCGATTGAGGAATACAGAGCCGCAATCAGACTTAATAATGACTTCATGGAGGCGCACTTTAAACTTGCCTCACTTTATAAAACTAAAAATATGCTTCAGGAATCTATGAAAGAGTATAATCGCGTTATTGAGCTTGATCCAAACTCCGCTTATGCTAAGGATGCAAGAAGGTCATTAATTTATATTGAAAAAAATCTGGCTAAGAAAAAATGATTAAAGTATTTGTACAAAAACTGGGATGTTCAAAAAATGATATAGATGCAGAACATGTAGAGTATGCACTGGAGCAGAAAAAATTTAAAATCACAGATAATGCTTCAGAGGCAGATATTGTTATAGTAAATACCTGCTGTTTTATTGAAAGTGCTAAAAAAGAATCTATACAGGCAATTTTAGAGCATGTCAAGTCTAAAATTATCAAAAAAAGTTTAAAAATTATTGTAACAGGATGTTTAGCCCAGAGATATGCAGATGATATTTCTTATGAAATTCCAGAAATAGATGGATTAATCGGCGTATATCCAGCAGATAAAATTATTAATGTTATTGAAGAAGTTTTTAAATCAGAAAAACAAATTAAGAAAGTCTCTGATAAACCTTCAGTTAATTTTAATTCAAATTTAAAAAGACTGAACAGAAAAAGATTCTGGGCAGAGCTTAAAATTGCGGATGGTTGTAATAATTTTTGTTCATACTGTATTATTCCATATATAAGGGGAAAATACAAAAGCCGGAGTTTAAAAAAATGTGCACAGGAAGCTTTTGAACTCTCCCTGACCGGAGTTAAAGAAATAATACTTATTGCCCAGGAAACAACTAAATATGGTGTTGATCTCTACTCAGATTATAAACTTACCCAGCTTCTTGAAAATATTTCAAAAATTGAAAAAATTAAATGGATTAGAATTATGTACGCCTCAATCTGGGATATCAATGAAAAAATTATCAATTTAATGAAGTCAAATAAAAAAATACTTCCCTACTTTGATATACCTTTACAGAATGTAAATCGTGATATTTTAAAAAAAATGAATAGAAGAGGAAGCGAAAAAGAAATAGTTGAAAAAATCAACTGGATTAGAAGTCAAATTCCTGAAATATGTATAAGGACAACTTTAATTACAGGGTTTCCCGGGGAAACAGAAGAAATTTTTAATCAGAATATTGAGTTTTTAAAGAAAATGAAACTTGACAGGGTGGGGGTTTTTAAATATTCTTCAGAAGAGGGAACAAAAGCGTCAGAGTTGTCAAATAAATTATCTGATGGTATTATTCAGAATAGACATGAAGAACTAATGCTTACCCAACTTCATATTTCAAACAGTATAAACAAAAAGTTTATAAAAAAAACTATGGAAGTTTTAGTTGAGGGATTCGAGAATGACCTCTATGTTGGTCGAAGTTATAGAGACGCTCCAGAAGTTGACGGTTTTGTTTTTTTTGAAGGTAAAAATATTAAAATTGGAGATTTTGTTCAGGTAAAAATTACTGACTGTAATGATTATGATTTATACGGAGAGCAGATAATTTGAATATTGCAGACAAATTTACATTTTTTAGATTACTGGTTGTGCCTTTCTTTATATTTTTTTATATGTTTAATACTGGGGGAGAGGGGCTTGAGGGGGACTTTTTAAAAATTTTTGCAGCCTTTTTGTTTATACTGGGGGCAATCAGTGATGGAATGGACGGATATTATGCAAGAAAATATAAACTTGTTACTAATAGAGGAAAGTTATGGGACCCAGTGGCAGATAAAATTTTAGTTTGTTCGGCTTTGATTATTTTAAGTCATGATAATTTTATTCCCCCGTGGACTGTAATTATAATTGTTTCCAGAGAATTTTTTGTAACAGCGTTCAGACTGGTTGCGCTTGAAAAAGGCAGACTTCTTGCCGCATCAAAAACCGGGAAGTGGAAAACCGGTTTTCAGCTTGCCTATATTATAACTATACTTGTTTTTATAAGCTTTGAGGTTCTTATTTTATCTTTTAATTATAAATCGGCCTGGACAGACTTATTTATTTTACACAATAAATATATATTTTTTATACTTGAATATTTAACAATATTTTTTACAATATACTCAGGTTATGATTATTATAGGCTAAACAGGGATATTTTATGAAGAAATTTTTATCCTATATAACAGGAACATTATTTGGTATTGGTTATTTTCCTTTGATGCCCGGTACTTTTGCCTCAGCTGTTGCAACAGTTGTTTTATATTTTTATACGTTAAACTTTGAGTTTACCGATTTGAATTACAATCTTTTAATTATTGTGTTTTTCTTCATAGGAATAGTTTCCGGTGATTTTATTGAAAAAGATAAAAAGAAAACAGATCCTTCTTTTGTTGTGATTGATGAACTAATAGGAATTCTTGTAACCTTCTGGGGCATTCCATTAAGCAATAATCCCTATATAATTTATTATCTTGTTGCGGGTTTTTTACTTTTTAGATTTTTTGATATACTCAAACCTTATCCTATAAGTTTTCTTGAAAGTGTTCGCGGTGGTCTTGGAATAATGGCCGATGATTTTATGGCTGGTATTTTTGCCAACTTCATTTTGAAGGCAGCTTTTTTTATAATCACAGTGTATTGATTTTATTTTTGAGGGAATTTTAATGGAAGATTTATTATTAATTGCGGTAGTTTTTTCACTTTTAATAAATATTATGCTTGTATTTGCCTATATGCGGCTAAAAAAAGCTATAATGGCAATGGAGCTTAAAAAGTATAAAAATTGTATAATAGCTATGCTTGAGGCAAAAGAGCAGTTTGAAAAAATAACAGAGCTTCGTCTAAGTCAGATAAAAGCACGGATTCGTGAGCTTGAGGACGTTACAGAAGATGTTGACGATAAAATCCTTTATTATGAAAGTTTAAAAGAAAACGACCAGCAGTATTAAGATTATGCATTATTTTTTTTTAGAACATAAAGAAAATTCAGATGGTTTTATTTATTCTAAAGAAGTATTAAAACATATTAAAGTTTTAAGAATAAAACCACAGGAAAAAGTACTTGTTAATTATAATAATGAAGTTTTTTCAGCTTGTCTTAATTCCCTTACAAAAACATCGGCATTTTTTAAAGTTTTAAGTAAAGAACCTTTTATTAAACCAAAAATTAGAAAAATTCTTTATCAGGCTTTTCCTAAAAATAAAAAATTTGAGTTTATAATTGAAAAAGCTGTGGAGCTTGGGTTTGAAAAAATTATACCTGTTAAAAGCAGGTACTGTGAAAAAAACCTTAATTTAAAAAAAGAAAAAAGATATAAAAGAATTATTTTAAACTCTGCAATGCAGTGTAAGAGTCCTTTTCTTCCTCAGTTAAAAGAAGAAATAAGCATAAAAAATATTGAGCCAGCAGATGGTGTTAATATTGTATTGTATGAAAAAGGAAAAAATTCAATAAAGGATATTTTAAGAAAAAATAAAGATAAAAAAAAATTTAATGTACTTTGCGGACCAGAGGGTGGATTTTCACAAGATGAAATAAAGGGATTAGAAAATATGGGGTTTGTGGATGTAAAAATAAATTCAAATATATTAAGGTGTGAAACTGCTCCGCTTTATGCTGGGGTTGTTTTAAATTATGAATATGAATGTTAAAATTTTCACTTTCGGATGTAAAGTTAATCAGTATAGCTCGGTGTTATTAGTAAATAATCTGATTAAGAATAATGTACAGGTAAATAGTAACAATAACCCGGATTATATTGTTATAAATATGTGCGCGCTGACGCAGGCAGCAGTAAAAAAAGTTAAAAAACAAATAAAAAGTGTGAAAAAAGATTTTCCCCTCACCCCCGTTATATTAACAGGGTGTATAGAAGATGAAGATAAATATGATGTTGATTTTATTTTTAAAATCGGGGAAAGAAATAAAATTTATAATCTCTTTAACATTAATACTTTCAGCGAATATATATACACTTATCCTGGGCAGACCCGGGCTTTTTTAATGATACAGGAAGGATGTCAGAACTTCTGCTCTTATTGTATTGTTCCTTATTTAAGAAATCAGCTGTATTCAAAACCCTTTAACATTATAAAAAAAGAGCTTGATGAACTTGCAGATTCAGGGTATAAAGAAGTTGTTCTTACAGGAACACATATAAACAAATATGAATATGAAAATTTTAAATTAAAAGATGTTATATCGCTTGTTGAACAAAACAGAAAAATAAAAAGGTTCAGAATTTCTTCAATTGAACCGGACGGTGTTGACGAAGAATTTATCCAAATAATAAAAAAAAGCAAAAAGTTTTGTCCGCATCTTCATTTATCAGTACAATCAGCTTCTGACAATGTTTTAGAAAAAATGAACAGAAACTACAGAATTTCTGATGTTGAAAAAATTATTTTTAAATTAAGAACTTTAAAAAACTTTGAGTGGAGCGCAGATTTTATTACTGGTTTTCCCGGTGAAACCATTGGGGATTTTAAAAAAACACTTTCTTTTGTTAAAAAGCATCAGCCTCTTCTTCTTCATGTTTTTTCCTTTTCAAAGAGAAAAAAAACAAAAGCTTTTGGAATGAAGGAAACTGTTTCAAAAAAAGAAAAAAAAAGAAGGTCAAAAATATTAAAGAGGGCGGGTAGTTTTTCAAGAAATAGAGTAATTAAAAAATATATTAATAAAAAATTAATATTACTTGCAGAAAAAAATAACACAGGCTATACTCAAAATTATATAAAACTTGAAACTCAAAAAAACATAAACTCTGGTGATTTTTATGAAATAAAAATTAATGATGATTTAAGTTTAAAAGAAATAATAAAAATTAAGAAGGAGTTATAATATGAAAGTGATAATCCCTGTAGCCGGAATTGGTTCAAGGTTGACACCGCATACACTTACAGTACCTAAAGCTCTTGTTCAGGTTGCTGGTAAAGAAATGCTGGCACATATTCTTGATAAAGTAAAAAAAATGGAAAATCTAACCGAGGTTGTTTTTGTTGTAGGTTATCTGGGAGAACAAATTGTAAATTTTGTGAAAAAAAATTACGATTTTAAAAGTTCATTTGTTTATCAGAAAGAGAGAAAGGGTTTAGGACATGCTATTTATATGGCTATGGAAGAAATGAAAAATGAAGATGTTGAGCCTTTGCTTATAATGCTTGGAGACACTCTTTTTGAAATGAATCTTGATAAAGTTATAAAATCTGATGGTGACGGGGTTATTGTTACAAGTGAGGTTTCAAATCCGCAGAGGTTTGGTGTTGTTGTTAAAAAGGAAAATAAAATTATAAATCTTGTGGAAAAACCCGAAAAATTTGTTTCAAATAGAGCAATTATTGGGATTTATTATTTGAAAAATATTTCACTTTTAAAACAGAGTTTAAAGTATATTATTGATAATAATATAAAAACCAGGGGAGAGTTTCAACTTACAGATGCGCTTGAATTAATGCTTCAAAAAGGGTCTGTATTTTATGATGAACTTTGTGATTTATGGCTTGATTGTGGGAAGCCTGATACGTTGCTTGCAACAAATCAGAAACTGCTGGATATTTATTTTAAAAACAGAGAATATAAACTGAAAAATTCTGTTGTAATTGAGCCTGTTGCTATACCCGAAGGGGCTGAAATTCAAAATTCTGTTATAGGACCACATGTTTCAATAGCAGAAGGGGTGCAGGTTAATAATTCTATAATTAAAAATTCTATAATAAACAAAGATGCTGTTATTGAAAATACTGTTATGACAGAATCGTTAATTGGGGAAAAAGCTATGGTAAAGCCTGGTATGAGTAGATTTAATATTTCTGATTCTTCTCAGTTTATTGGAAATAGCAATTCTCAATGAAAATAGAGAAAATCCTTGATTTTATGGGGTCTGAGCCGACATCACTTTGCGAAAAAGCATTAAAAGCCGTGACCGCCCCACACTTACTTTAAGTTAGTTTTTATATCACCCCAGCATAACATTTAATGATTATTAAAGTAAGTGTTGGGGCTAGTGACCACTCGCAAAAGCTCGTTAGTGACCGAAAGTTAGCACTTTCTAGTGACGATAAAAAGCGTGCTTCAAACAAAAGCTATATTTTAACTTTTATATTAAAAGCAAATGATTTATCTATGCTCCTGCTGTCACCCCGGCTATGTTTTATGCCGGGGTCTATTGTTTTTGAATTTGATTTAAGCACGCACTTTTCATCTCGGCTTCTATCGGCTTTTGTCTGCTCTTATCGGCTCCTAACTTCTCACCTCTCACCTCTTACTTCTCACGGCTTCTATCGGCTTAAAATTATATTACTTCAAAAATCACAAAAAACCGCTTATAAGAGCAGTTATTGTCCCACACTTACTTTAAAGAATTATATAAAAACGAACTT
>JBNJGP010000061.1:0-15864 GCA_051747805.1 Candidatus Muiribacteriota bacterium
TTATAAAACTGCTTTATTAACCTGTAATAAATTCCGTCATTTTCTGAAACTGTCTGATATCGGCATGAGCCGTCAACATGAATTGCAGCCGGAATTTTTTCTTTTGTTTTTTCTAATGCGTCCCCTGTAAATAGCATAAATTGATTTTTATAATCTGTATCAAAATAATTATTAAGTTCATTTTCTAAAATACTTATACCATAGGGTCTGAACCATTCACGATGTTTAACTTTTTCATTTAAATGCTCTTTCATTTCAGGAAAACAGGGGTTTGCAATAATTGTTCTGGAACCAAGTGCTCTGGGACCAAACTCCATTTTACCCTGAACCCATCCTACAATTTTATTTTCTAAAAGATATGATATAACTTTTTGAAGCATTTTTTTTTCATTTTCAAAATAGGTGTATTTAATATTTTTAGATTCCAGCATGGATTTAACATATTTATCAGAATATTCAGGGCCAAGTTTTGCAGAATTCATTGTAAAAAACCTTTTTTTATTATGAAAGCAGTTATAAATATAAAAGGCAGCTCCTAAAGCCCCTCCAGCATCACCAGAGGCCGGCTGCACAAATAAATTCTCTATTGGAGTTTGTTTTATAATTTTTGCATTTGTTACGCAGTTTAAAAAAACGCCTCCCGCAGCACACATGTTTTTTATATTGTATTTTTCTGAAGTATGAGTGGTGATTTTAAGCAGAATTTCTTCTGTGATTTTCTGTAAAGTAGAGGCCATATTAAAATGTCTCTTTTCTAAAAACTCGCTTCCCCGGCAGGAAGGGCCGAACTTCTTAACGAATTTATTTGTAAACATAATATTACCCGAGTCAAAATCAAAATATTTTGTATCTATTTTAAAAGACCCGTCGTCAAAAATCTTAACAATTTTTTTCATTTCATCTAAATATTCAGGTTCTCCATAATCTGCAAGAGCCATAACTTTACCCTCGCCCCCGTTTGCCCGGAATCCAGCATAAGTTGTAAGAGCTGAATAAAGAAGGCCCAGAGAATTTGGATGATGAAGCTCTTTTTCTATTGTTATTTTGTTGCCCTCACCATACCCAGTTGTAATGGAAGCCTGCTCGCCTATGCCGTCGGAGGTAATAATTATTGCCTTTTTATAAGGAGAAACTAAAAAGGCTGAAGAGGCGTGTGAAAGATGATGTTTTAAATAAAAAACTTTGTTTTTATATCCTAGTTGTTTTTCAAGTTGTACTGGAAGTATTAATCTTTCGCCTAAAAAACGTGGGGTAGTACGCATAAATGTTTTATATGAAGAGGGCCAGCTTTTAATAAATGATTTTAAAGCTCTGTAAAATTTTAAATAGGGTTTTTCATAAAAAACAACATAATCAACTTCATCAATTGAAATATTTGCACTTTCAAGACAATATTTAACTGCATTTACAGGAAGTTCCGGTGTATGTTTAATTCTTGTCAATCTTTCTTCCTGCAGAGCATATACTTTTTCATCAGAAATCAAACATGCAGCAGAATCATGATAATAACAAGATAAACCTAATATATTCATTTAAACTCCAGCATAAATTAAAGCCATCAAAGCATTTGGTCCCAGAATAAATACAAGCAGCGCAAGAAGAGCAAACATAATTAGAATAGGAGCTAAAAAGTAAACTTTATGTTTTTTAATCAGGCTAAGCATTTGATATAAAATATAAAAAAGTTTTTTCACTTATGACCCCTCTTCCAGTTCTTTCTGTTTAATGTTGTTGTAGTCTTTTGCGGCGTTAATAAATGCAGTTTTTTTTGAGTCAGGTTTTTTTTCAAATAAATAAATAAACTTGAAAAAAGGAAAAATTAAAAAATATATGAAAGTTAAAAGAAAATTTAATAAAATTGTCTGAAGTAAGAAAATAACAAAAGACTTTAAGAATTTATGAATTTTTAAAAAAAATTTTTTCATAGTTGAATTTTATATGAATTTTTTTAAAAAAACAAGTTCGCCTATTTTAAATATTCCCTGATATAATCAGCCATTAACCTGTTCCCTTCAGCATTTAAATGCCGGTCCTGCAGAAAAAGACCTTCATATTTTTTATTATCAAAAGAATTGAAATATTTTTTTAGGTTAATAAAATTTACTTCAAGCTCATGGGCTGTGTTTTTTAATAAATCAGATGAAAAATATTCGGGATTGAGCCCGAATGGGTAATTTATAATTACTGGGGTAACATTAAACTCCCGGCATAAATCCACTATTTTTTTATAATCATTTATAATCCATTCATCAAGAAATTTTTTATCAATATCGTTTTTTTTCCCCATTTCTTTTGAAATCTGATTTTTTATAATTGTCAGACGAGGATCATCTGAATCTATTTGAATAGCCTTTTTCATATAATAATCAGCCCTATCAATATAATCCGGATTAGAATATGATAGTTTTAAATAAATAAAGGCTAGAATATGATTAAGTTGTAGTGATTCTTCTTTTTTTTCTTTTAAGCCTTCAAACCAGGGTTTATAATGGTTAATAATATTAAAATCCTTTTCAACCTGTTTTGAAAAAAGCTGTATTATATAATTAAAAAGATGTTTATCGCCATTTTCATAAAATTTTTTAAAAAGAGCAAGCATTCTGCTTAAGTCTTTTTCATAAACCATGATTTTTTCGTTAAAATCAATTAAAATATTAATGTTTTTATGTGGAAAACTGTCATGTTTTTCCAGTTCGTTTAAAATTTTTGTGTATAAATATGAAAAAATTTCTTTATCTTCAAAGGATTTACTTCTTTCAAACTTATAAATTTGATTAATTTCTACTGTTGCCCTTCTTAAATCGTATTTCTGTAAAAAAATCTCATAAATAAAAAAAAGTGTAAAATATTTTTGAAGATTATTTTTTTTCAAATTATGATTATTTTTAAAATTATTTTTCAGGGTTTGAATAATTTTTGTCTGTTTTTTAGAGTTAAATCTTTTAAAATTCTCGTTTAAATAATAAACAATAGAAAAGGGAGTTTCAGCATTTTTTAATATATGATTAATGCTAATTTCAAAATATTTTCCAGAAATATGAGGTAATTTAGCTAAAAAACTTTCATAAAAAAAATCTTTATGCATACTTTGTTTAATTAAAGAGAGAAGAAATTCAAAATTATTATAATCATCTAGCACAAGCATTCTTTTTTTGGCATAATAAATAATTGTCTCTTTTATATTATTAATTTCTTCAGCATTATGATATTCACGTAATTTTTTTTCAAAAGTTTTATATAAATGATTATTTTCAGAAGTTAAAAATAAATTTTTAGAATTCATATCAAAATCAACAGCCTTAAGAAAATAAAGTAAAAAAATCTCTTTTGAAGTTATTTCATCAGGGTTGTGATTTGCATAATAATCAAACAGTAAAAGATTAGTTTCTGGGTGATTGTAATCAATTGAATGGGCCTCATAAAGTTTATTAATATAATTATCCATGTTCTTTGCCTTTTTTTCTTCTTTTGCCCTGGATAAAATATTCTGTATTTGATTTGAATTTTGTGCATAAAAAATTCCGGCAAAATTTCCGGCTGAATAATCTAATTTAAGAATTTGTGCCGCTGATTTTTTGTTGCTGAAAAAATCCATTAAAAAATTATATAAATCATAAATTTTCAGGTTATTTAAAAATCTAATAATGAAATTCTTCTTTTTCCTTTCATAGCCATCATAATTCCAGGTATTATTTGTGCCCGCAAGTATTAAAGCAGTATCGGGAGTATTTTTTTTAAAGGCCTCTTTCATAATATTATATACATTAAAAGTGTTAGAGCCAGGTTTACCATAATTATAAACAATAAAATTATCTCCAAGTTTTTTTTGAAGCTGTGAGGGATAACTGTTTTCTCTGGCCACCCCCATTCCATAAGTGTATGAATCCCCGAAACAGGAAATAATTATTTTATCTTTGGGAGTTTTTTTAGAAACATTTACATCAGGTTGATAATAAGAAGAAGACAAACGAAGACCAGTTTCAAGAATTAAAATAGAAAAAAGCACTCCTGCAAGTAAAACGACAATTTTTCTTATAATATTTGTTTTCATCAGGTTATTTTAAAACAGAAAAATTATCCCGTCAAAAAAAAACCTTGAAAAATAACGTTTATACCCTTACAATTAAAGCAGTAAAATATTAAATATTGATTAGGGAGGATTTAGTATGAAAAAACTTACAATTTTTTTACTAGCTTTTATTTTTACTTTCACAGTATTTGCTAATGACGTACCAGTCTTAGTAATTGACTCAGGAACTGATTTTTCACATGACAAACTAGCGCCTCATGCACTTGATGACGGTGGCGTTCAAGGATATCCTGGTGATAAATATGGTTGGAATTTTGTTGATAATGACAATGTTCTAGTTAATCTTGACCATACACCACCTAAATATGATGATGTTTTAAAATTTTTAGAACTTATGGGTATTTTCCAGCTTGAAGGTAAAGAAGGTTTAACTCAGGAAGAATTTAATTTTTTAGCTCAAAATTATCAGAATGAAGAAATAATGCAATGGGTACAGTTTGTAGGTGGCTGGGCTCATGGTACACATTGTGGTGGTATTGCTTCAGAAGGTGTTGATGAGGTTAAACTTAAAGCTATTAAACATTTACCAACAGGCGATGCACCTAGACATATTGAAGAAATGATAAACGAAATAAACTATCTTATGAAATCACAACAGAGACGTTCAACAGAAACTGTTTCCATGGATGAAATAGCAGCTTATTTTGACATGCTTGGTCAACAGATGAAAGATGAAGTTTCTGAAATAAGAGATTATATAGGAGCTTTAGAGCCAAGAGTAATTAACTGTTCATTTGGTTCAGAAAACTCAAATCTGGTTAATATGTTTAAACAGACAATGGTTGAAGAATGGGGATATGTAAATCCTTCTGATGAAGAAGTTCAAGAAGTTGTAAATCTTTTTGTTGAAAGAGCTTTTCAACCTAGAGATAAAGAAATGTTTTCAAAAGTTCCAAATGCTTTAATTCTTATAGCGGCAGGAAACAGCGGAGAGAATATTGAAAATATACTTGTTTCACCAAATAACACACCAATTAAAAATAAGCTTGTAGTTGCTGCTACTCATGATGATAAAGCTTTAGCACCATTTTCTGATTATGCAGAAAGCAAAGTTGATGTTGCTGTACCTGGTGTAAATATTCTGGCACCATATCCTAATAATAAAATGGGACGTATGTCAGGAACATCTCAGGCAGCTCCACTTGCGGCAAAATATGCGGCTCAGGTTCTTTCAGTTAATCCTGACCTTTCTGCAACTGATGTTAAGGGTATTTTAATGGGAACTGTTGATAAAAAATCATGGCTTGAAGGTAAAGTTAGAGCAAATGGTGTTATAAATCCTGACAGAGCTGAATATGCTGCTGAATTAACTTTAGACGGTAAAACTCTTGGGCAGGCAATTGCTATTTCTAAAAGAGAAGTTTCTGACAGAAGTCCTGAAACAAGAAGAGCAGTTGGACCACAACTACCAAGGTTTGAAACAGAACTTGAACAGGAACTTTACTGGTCAACAATTTTTTAAGAAATACTGGGTTTAATTTAAGTATAAAAAAAAAGCTGTCTGTTTTTTGCAGGCAGCTTTTTTCTTTTTAAAATTTAAATTTTTTTATCTTCGATTTTTGAAATAATATTTTCTCTTATAATTCTGGCCATATAAGAAGTTGGAATTTTAAATTCAAGCCCATAGTAATTTTCTTTATTTTTGTTTATTTTAACCCAAACAACTTTTGCATTTAAGTCAAGGACAAGATTTTTTGCGCTGATTTTAATATTAATCATATCATTTTTGTTTAGTTTTGCAGTTGCAATTAGAAAAATTCCGCCCTCGGAAATATTTTTTATATTACCATGATAATCATAAGAGTAGGAGATTTTATCGGTTAAAGTTTTAAATTTAACCGGCAAATTTGAAAAATATCTTTTATGTTTTCTGTTTTCAATATCCATAATTATACCTTTTAATTTATTTTACTTAATTTAATTATACGATATTTAGAGATAAATAGTCAATATTTTATAAAATTATAATGTTTGGCAATGGCCTGAACCAACTAAGTTTTAAAATAAATTTTTATTGTAAAGATTATAATAAAACTTCCTTTTTTTAATAAGTTTTTCATGATTTCCGGATTCAATAATTTCACCCTCGCTCATAACATAGATAATATCGGCATTTTTTATAGTAGATAATCTATGCGCAATAATAATAGTTGTTCTACCATGACTGAGTTTATCCATAGCCTGAGAAATAAGATGCTCACTTTCTGTGTCCAGAGAAGAGGTGGCCTCATCAAAAATAAGAATAGAGGGATTTTTTAAAAAAACACGTGCTATTGCAATACGCTGTTTCTGTCCACCTGATAATTTAACACCTCTTTCACCTACCTGTGTATCAAAACCATTGGGCAGCGAAAGTATAAAATCAAGAATGTTCGCCTGTTTTGCAGCATGGATAATATCTTCATCAGAAGCTTCTGGATTACCATAAAGAATATTTTCTCTAATTGTATCATCAAAAAGAAAAACATTCTGCTGAACAATACCAATATTATTCCTTAAACAATTCTGAGTAATTTTATTTATATTAAAATTATCAATTAATATTTCACCTTTCTGAGGTTCATAAAAACGGGGAATTAACGAAATTAAAGTAGATTTACCGGCCCCTGATTCACCGACCAGGGCAACCTTTTTACCCTCTGGTATATTCATATTAATATTTTTTAAAACAAATTCAGGACTCTGATCATATTTGAAGTCAACTTTATTAATTTTAATATTTCCCTTTTTAAAATCAGTTTCCACAGCATCTGAAGCATCATTAATTTCAGGATATATATCCATAACATCTAAAAATCGTTCAAAAGAAGCCGCTCCCTGCTGAAACTGTTCAAAAAAGTTAACGAATCTTTCAATCGGTCTGAGAATAATATTAATAAAAAGTGTAAAAGCAAGTAAATCTTCAATACTCAAAGTTCCATAATGAATAAGAAGTGCTCCAGAAGATATTAATAGAAGATAGTAAAAATCCCGAAGCAAATGCATGCCACTGAAAAAAATTGCCATTAAAGCATACATTTTTTCTTTTGCAATTTTAAAATTAAAATTACTTTTTTCAAATTTATCAACTTCCAGGTCTTCATTAGCATATGATTTAACCTCACGAATACCCTGAACAGAGTTTTCAACAGTTGTATTTATCTCCGCAACTTTCTGCCTTACATTACGGAATCCATATCTCATTTTAGAACCGACTTTTAATCCCCATAAAAGAAGAAATGGAATAGGAATTAAAGCAATAAGGGCAAGATGAAAGTTAAAATTAAACATGAAAATAAAAGAAACAACAATTGTAACAATAGAAATCATCAAATCCTCTGGGGCATGATGAGCAACTTCGGCAATTTTATTTAAATCATTTGAAATTCTAGCCATAAGATGACCGGTTTTAACATTATCAAAATAAGTAAATGAAAGTTTCTGCAGATGATTAAACAAGTCAGTTCTCATATCTGCCTCAACCCTCACACCAAAAACATGACCCCAGTAAAGACGTACATAATTACAGATTGCAGTTAATAGATGAGCACCAGCCATAATGGCAATAATAAAGAAAATATTTTGAAGATTCTGTGTTGGAATAATATCAGACATTAGTTTTCTAGTTAAAAAAGGAAAAACATTGGCGAGCATTCCAGCAAAGATAGCGGCACTCATATCAACAAAAAATAAAAATTTATGTCTTTTAAAATATGAAATAAATCGTTTAATCATGGTGGAATAATAATATAATAAATTTTCTCGGTCAAGCAAAATTTACAAAAAGGTTGACAAAAAGAATTTAATTGCTTAATATGACTATAGGGTCATATGACTGAACAGTCATTCGATAAAAGTATTAACATTTTGAATTACTTGTTCGTCATATAATATAGCAGGAGGAATAATGGTTAAAGCAACTTTTCAAAATTTGCCTGAAAATAAAAAAAATAAAGTTATTAACGCTGGAATAAAAGAGTTTTCTGCTTATGTTTTTCATAAAGCAAGTATAACTAGAATTTGCAAAAGGTCACAAATACCCAAGGGGAGTTTCTATCAATATTTTTATAATAAAAAAGATTTATATTTATATATTTTTGATTTAATTGTTGAGACAAAAATGAAGAGTTTTAATGGAGTTTTAGACGATAAAAATAAATTTGGTTTTTTTGAAAATATTAAAAGAATACAAAAAAAAGGAATTGAATTTGCCTGGGAAAATCCAGACTATATTAAAATTACTCAGAATATGTCAAGTTCTCTTGAGTTAACAAATGAAATTTTAAAAAGATATGGAAAAATTCAGGATGATTTTTTTTCATGTATTATAAATGCGGGGATTAAAAATGGAGATTTAAAAAATAATTTAGATGTAAAAATATTAAAATTCATAGTTAATAATTTTATTCAGTCAGTTCAAACTTATGTTTTATCTATTATTAAACAAGAAAAAGATATAGATTTAAATAATCTGGATAGAGTCTATGATGATTTTTTTGAAGTTCTTAAAAATGGAATAGGCGTTAAAAAGGGGGGAAAATGAAAAAATTAATCTTTGTTTTTGTTTTTTTTTCAATATACTTAAGTATTTTATCCTTTCAGAATTTAAGTCAGGAGCATGATTTAAGTTTTTTTACCGGAAGTTCTTTGGATAATCATTTATATTTTGACTCCAGATTTGAAACCTTCAAGTACAGCGATGATTTTTACTTTAATGCAAGGGTGAGATTCCGTGGCGATAAAGATGATTTGGACCTGTCTTTTGACCGGGCTTATATGAATTATGCCGAAGATAAAACCTCAATAACCCTTGGCAGACAGCGAATTTACTGGGGGTTAAGTCATGTTTTTAATTATACAGATATTTTTAATGATATTGATGTTGCAGACCCTAAAAAAGATAGAACTGGTGTTGACGCTTTAAGAATATTATATAATGAAACCTTTTTTTCAAGAATAGAGCTTGCAAACGAGTTTAAATCGGGTAATGATAATTTCGCACTCAGATATACTCAGTTTAAAGATGGCTGGGAATATATGATTAACTATCTTAATTACTCAAGAATGGGAGTTGATTTTCAGGATTATATTTTAGAATTTCAGGGTAATTTAAAAGTTGGATTATGGGGACAAATAATCAGCCATCAAAAACCAGTAACAAATAATACTTATGTATTAGGATTAGATTATTCATATCTTTTAAAAAATACAACTTTATATTTAATTTCTGAATTTTCATTTAGTGAAAAAGCTGACTATTATTATTTTGGCGCAAATTATAGTTTAAGCGATTATCAGTCAGTAGATATAGGTTATACAGAAAGCGATAGTGATAGACTTTTTTTTCAGGCAGGAACTGATTATATGATTGATGATTTTAAAAGTTTCAGAGTTCAGTACAGCAGGCTTTATTCTGGAAATTCTCAACTATTTCCAGGGCTTTCTAGTGGGCATGAAATTGAAGTTACATATTCTATAAGTAGATAAAAAGGAGAAATTATGGAAAAAATTGTTCTCGCTGACATTAATAAAGATTATCAAATGGGAAAAGTTACAGTAAATGCTGTAAAGGATTTTTCTCTTGAAATAAAAAAAGGAGAATTCACCGTGCTTGCCGGCCCATCGGGATCTGGAAAAACAACAGTTTTAAATATGATTGGAGCGATGGATAAGCCAACAAGCGGAAAAATTAAAATTGATGATGAAATTATTACAGATTTTAATAATAAGAAGGGAGCAAATTTCAGAAAAAACAAAATAGGGTTTATTTTTCAAAGTTTTAATTTAATACCAGTATTAACGGGGTTTGAAAATATAATATTTTCACTTGATTTACTGGGCACAATATCATCATCCCAACGTAAAGAAAAAGTAAATAAAATAATGAAAGAAATGGAAATTTTTGAATATGCAGAACATAAACCAGATGAAATGTCAGGGGGTCAGCAACAGCGTGTGGCCGTTGCCCGTGCATTAGTTAAAGAGCCGGAACTTATTCTGGCTGATGAACCTACAGCAAATCTTGATTCTGTAACAGGTGAAAATATTTTAAAAATGATGAGAAAACTTAATGAAGATAAAGGAGTTACATTTGTTTTTTCTTCACATGATAAAAAAATCATAGATTATGCCAAAAAAATAATATGGCTTCGTGACGGGAAAATTGAAAAAATCGAAGAAAAATAATAGGGGGAGCTCATGCTATTAAAAATGGCATTTAGAAATATATTCCGACATAAAATAAGAACTGCTTTAACTGTTTTTATGATTTTTTTTGGTCTATTTATTGGTATAATTGGCGTTGCTATAAATAACGGGATGTCCAAACAGGCTGTTGAGTCTTTTATAAGAACAGATATTGGAACAATGATGATTTTTGACAAAGAGTATTATCAAAATAGAGAAGATAATAATCCAATGGATTTTGAACTGGAAAACGAATATAAAATCCTGGAAGTTATAGAAAACCATTCTGAAATTAGTGCTTATTCTCCCAGAATAAAATTTAGAGGAAGTTTTACAAATGGCAGATATGAAATTCCAGTTACTTTTTTGGGTATAAAACCATTATTAGAAGATGACGTTTTTAAAAGAAGCAATTCTATTATCAGCGGGGAGTATATTAGAGAAAATGATAATAATCAAATATTAATAGGTAAAAATAATGCCAGAATTCTTGAGCTTGAAGTAGGGGATTATATCACAATAATTGCCAGGGATGCCAAAAAGGGAATGAACGCACTGGACGTTGAAATAAAAGGGATTTTTGAAACAGGAAATTTAAAAATTGACAATAATGTAATTTTTACCTCGAAAAAACTTGCCCGCGATTTTACTCAGAAAGAATTTATAAATGAAATTGTGTTAATGACAAGTTCATTTGAAGAAAAAAATATAGAAAAAATAATAAGTGATTTATCCTCCATATTAAACGATAATATAAGAATTATTCCGTGGTATGAAGAAATAGCGGATTTTTTAGCAATGATGGAAGTTGATGCAAAAGGAAATTATATTTTTACTTTTCTTATTCTTTTAATGGCTGGATTTGGAATTGCCAACACTTTAATAATGTCAGTATTTGAAAGAAAAAAAGAAATTGGAATTTTATATGCTATGGGATTATCCCGAAAAAAAATGCTCGGACTATTTACAATAGAGGGAACAATGGTTGGAGTAATTGCCGCTATATTGGCTTGTGCAGCCGGAGCTGTTTTGACAACATATATGTATAATCATGGAATATATATACCTGTAGGCTCAGAATATGCAGGAGAAGCTATTCCTATTGGAAACAGAATATATGGATATATTACTCCAGTTAAAATTATTTTATTTGGATTAATCGGCGTGGTAATTGCAGCATTATCATCTCTGTATCCTTCATATTTTGCTACAAAAATGAATCCTGTTGAAATAATGAGAGATTAGGAGAGATAAATGAATGATATTTTAAAAATTGCCTATAGAAATATATCAAGAAACAAAAGAAGGAGCGCTCTTACCATTGCAGTAATAATAATGGGAGTTGCAATATATGTTTTTGGAATGGGTTATCTTGAAGGCTTTATGTTTTCAAGCTATGAAAGGGCTGTCAGTGCCACAGGTGAAATTAGAATGGTGCATCCTGAATTTGAGCTAACTTCGAGAACATTTGATTTGACATCTAATGTTAATCAGGAAGTGATAAATACTTCAGAAGAAGTTGAAGGAGTTAAAAATGCATATGGTAGAATAAAATTCGGGGGAATGATTTTTTCAGAAGAACATGATCAAACGTCAATAGGATATGGAGTAAAAAAAGGTGATTTAAATGTACTCAAAATCAAGGATTATTTAATTGAAGGAGATATTAACAACTGGGAAGACAAAGCCTGCATAATATTAGGAGAAAAACTAGCCGGACAGTTAAGAGTTGGAATCGGTGATGAAATAACTATAATGACTTCAACGCAATGGAGATCAGTTTCGGCATTCAACTACACAGTAACCGGAATTTTTAAGCACAGGTATTCAATGTATAATGAAATGTTTGTATTACCGCTGGGTGAAGCTCAATATCTTCTTGATATGGAAAATTCTGTTTCAGAAATAGTATTTTTTGTGAAAGAGTTAAGAGAACTTGAACAGGTGAAAAAGCGTCTTGAAAAAGTTTCAGACAAGTTTGTTGTTGAAGCCTGGAACGAAATTGGAATGAATAAAACAATGGATGACTGGATGTGGATAGGAAAGTTTTTAATAATGTTTATATTTGGCTCTCTGTCATCTATAGCAATAGTTAATACAATGATGATGGTTGTGCTTGAAAGAAAACGGGAAATAGGTGTTCTTGAATCTATGGGAATGAACAGAGGTCAGGTTAGTTTTCTGCTGATTTCTGAAGGAATGATAATGGGAATTATAGGCACATGTGCAGGTATAATAATAGGAATAGGAGTTACATATTATTTTTCGGTTTTTGGTCTTAATTTTGGTGAATCCTCAAAAGAAATTCTTGAAGTTTATCAGATGGAGCATATTCTTTATCCGATTGTTAAACTTCGAAGCGTATTTGAAGGATTATTAATTGGAATGATATTTTCCCTTCTTGGAACATTATTTCCAGTAATACCAATGACAGGGAAAAAACCAGCCGAGCTTTTGAAGAATAGATGAGGCAGTAAAGTTGACTGAAGTCAACAGTAATTGATTATAAAAAGCATAATCAAGTTATTGTTTTTTGCAAAACAAGTTATTATTCACAGGCCTAAACTCCTGTGAACAAGTAATTGTCTTTGACAAGTAAATGCATTAAAAGTTATTGTTTTTGCTGTCATTCCTGCGAATGCAGGAAACCATAGCTTTTGCTTTTTATTGTCATGCCGGGCTTGTCCCGGTATCTAGTTTCAGGTGATTTCACTTGTTTGTTGAAAACAAACAATAACATCTGCGCAGCAGATAAACAGGAGGTTTTATGAAAAAAAAATTAATTTTTTTGATGATTTTCGTAATGTCTATATTAAACGTTGCATCTGAACTAACAGTAAATGAAATATTAGAAAAAATTGATGAAAATATGATACCAAAAACAACAGAATACGAAGCAGAAATGATTATCTCCAGACCAGACAGAACAACGACAAAAAGATTTAAAAGCTATACCAGAGGAGATACAGAGGCATTTATAGAATTTACCTATCCTCCAAGAGATAGTGGAACAAAATACTTAAGAATAGAAAAGGATTTATGGATGTATTTACCAGGTGCATCAAGAACAGTAAAAATTTCAGGACATATGTTAAGACAGTCAATGATGGGAAGTGATTTTTCATATGAAGACCAGACAGAAAACAGAACTCTGAATGAACAGTATAACGCCAAAATTCTGCAGGAAGCAGAATACAACGACAGGGAAGTATATATAATTAAATTAGAAGCAAAAGACGGAGTCGACCCAGTATATTATATGCAGAAAATATGGGTTGATAAAGAAAAATTTATCTATTATAAAGCAGAGTTATACGGACGAAGCCAAAAACTGTTAAAAACAATGCACTTATCTGAATATAAAAATATATCAGACAGATATTATCCAGTTAAAATGAAAATCGAAGATAATTTAAGAGATGATTATTATACAAAAGTAATAATGAAAAATCTAAAATTGGATACAGATATCCCTGATCATATATTTACTTTAAGAAACCTTGAAAGAAAATAAGGGGGTCAGGTCTCCGGATTTCAGATTTTGAGTTTTTTTATTGGTGAAACACTGTATTAGATTCAAAACTTGCAATTGTATAACCGTTTAAACGGTTATGTGAATAGAGTTAATTATTCTGATTGCGTGGAAGTTATAATAATTTTTTTGGAATATAAACAATAGATAACATTAACTTTAAAATAAATATTTGACCAGAATTTTATGTGTTGTTAGAATAAAAAAAATAATAAGGTAAAATTATCAATCAATGAAAATAAAAATCGAATTAATAACAGATAAACCAGTTGTTTTACCTGCTGCATATGGCGCTTATCAGCAGGCATTAATATATAATATGCTTGACAGGTTTGATGCCGATTGGCTTCATGAAAAGGGATTTAAATTTGGAAAAAGAAGTTTCAAACTCTTTACTTATTCAGGTATATTAGAAAGAGGAATTTTTAGAAAAAAAGAAAAAATTTTTGTTTTTCCCCCACAAATTTCTTTTATTGTAAGTTCTCCAGTAGACTGGATTTTAGAACAGACTGCAAGTAATTTAATAAAAAATGAAAAAGTAAGATTAGAAAATAATCAAATGTATATAAATGCAATATCGGTTATGAGAAAAGAGCCAGTAAAATCTAACAAGATAAAAGTGAAAGCTTTATCACCAATAGAAAATCATACAACTCTAGTAAAACCAGACGGAAAAAAATTAACCTATTATTATACTCCCTTTGAAAAAGAATTTTCAGAATTGACTAATAATAATCTAAAGAAAAAATGGGAAGCCTTGTTAAATCAGAAATGCCCCTTTGATATTCAAATTAAACCTTTATTTTCTGGAAATAAAAATGAAAAAGTAATAATGTTTGGAACCGAAGAAAGAAAAACAGTAATAAAAGGCTGGAAGGGTTATTTTGAATTAAAAGGAGAGCTTCCCATTCTAAAATTTGCACTGGATGCAGGTTTAGGAAGCCGAAATTCTCAAGGATTTGGTTTGATAACAATTTAACCCTATGATTAAATAATACAACTTTTAGAAGTAAATTATAATTATTGCATTCCACTAAGAAGCAAAATTATTTAAAATAATTGATAATTTCTTTTTCAAATTATTGGACAAAGCGTTAGAAAATAAAAAAGTCGCAGATATATGCAAAATAAATTACTGTTATAATGCGTGGGGAAACCGTATATATTATTGTTTTTATCAATTAACTAGATTAATTACAAATACCGAAAAAACAAAATATAATGGTCATAAAGATTTTCTTGCAGTAATAAAAAAGAAGGGTTATAAGGATTTATTTTTTTTAATGAAGGAATTAAAAGGAATAAGAGAAAAAGCAGATTATTATTTATATGAAAAAGTAACAATTTCAAATATAAATGAATGGGATGATGAAATTGAAACCTTGTATAATAAATATTCAAGGAGGTTACATGTCAAAAATAAATAATTTAATAAAAAAAATAGTTAAAGAGCACAGAGGATTAAAAATATCATTTAAAAGACATTCGAATTTAGATGGAGAAAAATTTATTATAATAAATTTAAAAAGTAATTCTCTGGTATTAGATAAAAAAATTAAAATCATAAAAAAAGAAATATATAATTTTATGTATGAAAACGATTTATTTCATTATTTGGTGAATTCGTTTTATTATCGAGATATTTTAAATTCAAATGCGGAAAAAGATATATCTCTTGATTTTACACATCAAATTAAATTGAAACCTTTGATTTATGGGGAAATCAAACCAAGTGAAAAAAATTATGGTGAAAATCAATATTTTGATTTAAAGGATGCTGCCTAATGAAAAATGATTCAATATTGAAATTTATTGATTATAAAGTCAAAGATTTTAAATTTGAACAGGATGTTATGTTCAATTTTTCTGAAAAACCTGAATTGCTGTTTGATATTGATAATGAAGTTTATCATAAAGACGATGGATATACTTTTATTGAAATGAGTTTTAAAGTATTTGATGAAAACTTTATAGAAAATAAACAACCAATGTATTTATATGCAAGTGTTTTAGGGGTTTTTAAAGTAGATGGCGATAAAAATGCTATCCCTGAAATTCAAAAAAAATATGAAAATAA
>JBNJGP010000062.1:0-4798 GCA_051747805.1 Candidatus Muiribacteriota bacterium
TTTCAGTCAGATTTTTTAAATGGTTTTCAATTCCGCCTTTAAATGGATAATAGTATTTTCCCAGTTGTGTAATTTTCATAAAAATAAAAACCTGTTTAAGTAATTATAGCCAGAGGGTGCTCTGAACTCGATAAACGAAAGCAATATAACTACTGCTGCAATTAAAAACGAATAAAAAAATATAAGTAAATGTATTTTCTTTTCTTCATATATTCGACATAAAAAAAGTTTTATTTTAATTTCTGCCATAGAAAAAAAATTTACCTTTTTATTTTCTTTTTTCTTTTTACCAAAGTAGGTACTTGTTGCAATATTTCGTAAAAACTCCAGATTAACTCCTACAATTAATCCAATAAAAATTCCTAAAATAAAATAAATCATGAATTAATAACCTTTTCTATTTTTTTGTTTATATGCATTGTATCAAATTCATTCCTGATTTTCATATAGTATTTCTGACATTTTTTATTATAAAAATAAAAATTTTTTCTCACTTTAACAATTTTTTCTGCAACCTTATCTGGGTTTAAATTTTTTAATGGAATTATAATTGGATATTTTAAATCTTTTTTATTATAAAAAAAGCCTGTTTGCGTTGTTATAACTGGAGTATTGGAGCTTAAAGCTTCAAACTGAACCCGTCCAAAACTTTCTTTGCTGGAAAGACATAGTACAAGATCAACTTGTTGTAAAAAATTTTTTATATTTGTATCAAAAGCATGAAATTCAACTTGGTTTTCAAGATTAAAATGCTTTGTAATTTTTTTCAAAAATTGACCATAACCTGAATGTGTTTTATAAGGTTCTTTTCCATATATTAATAATTTGTAATTTGATGGAAGGAAAGTTAAAGATTTTATTGCTATATGTATATTTTTTAGATTTGTTAAGTGGCCTGCCATTCCTAAAATAAATCTTTTTTTATTTTTTAATTTTTTTAAATTTATTTCAGGTATTGGATTAAAAATTGTAGTAGTCTTTTTTTTGAAAAAAAACTGTTTTGCGGTAAATTCAGAATTGCAGATTAATTTTTTGCATAAGAGAGATGAGACGGAAAATAAAATTTTAAATTTAATGTTTAAAATATCCCTAATATGCCATATTATATCTTTTTTTAATTTAAACTTCAGATACAATGAAATTAAATCTGTTTTTAACCCATTTGAATAAATTATATCAAAATCTAACATTTTAATAAGCCCATATATTTTCTGGCTGTAAGTTATAATTGAAATAATATTATTAAAATATATTTTTTTTCTATGGATTCTGTTGAAATTTTTATCAGGTTGAATAACAAAATATTTTATTTCATTATTTTTTAATTCGATAGTAAAATCGCCTTCAAAAGGAACTACCACAGTTACAACGTGCTCCCGATAGTATTTTAAAAATTCAAGCAGGCTGACCTCAGCCCCGCCCATAAAACCCACAGGGTTTAAAACAACAATTTTATTTTTAGATTTTTTCATTTTTTTCAGCAAATTCCCTTTAAATTCTACAAGACACTGGATACTTATATTCATCCCCATGACAACAAGAATAGATTTTACTTAGTTTTAATATCTATAATAATGGCCTGAAATATTTTTAAGACTCACTTTATTACAAACTAGGCCAATATTTCCTTTAAATATTTTCGCAATATCAGCTGTTGTTTTAGAAACTATCGTTCTGTCTGTGTGTCGCAAAGCTATTGTGAACAGTATATTATCAACTTTGGGAACAAGCAGGAGAGAGTCTGAAATATGCGAAGAAGGTGCAGAGTCAACTATTACAATATCATACTCTTCTTTTAAATTATCAAGAAGGGTAGTGAAATTATAAGTTTCAAAAAACATTGCGGGGCTTGGTGGTATTGCACCTGATGGTAATAAATGTAATTTTTCAACATCAGTTGCCTTAATAAGATTTTCTTTTTTCTCGCCAAGTATAATATCTGTAAGTCCGTGAAAATTATCTAAACCAAACAACTTATGCTGTTCAGGTTTTCTGAAATCAACATCAACAATTATTGTTTTATATCCGGCTCTGGCAAAAGTAACACCTAAATTAGCGGCCACAAGACTTTTTCCTTCACCTGCTTCGGCGCTGTTTACCATAATTGTAGAATTTTTATCAGTTATTCCTTTAAACCCGAATTTTGAATTTATCATTAGCATTTTAAACTGTTCAGTAACAATATTTTTAGGCTCAAAATAAGATATAAGCATATTGTCTATTGAGTTTTCATTTGTATCAGATATCTGGCTTTTTTCATAAAAAGGAATACGGGCAAAAAGCGGTAAATCCAGTAGTTTAATGGCCTCTTCGGGAGTTTTTATTGTTCTGTCCAGATGTTCTACAAGAAAAGCAAGAGTTAATCCTGTAAGTGCTCCTGCAAGTAAACCTAATATAAAATTAAATCTGTAATTTGGTTTCAGTTTTTTAGAGTTCCCGTGAGCCCTGTCAAGAATAGTTACTTTATTACTTAGGGAGGCTTTTTGAATATTTATATTATTCAGATTTTCAAGAAGAAGATTATAAGTGTTCTCTGCAATTTTAAGCTCGCGGTTTAAAAGCATAAATTCTCTGTTAATTTCAGGATATTTTGAATATTCTTTTTCTTTTTCATTTAATACTTTTTCAATTGAAATAATATTTGATGTTTCTTTTACAATTTCAACACTTTCTTCTACAAGTTTTTCTACTAAATTATTATAAAATGGATTATTAATTTTTTTAGCATTTTCTCTTGAACCAGCTTCTGAATCAATATTTTCTTCAACAATTTTTTTTAATGAGTATAATTCCTTTATTTGTGGATGATTTTTACCATAACTATCTTCCAGGGTTTCAAGCTCTGATTCAATAAACATATATTCAAATCTAAGTCTGCCAAGTAGTGAATCATGGCTCAGGTTAGAGGTTTTTGCATAATCCTGCGGGTAGTCATCGTTTTCAAGTCTTTGTTTTATTTCATTATGAGAAATTCTAGACTGTCCAAGATTTATTTTAGCTTCTTCTTTTTTTAATCTAAGTTCTCTGATTTCCTCTTCCATCTTCTCAAATCCGTTTGAAATATTATAGAGGTTTCCAGGAATTCTAAGTTTATCTTTTTTATTTTCAAATTTTTCAATTTCTTCTTTTACAATTTCAATTTGATTATTAATAAAATTTCTTTTTTTATCAAATTCTTCGTTTTCTTTCTGATAAAGTATTTTATCTACAATTTCAAAAATACCATGAATAAAATATTCAGCCAGAACATAATTTCTATATCTTATGTTTGTTTCAAGAATTGCGGCTCCAGGAGGCATAATTACTTCAAGGTCATAAAAGGTCAGGTTTTTTATTTGTTCTAAAGTGACTTCTTTTTTTATTCGATTTAATTCATTTTGAAAATAGTCATCAATTTTTCCGTTGCCGCTGTATATTTGGAGAAAGAACTCATAATTTTTTGGAAAACATTCCAGATAAATCCGTTTAAATTCTGATAGGTTCATATCATTTTTTAAAACAGTTTCAAAAAAATGTACAATTTTTATGGTTAAACGCGAACGAACAATTTCGCTTTTCATCATTTCGATATAGTTAATTATGGGTTCTTCATATCGCATAACACGACGGGTATCTTCAATTGTAAATTCATCTTTTTCAATAAGAATTTTGCCGTCAGCCTCATATACCGGCGTTTGATACCATGAAAAGAGCATCACAAAAAAAATTACTATGCAGGTGGCCTCAATTATAATAGGAAGTCTTTTTGTAATAGTATGTAAATAATCATGTAGTGAAAATTCATTGGTTTCCATTAAAAAATATCTCCGGGCAACGTTTTAATTGTGTCTAAATTCTTAAATATATTTGCGACTTCGTTGGTTTTTCTGAATAGTTTTTCAAGAATATTTCCTCTGTTCCTTGGAATAAAAAGAACATCGCCAGGTTCTAAAACCTCCTCAACTGAAATTTGAGAACCTCTTCTGAAAATTTCGTTCAGATTTATTTCATATACCTTATAATCATTATCTGAACCTCTCAATATTCTTGTTTCAGTGAGCGAAGATCGTCTTCCGTATCCTGCAGCAAGAACAAGCTCGATTATTTCAATATCTGGAGAATAATATGTTCTGAAAGGGTTTTCAACTTCTCCTAAAACATATATATAATCAAACTCATTAAAAGTAATAACTGAACCGTTTGTAATCTGGGGATTTGAATCTGTTTTTCCGAATTTTCTGAAATCCCTGTAGTTGACAATTTCCTCGTTTTCTTTATTTTTTATTTTTACATTCAAAATATCTGCACCGTCTTCAAGACCTCCCGCAATCTCTATTGCATCACTGAGCATTATGCGTGATGAAAAGCTGTATCTTCCGGGGTTTTTAACTTTACCGTTTATTGTAAAGTAGTTATTTTTAACATAAACAGAAACAGAGGGGTCGATAAAATAATCTGGATGTAGAGATGAATGGATTTTTTTCTTAATCTGTGTTTCATCTAAATTATTAATATTTAATTCACCGGCAAAAGGTAGTACTATTTCACCAGCGGCGTTTTCGATAAATTCGCCTTCAATTTCGGGATTTCCAGTATTGCTCCAGATAGATATTTCTATTTTTCTTCCAAATTCTGCAGAAGAAAAAATTGAGCATATTAAAATAAGAAAGATAAGTATATTTTTTTTATTCATAGATTTCACCGTTTTAATTTTTTTTTCCAACGTAATTATCGGTATATAAATATATAATATAATTGATGAAAACATACCGATAACCAGAAAAAGAGCCGATGAGAGCCGTGAGAGGTGAGAAGTGAG
>JBNJGP010000062.1:4898-15706 GCA_051747805.1 Candidatus Muiribacteriota bacterium
ACGATAGAGGCCGATAGGAGCAGATAGGAGCCGTAAGAAGTGAGAGGCGAGAAGTAAGAAGTAAGAAGTGAAAAAGCAATAAGAGCAAAAAGAGCCGATGAGAGCCGTGAGAGGTGAGAAGTGAGACGATAGAGGCCGATAGGAGCAGATAGGAGCCGTAAGAAGTGAGAGGCGAGAAGTAAGAAGTAAGAAGTGAAAAAGCAATAAGAGCAAAAAGAGCCGATAGAAGCGGTGACCGCAAAAGCAATTATAAATTAGAATAGAGATAGTTTTAGCTGTCATCCCTGCGAAGGCAGGGAACCATACATAACCGGGGTGACATCAAAATCATGCAAATTATTCACAGAAACATTAAAGTTAAAATTTATTACGAAACAAAATCATCAACGAAACATTATGAAAAAATTCTTATTGAGAATTACTGTGTTTATTCTATAATATTTCTAATTAAAAATTGATTTAATAAAAAAATAGTTTATAATTAAATTTAAAATTTAATATAAGGGAACATAATTATGAAATTTTTAAAATTAATTGTTTTATGTTGTTTAATTCTAACTATCTTGGGATGTGAACCATCTGAGGATATTTCAGAAACTGATGCAGAGGTTAACTATGGCGATATTTTTGTTGCAGGAATCGGGCAGGAACCTGTTACGTTAAATCCATTATTTGTTTCTGATACTCATTCAAGAAGAGTTTCAAATACCATTTTTAACTCTTTGATTTCTTTTGACCATGAGGCAAAACCTGAGGCCGAACTTGCAGAATCCTGGGAAATTAATAAAATTAAAAATAAAATTTTTCTTCATATTGAAAAAGATTCGGGAATACAATTTTCTGAGTTCCGGGATGATTTTGAACATAATAGAGGGAATTTTGAAAAAGTTGATGAATTAAAAAAGCACGCTCATAAGATGGATGAGGATGTTATTATATATGAAGTGGTTTATGAAAATAATGTTGAAGAAAAAGAGCTTAATAAATGGCTTGAGTTTAATGAAGATATTAAATATACAAATTATAGATGGGAAGTAACTTTTTATCTTAGAGACGATGTTAAGTGGCATGATGGCAGAAATTTTACTTCTTCAGATGTTGAATTCACTTATAATAAATTAATTGACCCTGAACTTGAAACACCGTATTCTTCGAATTATAGGGTGGTAAAAGATGTTGAGTCTAAAGGCAGATATGAAGTAGTTGTTACATATTTCAGACCAATTTTAAATATTTTAAGACCCTGGGGTGTTGAGATAATTCCTGAACATATCTTAGAAAATGAAAATTTAGAAGAAACAGTTTTTAACAGAAATCCAGTTGGGACAGGACCTTATAAAATGCTTCAATGGGTTACGGCTGATTACATAATAGTTGAGGCAAATCCTGATTATTTTGAGGGGCGGCCCTACTTTGATAAAACTGTTTTTAGGATAATTCCCGACCATTCACAGCGAATTCTTTCATTAATGAACGGTCAAATTGATTATGTTGAACTTTCTTTCGATCAATATAAAACATACGGGGATGATTTAGAATTTGAAGAAAGATTTAACATTTTTAAACTTCCGTATAAAACTGGTTATTTGTATGTTGGTTATAATAATCATCAGGAATTTCTTGATAACGTAAAGGTCAGGGAAGCTCTTAGCAGAGCAATTAACGTTGATGAGCTTATTGAAGGGGTATTTCTGAATGCAGCAACAAGAGTTACAGGCCCTTATAGATATCAAACAGCCGCGTATAACGAGGATGTTCCTCCTGTTCCTTTCGACCCTGAGGGCGCAGTTGAAATTTTAAAAGAAGAGGGTTTTGTTAAGAGAGATGATGGTTTTTTTGAAAAAAATAATAATATACTGGAAATATCTCTTAAAACTAATAGAGGAAATAAAGAAAGGGAACATATGTCCAGATATATCAGGCGGTACTGGAAAAATATTGGGGTTAAAACTAATATAGAGTTGCTTGACTGGCCGAACTTCTTATCTGATTTAAGGGCAGGTGATTTTGATGCTTGTATGCTTGGTTGGGGACTGGGAATTACACCTGATTTATATCAAAGTTGGCATTCCAACTCAATACGCTGGAAAACTGATACTGGAGTTAATTATATTGGGTATCAAAATGAAGAAGTTGACAGGTTACTTGAAAAAATAAGATATATACCAGAACTTGAAGAGGCCTACGAATATACTCAGAAAGTACATAAACTTATAGCCCAGGATCATCCATATACCTTTTTGTTTTCAGAGGATTATATTATTGTAATGGATAAAAGAATTCACGGTGTTGAAGTTACTGAAAATGAAACTTTAAACAGCTGGCTGGAATGGTATGTTCCTGAAGAATTAGTTAAATATAAAGAAGGTTTTTAATATACAAAGTATGAAAATTGCAGCGGCGCAGATTAATACAAAAGTTGGGGATATTGAATCAAACCTTTCTAAAATAGTTTTTTATGCAATGAAATTAAAATCTGATTGTGATTTAATTGTTTATCCAGAGTGTAGTATATCCGGATATCCACCTAAAGATCTTCTTTTATCGGATGATTTCATAATTAAATGCGAAAGCGCAGTTGAAAAATTAAAAGAGGAAAGTATTCAAAAACAACTTCCGGCTTTAGTTGTTGGAGTCCCTCTTATAAATAATAAAAAATTGTTTAATACAGTTCTGGTTATTGATAAAGGTGAAATAATCTTTAAAAAATATAAAGCACTTCTGCCTCAGTATGATGTTTTTGATGAGAGTCACTATTTTAAACCCTTTTTTGATAGTGATAGAAGTTTTAATTTTAAAGGTAAAAAAATAGCAGTGTTAATTTGCGAGGACGCCTGGTTTGATTATCAGAGACATTATGATTATAATCCCGTGAATAGTCTGAAAAAGTGTATGCCAGATATAGTTTTAGGAGTATCTGCTTCTCCTTATTATTATAAAAAATTAGAATCAAGAGTAGAAGTTTTTAAAAATATTTCTAAAACTCTTTGTTGTGATTACTTTTTTGTGAATCAAACCGGTGGAAATGATGATATTATTTTTGACGGACAGAGTTTTGTTGTTTGTGGAAAAAATCAGGAAGTTCTTATCAAGGCTGAAGCTTTTAAAGAAGATATACTTATTTATGATTGCAATAAACAATATTCTTCAAAAATTTATATAAAAGAAGATAAAATTAAAGATATTTATTCTGCTGTTATAGCGGGAATCAGGGATTATTTTAAAAAGTGCGGATTTAAAAAAGCGGTTTTAGGAATATCAGGTGGAATTGATTCTGCTGTTGCAGTTTCTATTTTAGTTAAAGCGCTTGGCGCTGAAAATGTCACTGGTTTAATGCTTCCTACAAGATATTCATCTAAAAGTTCAATCATAGATGCACGGGAACTTGCAGAAAACCTTGGGTTTGAAATTTTTGAAGTTAATATAGAACCATTATACAAAAATTATCTGGAAACTCTTGCTCCTTTTTTTAAAAACCGTGAAAAAGATTTTACTGAAGAAAATATTCAGGCAAGAATTCGTGGAAATATTTTAATGGCATATTCAAACAAATTTTCCCATCTGCTTGTTACAACTGGCAATAAAAGTGAAATATCTGTAGGATATACCACTTTATATGGGGATATGTGTGGTGCCGTTAATCCAATTGGGGATATATTAAAAACTGATATTTTTAAATTAGCACGATTTATTAATAAAAATAAGGAAATAATCCCAGAAAATATAATTATTAAACCACCTTCTGCTGAACTGAGTGAAAATCAGAAAGATGAGGATAGTCTGCCTCTATATGAAGTTTTAGATGAAATTCTAAGATTACATATTGAAGAGAATAAAGGGGTTCAAAGTTTGATTACAAAGGGGTTTAAAGAAGAAACTGTTAAATGGGTTTTAAATCAGGTCAAAAAAAGTGAGTTTAAAAGAAGTCAATCTCCTGTAATTTTAAAAGTTTCTAAAAGAGCTTTTGGCAGAGGCTGGCGAATGCCCATTGTTAAAAGTTGAAAACAAACTCTTAAAGGTTTTATCATAATATAAAAATAAACACATTTAAAATTATATTTTTTTATATCTGTTTTATGCGGCATAAAAATATGTTTGATTATAAATGATAATTTGTCTTTAAAATTTAAATGGAAAAAGGAATTTATATAATCAATTAATCTTCCTTCGCAGGGAGTTTTTTTTAAAGCTTTATTTATTAGTTTTAAAATATTTTTTCTTTTTTTAACTTTGAAATAATATATATCAAGAAGGTCTTTTAAATATGCATATCTGTGTTTTCTAGCATGTTTTAATAATAATTTTAGATAATCTTTTTTAGCTGGAATATAAAAAAAGTTGTTTAATATTTTTTCTTTATGTAAAGTTAGCTGACTGAAATCATTATCTTTAACACAGTGCAGGTCAATATTTACAAAAAGATTTTCTGTAATTTTTTTTTTCATTGAACAGTCAATTCCAAAAGGAAGGTAGAGTTTTTTAATTAAATTTTCTGGAATATCAGTTATAAAATCCTTTTTTTGGAAAATTTTTAAAGCTTTCATAAAATCTCTTTTTTTTATAAAAATATCAATATCTTTAGAGTTTCTTGCATATATATTATTATAAATAAGATGTGAGGAAACAATCCCTTTCAGGAAATAAAAATCTATATTTTTTTTTGATAAAAACTTTTGAATATGGCAGCAAATTTTAAATTGATTCTGAGTAATAAACATTGACTGGGCAATATACTTATTTAAAAAAGGATATTTTTTTAAATAATCTTTATTAATAACTGATAAAAGATTTAATATACCATGTTTGCCAGCTTTTTCAGGGGATAAATTATTAAAATTTTTCATTGAACCTCTTCTTTAAAAATAATAAAATTAAACATATTATAAATGTTAAAATCCAAATTTCTGAATTATGAACTTTATACATAAAATAAATAAAAGATATAAAATAATTCAAATAAAATAAAAATGAAAATTTTAAATTTTTAATAGATTGGAAATTTAATAATTTATAAAAATAAAATAATAAAAATGAGAAAAGTGTTCCTGTAAAAATTAAATCAATAATTCTTATATAATTTGAAAAAGGATAAAGAATGGAAATAAAAAAGACAATTAATACTGGAAATAATAACTCTGATTTTTCAATAGTTAGTTTATTTATCTGAAAAAAAAATATCATAATAATAAAGAGCATTATAAAATTAGGGTGAATATTTAAAAAATTGTATATTAAATTCAGATTACCCATAAAAAAACCAATTGTATATATAAGGAATGAATTTAAAATTGATTTATATAAATTTAATTTGAAAAAAAATTTAAATAGTATAAACAAGGCTAAAATAAAAATTAAAATTTCAATTCTTAAGAGCAAATTAATATCAGCAAATAAAGATAAGGTGAAAAAATCCTTTAATATTATTTTTAAAGGTCTTACAGGATAATATGTAAAAACTCTTTCCTGAGCCCATGGCAAAAAAAACCGGATAAAAATTGGTAAAAAATTAAAATAAAAAATATATTTTAAATATTCAGTATAGGAAACAAAATGTTTTATAAAAATAAAAATTATTAAATAAAATAATATAAACCAGTTAAATGAATGGTTTATGAAAACAAGAAAGATAAAAAAATTTTTTGAGAAAAAAAAATCTTCAATAAAAACAATAAGACAAAGTTGGATAAATATTAATAACTCTAATTTTAATTCTTTTGATAAAAATATATTAACTGAATTTTTCATTTATTTCTTTCTCGATAAATTTTAAACTTTCCGTTGATTTATTATTTATAAATTTATAAAATCCAACATTTTTTGAAATGTCTGTTATTTTGTTAAATAAAATTTTCCAGTCGTTTTTTTTGTTAATATAATATTTATTATAATTCTGCTTCATAATTAATTTAAAACCATCAGTGGTGGAAAGTTTTGAGATTTTATTATTTTTACCTTTCCTTAACTTAAAAAAAATAATTTTTTTAATTTTTTTTCTTTTAAATTTGTCAGTAATAAAAATATATTTTTCATTCTCTTTTTTAAAATATCCTGAAAATATGGGTTCACAATTGCTCTTAAAAGGCAAAAAATCATCGCTGTAAAGCATATACTCTTTTTTTAAAAAGAAATTACTTATTGTTGATTTACCTGACCCGCTTCTTCCTGCAAAAATATATAAAATATTGTTTTTATAAACAGAAGAACAGTGAAGAACAGGGTTGTTTAGCAAAGTATGCAAAATTGGAGTCATTAAAAAAATAATTTTTTCTTTTTCTTTTAAATAATTAAAAATAGAAACTTTTAATATGTTTTTTTCTTTGAAAAATAAAATATGAAATTTCAATTCCCCTCTGGAATAAAATAATTCAACAATTTTTTTTTTAAAGGTTTTATATAAAGCCCTTTTTTAAATTTGTTTTTAAAACAAAAATCAACTTTTTTAAAATGAATTTTAAAAGGGGGATATTCTAACATAATAAATTCCTTTTAAAGATTATTCAGGAGACTGTCCGGGACGATATCTTCCGTATAATGCATCCTGTGTTCCTCTATCGCCACTTCCTGTAAGATGCTGAACTTTTCCCAGACATTTCATTTCTGGTTTTTTATATTTAATTTTTTTATAATTTTCGTTTTTCAAAAGAAGCTCTCCATAAGTTATAAGTTTTTTCATTTAATTTCTCATTATAATTATACCTGTTTTTATCATTAATTTCAATAAATTCAAAAAAATTATCTACTTTATCAAAACCTTTTTTAATTGCTTTTTTTTTATAAATGTTATAACTGAGTTTTCTTGCTTTATCCCGTCGAGGATGTATTTTAAGAATTTTAAAAGGAGATAGGCTGAAAACCAGGCTTAAAACTTCTTTATCAAAATAAGGATAAACCGGGTAAATATTTTTTTCTGTAAAAAACATCCATATCATTTCAAGAGAATAAATATGAAAAGAATCATATAAAAGTTCGTATATTCTTTTTTTTAAAAAACTTTTTTTAAAAGTTTTAAGAGTTGGTTTTTTTAAAAAGTCTTTAAAAAATCTTCTATATTTAATAATATTCAATAAATTAAAATAAAGCATATAATCAAAATATAATGCTTCAAAAAAATCAACTCCATGTATTTCATCGCCCCCGAACCCAAGAATGATTTTTTTAATATTCATATTTTCTGCTTTTTCAAGTAAAGGTGTGAAAATATAGGTCGATGTAGAAAAAAAATAATCAATGGAATTAAAGTTTTTATTTTTTAAAGCATTTTCGATTTTTTTAAAATCATGAGGATAAAAATTTTTATTTTTTATTCTATTTTCGATTAAATTTAGGCTTTCTTCGTCAAAAATAATAGAAAGAGCTGCGATTTTTTTGTTTAAAGAACGGCTTAGTTTGTATAAAAGTCCCGAGTCCAGGCCCTCGCTTAGAAACAGGGCTGAATTATTAATTCTTTTTGAAACAGCTTTTTTCAGTCTTTTTTTATATGATTTCTGGGTTTTAATTTTAAAGCAGAAAATAAGTTGATGAAAATGACCATCGTCAATATTTGCATAACCACCTGGAATAAACCTTTTTATATTTTTATAAAGAGTTTTTCTGGGATTTATTTTTTCGTAATTTATAATCTTTTTTATAAATTCTTCTCTTTGAGGAATAAGTGTGTTAAACTCAGAGAACCTGTCGGCAACTAAAAAAGTATTATCAATTTTAGTATAATATAAAGGTACTGTGCCTGGAAAACAGCGGGTGATATAAATGTTTTGTTTATATTTTATTATTCCAGCGTATTCTCCGTCAATTTTATTAATAAAAGAATGAATATTTGAAATCTTTTTTTCAGGATTTTTAAAAATTATTCCCCAGTAATAAAAGGTGTAATTTTCACCTTTTATTTTCTTTAAAAATGTAGAAGATAAAATTTTAATATTTTTATTTTTTTTTGAAAAAGATAATAGTGCCATATTTTCCGGGCTCCACTTCAGCATGAAAATAGTGTTTATTTTTAATTTTTTTCACAAAGATTACAATTCTTGATTTTATATTCATATTTGAAAGAATGACAAATTTTGCCATTGAATTTCTAAGACAGTTTTTTTTCTGTAAGCGTAAAACAAATCCTGAATATTTTCTGAATTTTTTTAAAGAGCTGTATTTGGAAATTTTTTTCATGAACTTTAAAGTTTTCTGAAAGTTAAATAAAAATAAAAAGTTAAAAATGGAGTATAGAATTAAATGAATAAAATAAATAAAAAAGCTTCTCATTTTGAAGAAATAATTAATGAAAAAAGTTCATCAACTTCGGGTTTTAATTTTTTTATTTTTTCCTGCATTTCCTTACCCTCTATTTTTGATTTATCTATATAATTCCATATATTAGGAGATATTTCTGCAGAGTTACAGAAATCTTTATTTCCGATATCTGCAATTTTAACTAATGAGTTAGATATATTAGTAATTGCTATAGGAAAGGAACTTTCACCAAATTTATTAACACCTGATGGGGGATTATGATGATTGCTTATTACATCCCTGATTCTTTTTGGTATATTCCATTTGTTAGCCAGCCAGCTACCAATGTCTGTGTGAGAAAAATTAAAATTTTCTGTTTCTGATTGATAAAAAGAATAACTTCTTTGAACCATATCATTTTTTAAAAAAGAGTAAATTTCCGGAAAATAAGATAAATAAACGACTTTACCAAGGTCATGTAAAATACCGCAAATCCATAGTTCTTCATTATTTTCAAACTCAAGAATTTCGGCTACAATCATATTTGTAAAAGCTACTCCGATTGAATGAGACCATAAATCCTGAAATGAACTTACAAATTCATCAACAGGGGAGAAGGCTTTAATTACAGATATACCAAGAAGAATATTTCTAACCTGTTTTATGCCAAGTCGCATAATAGCTTTTTTAATAGTGTTTATTTCTGAGGCACCAGAATAGAAGGCTGAATTTGCGATTCTTAAAATTTTAACAGTAATTGCCGGGTCTTTTTCAATCAATCCTGTAACCTGTTCTATGTCAAAATCGGGATTATTGGTTTTATATATAAGATTCTGAGTAATTACAGGAAGTGTTGGAAGGTCATCAATTTGCTCGAGATGTTTAATCAAGTCAAAATATTTTACATCTTCTACAGGTTTATTATTATTTAAATTCATTAAAAAATCCTGAAGTTTGGTTGCGGGGGCAGGATTTGAACCTACGACCTCCGGGTTATGAGCCCGACGAGCTACCAGCCTGCTCCACCCCGCGTTTTGATGTTATTATATACATTCTACACCCGGTCAGGGTTTATGTCAAATCTGAACTTATAGGTTTTATAAAAAAACGCTGCTCCAATACATAAGCCTTTTAAAAGAGTTGAAATTGAAATTGCCCACCACAAACCGACTACCCCCATATTAAGTTTAAAGGCCAGAAAATATCCAAACACAATTCTTGATAACGTTAGAGGTATAGAAATAATCATAGGGTAATAAGTTTTTCCCAGGCCGGTGAATCCGCCTTCGTAAACAATTTCCCAGCCCATGAATATTTCAAAGTATCCGATGATTCTAAGATAAACTGCGCCTTCCTGTATGACTTCGGGGGATGAAACAATTAACCGGAGAAGTTGTTGAGGGAAAAACACAAAAAGTATGCTTGTAATTCCAAGAAAAATAGAGGTATAAATTTGAGTTATATTAACTGATTTCCATATTTTTGAATAATTTTTTGCACCATAATGCTGGCCAGAGAGGGTAGAGGCAGAGACGGCAAAACCAATTGCAACAAAATATGCTACACCTTCAATTTTATGACACACATTTAAAGCTCCTAAAGCGTCAACATTGCCAAGTCTTGTTATAAAAACTGTTAAAACAGGATATACCATGGCAAATATCCAATGTATAAAGGCTACTGGAGCACCTACTTTAAGAATTTTTGTAAAGTGGTAAAATTTCAAAGCGTATTTATAGAAATTAAATTCAAATAAATTTAATTTTACAAGTAGTGCAAAACCTAATATTATTCCGAGTACTCTTGCTAGTATAGTTGCCCAGGCGGCACCTGCTATTCCCATTTGGCCAAAAGGTCCCCAGCCCAGTATGAAAAGGGGATCAAAAATACCGTTAGCAAGAAGCATTGTAAACTGAAGATACATTGCAAACTTTGCAAATCCATGGGCGTTTAATATGATTGTTATTAAAGTATATAAAAATAAAAATATAAAACCTAGATTTACTACACTGAAATAGGCGCCGGCATCTTTCAGGATAATTCCCTCAAGTCCTATTGCGCTGAATAGGGGCATATGGGTAACATGCATTATTGAAGTTATTAAAATTGAAAGACAGGAGGCCATTATTAATCCTTCCCACGTTACTGTGAGATAACCTTTTTTATCCTGGGCTCCTGAATACCGTGCAACATAAGAGTTCACTCCTGCTGTAATCACATGCATTATTGAGTAAAGTGACCATGTTATAAAAGAGGCTGCTCCCAGCGAGGCAAATACTTCGGGATATTCGAGTTTATCCAGCCAGAATAAATCAACTATTTCATATGCGACTATAAATAGATGTGATAAAATTGCCGGGAAGGCAATTCTTAAAACAGCTTTGCTTATGTTCATCTGAGTGATTTTTTCCATGACTGAAATAATATAGTATTATATTGAAATAATCAATTTGTCTATGACAAAAAAGTAAATGGTCTGCGACCAAGTAATGCTGAATAAATTCAGCAGTCTAAAACAACACTCGTTTTACCGAAGGTCGAGTAAAGTCGATGTCATCGACAGTAAAGTCAGCTAAAGCTGACAG
>JBNJGP010000063.1:0-15496 GCA_051747805.1 Candidatus Muiribacteriota bacterium
TTTACTGTTATCGATAGATAACTTTACTATCACCTTTAGGTGATTTTACTAAGCTGAAAGCTTTTTACTTTTATGTAGGCCTGACCACAAAAGCCTTTTTAAAAAATTTGCTAAACTCAAGTAAAAAGTAAATTTGTATTAAAATAGTAGGACCATTTTTTGTAAAAGTGGTAAAACTATTATCAATAAAGTAATTTATTTGCTGGAGAAAAAAATCTATGAATTATAAAGAAATAAAAAAACAGATGGAAGTGTTAACACGCGGAGCAACCGAAATATTAAAAGCTGAGGAACTTGAAGAAAAATTAAAAAGCCAGGATAAGCTTATAGTTAAGGCTGGGTTTGATCCTACAGCTCCAGATATTCATCTCGGACATACTGTTTTGTTAAGGAAAATGCGACAGTTTCAAGAGTTTGGTCATAAAGTTGTTTTTTTAATTGGTGATTATACCGGGATGATTGGAGACCCTTCGGGGAAAAATGCAACACGGAAACAGCTTTCAAAGGAAGAGGTGCTTGAAAACGCTCAGACTTATAAAAAACAGGTAGAGAAAGTTTTAGATATTAATTCACTTGTTATTGAGTTTAACTCAAGGTGGTTTAATAAACTCGATTTTTCTGATGTTATAAATTTATCCTCGAAATATACTCTTGCAAGAATGCTTGAAAGAGATGATTTTGAAAAAAGATTTAATAATAATGAGCCTATTTCAATACATGAATTTTTTTATCCTTTAATGCAGGGATATGATTCCGTGGCTTTAGAGGCGGACATTGAGCTTGGGGGAAATGATCAGAAATTTAATCTGCTTATGGGAAGACATCTTCAACGTGAATATGGACAACAAAGTCAGGTTATTTTAACAATGCCCCTTCTTGAAGGACTTGATGGGGTTGAAAAAATGAGTAAATCCTTAAATAATTATATTGGAATTACTGATACTCCAAAAGAAATGTTTGGTAAAATAATGAGTTTAAACGATGAAATAATGTTTAAATATTTTGAACTTCTTACAGACATCCCAATTGAAGAAATTAATAATTTTAGAGGTCAGATAAAAAAGGGTGAAAATCCGATGATTTTCAAAAAAAGACTTGCTTCTGAAATAATTAAATTTTATTATAACCAGGAAGAAGCACAAAAAGCCCGGTTCAACTTTGAAAAAGTCCATTCTAAAAAACAGATACCTGATGATATACCTGAGGTGAAATTAAACCAAAAAAAATGGTGGCTTCCAAAACTTATTGTTTTTCTGGAGTTTGCCAAATCAACCAGCGAGGCAAGACGGCTTATAAAAGGCGGTGCAGTAAGTTTGAACGGGGAAAAGATTACTGATCCTGGATTTGAATTTGCTCTGGAGGAAGAAACTGTTTTAAAAGCCGGAAAAAGGAAGTTTGCAAAAATTTTTTAATAATTATTCATGTTTTTCCGATGTATTATAATGTAACTATTATATGCATAAACAGGGGGAACACGAATAATGAAATTTAATTCAGGGGCTAGATGGATTCTTATTACATATATTGCGGCAACTGTTATTTTGTCATCAATGTTGATGCTGGGAGGTTGTTCAGGAGGTTCTTCTTCTGTTACGCCTACGAGTGTTTTTACTCCAGAGGGTCGTGTTAATCTTGAAATTAATACCGTTAATAAAGCTAGTGTTACATATGGAAGAGGAGCACCTGAGTTTTTTGTACATCCTGAAATTCCTTTAAAGCAATTATATTCAGTTGGATTATTTGTTTCAAGAATTACCCTAATTGGAGAAAATGGCGAAGAATCTAATATTTATCAGGAAGATGGACTTATTTCTGAACCGACTTTTTTTCTTAGAGATGATTATGAAAATACAAACACAAATTTTTTAAATGATGCAACGGTGAAGGCAGTTAACTATGTTAGAATGGAAATGAGTGTTGGGCGAGTATGGACTAGGTATCAAACTGATGAAGATTCAGAAATTGCAAGCTGGGACGCGCAATCATATAATAGAAATATAATTTTAAATTCATTTTCTCCAGTTAAAGTTAAACCTGGAGAGACAGTTAATATTTCCGCCAATTTTGATATTGGTGGTCGTGTTGGTATGCAGGAGGGAGAATTTTATCCTTTTGCCTATATAACTAAAGAATAAATTACATAAAAATTTCTTTTTTATCCTTTACATTTTTAATATCATATTCTATAATTAAAATCACATTAATCCATATCCTAAAGGATAATTTTATGAATCATAAAATTGAAAAAGTATCAGAAATTTTAAATAATGAAGATTTTATTGGGGAATATATTGCCCATGAAATATACAGTAAATATAATGATATAAAAGAAGAATTTTATAAATGTTATTCTGAACTTGATGATAAATCTAAAATAAATTTTTATAAAACTTTTGCCTTTCTTGGTTATGATGAAAAACTTGTTGAGTTTGCTTTTCGGATTTTAGATGAAGAGGAAAATCTTAGTGTAAAAGCAACTATTTTAATAATGCTTGGGGATATTGCTGATGAAAAAATTATACCCCGGCTTGCAAAATTCCTGAAAGATTCTGATAGAAGAATTCGAGCCAATACTGTTGAGGCATTATCAAAAATCGGTGACAGAAAGATTATTGATTTGCTTATACCTGTTATTGAAGAGGAAAAAGATAACCGGGTGCTTGCAAATACAGCTATTGCACTGTGGAAATTTGAAGATATAAGAGAAAAGGTGCTTCAGGTATTTAAGAAAATGACTGAGGACAGGGAAAAATGGATGAGGGCGAGTGCGCTTTATGCTTTTGGTGAAACTGAAGTTTCTGAATTTCTGGAATTTCTTCTTGAGTCTGTTGAGGACGAGGATGAAGATATATGCAGAAATGCCTTAATTGCTCTTGTTGGTTATTCTGAGATATTAAGTAGACAGAAATAGGTTTTTTTGGGAGGTTTTAAGTTGAGTTCAAAAAGATGGACAAAAGAAGAAGAAGATTTTTTAAAAGCCAACTACAATAAAATGAGCAATAAACAGCTTGCACATAAATTTGGAGTTACAACAATATCGGTACAGCGTAAACTTTCCAGACTTAGTTTAATCCGGCAAGTACAAAAAAAATGGACTTCTGAGGAAGAAAAATACCTGCAGAAAAATTTTTTATATAAAAATGATGCAGAACTGGCAAAAAAATTTAAGGTTACTCCAATTGCAGTTAAGAGAAAACTAAACAGGCTTGGATTAAAAAGATCTCAGAGAAAAAAATATATAAAAAAAGAAACCTCAAAATCAGGAAGTAAATTTCATAAAAAAGAAAAAATAAAATCTCAGGAAAAGGTTAAAAAAACAAAAGATAATAAAGAAAAAGTTTTATCAAAAACAAGTAATAAAAAAGAAAAAGAAGAGCATATTAATTTAACTCCCGATATAGAAATTAAAAAAGAAGTTCAAAAATCTCCGGATTATATTAAATACAGTATTCACAATAAATACAGCAAAGATGATTTTATTTTTCATGAAGTTTTTGATGATAAGGGAAAAGTGGTTGATAAACAGGTAAGCCCTGAGGGATATGAGCTTGTTGAGGTTGATTTTGAAAGAAACGGGCTGAAATTACTTGTTGAAAACATCAAATAAATCATTAAACATCTTATTTTTTTATTAAAACTTGCCGATAGCTAAAATATGAAAAAATTATGTCTTTTATTATTCATATTATTTATGAATTTTCATCCTTATGGAAGTAATTTTGCAGAACTGCGGGGACTGGTTTTAGATAGTAAGACTTTAGAACCTGTTACCGGTGTAAGGGTAAATATAAACCGTGAAGTTACATTTACTGATACAAAAGGTGAGTTTTATCTGGATTCTATAAGAGCTGGAGAAAATCTGATTCATCTATCTCATGAAAAAATAGAAAATAAAAACGAAGTTATCAAACTTTATCCTGGGTTTAACACTAGAAGATTTACTTTAAAGAAGAAATTTGTTCAAAATAATAATTATGATAAAGTTTCAAAATTAGAAGAAAAAAATATAGAAAAATGTAAAAAAGATGATAAAAAAAAGAATTCAGATTCCTTTATATCATACTGGGATCCACCTCCATTTCAAAATTTTATTAAGGAAATCAAAAACGAAAAAGAGGATAATATTAAAAAGGCTGATTTTAATAATATTCGAAATTTAATAAGAAAGCTTGAAAGAGAATCTATGTTTAAAGGCAAAATAATTAGCGATAAAGATAATAAACCTTTAGCCGACGTTCCAGTATCAGTTGATGGAAAAATTTTGTGGACAGATAAGAATGGTAATTTTGAGTACAAAACCGGAGATAATAATATTGAACTTATTGTAGATTTTGAAGGAATAGAAAAAATAAACAAAAATATAAAGCTGGACAGAGGAGAGAAGTATCTTGAAATTATATGTAAAACTCTGGGGGATATATGAAAAAAATAACACATAAAAAATTTTTTGTTTTCACTTTAATAATTTACTCTTTAACAATATTTGCAAGTGAACCTGGGCCGATGAAGATAGAAACTGCTCAACCTGATGAGGGCTGGGCCCAGAAACATATTCAGAAAGCGTATATTAAAAATATATCTCCTGATATAAATATTCAAAAAGATTTTAAACCATCCAGGCCACTCACAAGAGGTGAACTCGCTGTAATGATTTCAAGGGTGCTACCCTCAAATATTGAAGGTGAAGAGTGCCGTACAGAAGAATATAACGCGGTCAGGTACTATAGAGACCAGGCTCCGGTTAATTTCAGTGACTTCAGATACTGGGATTCTTTTGGTTATGTTGAAAGAATAATAAAAAGAAATATTATGCCGCCTGTTGAAGAAAGATTTAATCCCAATGAAAAGATTACAAGAGGAGAATTTTTAAAAACTTTACTTATACTTCTTGAAAAAACTCAGGACCCTTTTGCGAAAATAGATAATATTGCTGCAGATGCTGTAAGGTTAAACCAGCATCTTACTGAAATAAGAGATGTTTCGGTTACGCCTCAAAAATACGCAGGGTGGTTAAAAATGGCGCAGGAATATAATATACTTCCTCATAAGGATGAGGCCGGGGATATTGTTTCAAGTTCTCTTTCAATACCATATAAAGAGGTTTTTTATAACTTTACAACAAGAAGATACGAGTTTCAGCCCAATCAACCTATTAACCGGGAGCTGGCTGTGGCGATTTTTTCCAACCTTTTCATAAAATGGGATGGTTATGGTGATTATATTCCATATAATGCCTCAATTGGAAACAGCTCCAAAAATGTTGTCTTAAAAACTATAAACGGGAAAACTAAAGTCGATGCCGAATTAATTGATTATAATACTATGAGTCAGGAATTAACAATAAGATATCAGAAAAGAAAAACTGAGTACAGACAGGGAAAAATTTTTAATACTGTATATATCCCAGGTGAATCAACATATAAAGTTGCAGATAACGCTTTTATATGGGTTAAGTTAAACGATAGAAGTATTCAGGTTAAGGGAGATAATCCAGTTGAAAGACTTTCCTCGGTGCTTGACAGATTAAAAGATGAAAATATTTTTGATATAAAAGTTAATTATCTCCTTCTGCCAGAAAAACATGGATATAATGTTAATAAAAAAATACTTCAAAGTAGTGACGAATCGTATCAGAAAAGAAAAATTATTGGCTATATAGAAGTGAATCTGATTCCTTATGATTATATTGGCAGAGTTGTATCCAGAGATTTAAATGAAATAACTATTTATGATGAAAAAAAGGGTAATATCAGTTTTAAAATATCAGAGAGTGTCAAGATAAACAGAGAAATAATTTCTGTTGATGGGTCCAGTGGAACTTTAACAGAAAAAATAGTCAACCGGGCAGAGCCTGAAAATATAAAAGAGGGAGAACAAATAAAACTTAAAATTGGGAGAGACGAAAAGGTAACTTATATAACTTCAAAGCTATTAAGAATAGGAGTACCCTCTAATGTTGATGTCAACGATGGCTTTATAAAAACACAGTACCTTGTAGGAAAACATTATAAAACTGCTGATGACTCCTGGAATCCTGAAACAAGAAGTGGTTTAAAGGTATATGGTTTTGATTATGATTATCCAGGAAAGTGGAGAAAGGGCGGATTGGAGGTTCTTTTTTCAGAAGCTACCATGCTCAGGAGTGTTGACTTATATGTTCAGCCCGCAGAAGCAAAGGCTTTAGATGATAATACCAGAGCTCCATATGAAGACAGAATTTATTATATTGAGGCTATACCAAGAAATCGCTAAATTTATTTAAGAACGTGAATATTTACAGCTCTTGGTATTTTTTCGCCGGTAATTGCCTCTACCTCGTCAATCTCAAATTCAACGCGGGTTCCGGCCTTTAGATTTTGGGGTATTTCAGAAAATGAACTTTTTTGAATAATAATTTCCAGACCATCTCTACTTTCTATAATTCCATAACCTACACTCTTATCAAACCATTTAAGAGTCCCGCTCATTTTTTTATTTTTTGAAAAAACAGATTTATTATTAATATTATTATTTTTAATTTCTTTAATGTTAAAAGCCTGTTTATAACCGTCCAGAGAGAAAACAGAATATTCTACGGGAGTTTTTGGCTCTATAATTTTAATTAATCTGTCCATTATACCAGAGTAGTGAAAGAAAATTTCACCATGTTCGCCTGAAACAGTACCTATTCCATTTTTTTTATCAAAAGCTTCAACTTTCCCCTTAAATCTGTCAAGTATATTATTATTTTCAGGTTGTATTGATGTTGCAATTAAACCTTTATCAGTTTTTTTTATGGTAAATTCAACTTTCATATTTTCGCTGAGAGTCTGGAATCCCTGCATTTTAATTGCTGTATAATGTACAAAAATCTCATCCTCAAAATCTGGACATTCAATAGCGCCTATTCCTTTTTCTTCATCAAACCATTTGACTTTTCCTCTATATTTTTTTTTGGCTTTTGATTTATAAATAATTTCTTCAACAGTATTGCCTTTATACTGGATGATTTCTTCAATTTTTTTTATCAGAGTTTTAAGTTCATGTTGTTTATTATCGATTTTGTATGATAGCTTTAAGTATTTCAAAGCCTCTTTTAAATAGTTCATCTTATGTAGAGCAAGGCCAAGGTATAGAGAAATTGTAGGTTCTTTTTTATGATGTTTTAAACTGTATTTACATACTTTAATCGCTTCGTCATAAATTCCGAGTTCATAGTAGATAATACATAACTCTCTTAAAAAATCTAAATCATCAGGTAGATTTAAAAGCCCGTTAAACAAAGACATAATAGCCTCATCATAAAATTCCATCTGATAATATATTGAGGTGGAAATAATATAAAGGTCTTTATTTCTGGGGTTTTTATGGAGCTCTTCTTTTATAAGTTTTTCTACTATGTCAAAAACCTCATATGCTTTTTCCATATTGTCCCTGGCAATAAGGAGATTCAGATAATTCATATAGGGGTAGATATAATCTGGATATTTTTTAATAATTATTTCATAAGTTTTAAAGGCATTATCAAGGTCTCCGGTTAAATTATAAAGTATGGCCAGGGTTTCTGTGATTTCTAATGAATCTGGATTCAATTTGTACGCTTTTTTTATGTTTTCTAAAGCCTTATCAATATTGTTTTTTTCTAAAAAGTCAATTGCCTCATTATAAAGTTTTTCAGAATGCTCAATTTTATTCATTGAAAACAGGATAATATTAATTGAATAATTTCGCAAGTATGAAAAGTAGTAATTTTAATTAATTTTCCAAAAAACAGAATTGTTGTATAAGATGAAATTCAGTTGAATTAAACAGAAAACTAATATAAACTGAGAACAAAATAAAGGAAGTTTAGATAAGTGTAAAGGAGGAATAAATGCTTCTTGGAGTAAATATTGACCATATAGCAACACTTAGAAATGCCAGAGGTGAAAATAATCCTTCTCTTGAGGCTGGAGCCTTAATATGTGAACTTTCGGGGGCTGATGGAATTACCGTTCATCTTAGAGAGGACAGACGGCATATAAAAGATAGAGACCTTTACAGTTTAAAAAATATATTAAAAATTCCGGTTAATCTGGAAATGGCTCTTAATGAGCAAATACTGGACCATGCTTTAAAAGTAAAACCCAGGTTATGTACACTTGTTCCTGAAAAAAGGGAAGAAGTAACAACTGAAGGAGGACTTGATATAAAAAAATTTTTTGATAAAACCAAAAATATTAAAAGCACATTAGAAAAAAATAATATTAAAACCAGTTTATTTATAGAGGCTGAATTTAACTTCGAAAAAGAACTAAAAGAAATTTCACCAGAATTCGTTGAAATACATACAGGACATTATTCACAGATATTTTATGATGAGAAAAAAAGAAAAGAAGAAGTTGAGAAAATAAAGAAATTCGCCCAATTATTAAATAGGCTGGGGATAAGGGTGAGTGCGGGACATGGACTAAATTATAATAATGTTCAAGATATAGCGGCAATTGAATATATTGAGGAGTTAAATATAGGACATGCTATTATTTCAAAGTCTGTATTTAGTGGACTTGAAAATGCAGTCAGAGAAATGAAAGATTTAATTAAAATATAATCCGGGGGAAAAAATGTGTGGAATTGTTGGATATATTGGTGATAAAAATTGTCAGAATATTTTGCTTGAGGGATTAAAAAAGCTGGAATACCGCGGATATGATTCGGCTGGTATTGCCCTGATAGATAAAAGTCATAATATAATACTTGAAAAAAAACTTGGTAAACTTCAGAATTTAATAGAAGCTTTTAAAAATAAAAACATACAGTCAACTATAGGGGTGGGACATACTAGATGGGCAACACATGGAAAACCCTCTGTGAAAAATGCACATCCTCATCTTGACTGTCATGAGCGTTTTGTTCTTGTTCACAATGGTATTATTGAGAATTATTCTGAGCTTAAAGATGAGCTTCTTCAAAACGGTCATGATTTTAAATCGGATACTGATACTGAGGTGATTGTACATCTTCTGGAAGAAAACTTCAAAGATGATATACTGACCGCGGTAGGTAAAACAATTAGTCAAATTGACGGTGCCTATGCAATTGTTGTAATGGATAGAAAAAATCCTGATACTTTAATAGTGGCCAGACATGGTTCTCCCGTTGTTGTTGGTGATTGTGAAAATGAAAAATTCTTAGCTTCAGATATACCAGCAATATTGAATTTCACAAGAAGTTTTTATTTATTAGAAGATAGAGAAATTGCAAAACTAAAAAAAGATTCACTGCAATTTTTTGACTATAATGTTAACAGAATAGAAAAAATACCAATGCAGATAAACTGGGATCCTTTGATGGCAGAAAAGGCTGGATACGATCATTTTATGCTTAAAGAAATATATGAGCAGCCCAGGGCGCTTAGAGAAACTCTTTCTGCCAAAGTTAGAAAAAAAGAATTTTTTATAGAGGACGTTAAATTAGATAAAAACAAACTGTGTGAGCTTACAAAAATTAACCTGGTTGCTTGCGGAACTTCATATCATGCTTGTCTGATAGGTAAGTTTGTTTTTGAAAAAATACTTAGAATACCTGTAGATGTAGATTATGCCTCAGAATTTAGATATCGTGAGCCTATAATAGATGAAAAATCAGTTGTTCTAGTTGTTTCTCAATCCGGGGAGACTCTGGATACTCTGGAAGCTCTTAGAATGGCCCGCAGAAAGGGTGCCTATACTGTTGCCGTGGTAAATGTGTTTGGGTCAACCATGAGTAGAGAGGCAGATGATGTAATATATACAATAGCCGGACCTGAAATAGGAGTCGCCTCTACTAAAGCTTTTACCTCACAACTGATGACACTTTATTCTCTTGCATTCTTTATGGCAAAAAAACTTGGACTTCCAACAGATTTTGAGCATAATATAAAAGTTCTGAAATCTCTTAGCCCAATGCTGGAAACAATACTTGATGATAATGAAATATATCACGATATTGCGGTTAAATACCATAAGGCCACAGATTTCCTTTTTTTAGGAAGAGGAATTAATTATCCAGTTGCATTAGAAGGAGCTTTAAAATTAAAAGAAATAAGCTATATTCATGCGGAGGGCTATCCGGCCGGAGAAATGAAACACGGTCCTATTGCACTTGTTGAAAATGAGGTTCCAAGCGTATTTATTGCAAATCAGAGTTTTTTGTATAAAAAAATACTTTCCAATATGCAGGAAATCTGTGCACGTGATGGTATAGTAATTGGCATTGCCACCCATGGAGACGAGCTTATCAAAAAGGTTGCGACAGATGTGATATATATTCCCGAGGTTGAGGAATTTTTCTCTCCTATACTGACAGTTGTACCAACACAGCTTATCGCCTATTATATTGCCAGGAAAAGAGGAGTAGATATTGATAAGCCTAGAAATCTGGCAAAAAGCGTAACTGTGGAGTAAATATGTTAAGTCAGAAATTAGAAGTTAAGCTGAAACAGGAACAGAAGCTTACTCAGAAATTGATTCAGAAACTTGAGTTAATTCCATTAAACAGTACAGAGCTTGATAATCTTATTGAAAATGAGCAGATGATCAATGATTTCATAGAGGTGACCCCGAAAGAAAATATTTCAGAAAATAGAAAAGATGATAATGAAGAAATTGAGCCTGGACTCGATATTGAAAAAGAAGTTCTATACTCTCAGAATGACTGGGAAAGTTTAAAAAAATCAAAGAGAAAAAAGTTTGAGGGAAAAACCAGTTTTCTTGAAAATATTCCCGAGAAATCAGAAAAGGATTTCAGGGATTATTTAAAAGATGAAATAATAATATATGATTTTTCTGAAATAGAAAAAGAGATTGCAGATTATATTATTGAAATGCTTGATTCAAAAGGTTATTTAAAATATTATCCCGAGGTTCTGGCACAGCTTTTAACAAAAAGAGGAGACGTTTTAAAAGAGAAAGAAGAAGAAGTAAAAAAAATCATCAAAATTATTCAGAATATTGGAAGAGGAGGATTTGCCACTTTTGACCTCAAAGAGTATTTTATTTTTCAGTATAATCAGAAAAAATTAAAAAATACAGTATTAAAAAAAATTATAGAAGAACATATAGAGAATTTTTCTAAAAATAAAATTAAGGTCATTATAAATAAATTAAATATTAACTACGAAAGACTTCAGGAAGAAATAAAATATATTAAAAATAATTTTTATCCTTACCCAGCCTGGGGATTTGCGGATAAAGAAGTTGAGTATATAAAACCTGATGCAACAATTTGCGAGGATGGCACAATAATTATTCATGGCAAATATAAAAAAATAAATATAATGAATGAAAAAGATTTTGAAAATTATTTAAATAAAGTGAAAGATAAAAAGAGTCGTAATTTTTTAAAAAAACAATATGAAAAAGCAAAAGAGCTTGCCTCTAATTTTAATTCAAGAAATCAGCTGCTTGAAAATATTTTAAAAATAGTTTATGAAAGACAGAATAATTTTTTCAGAGGAGGCTCTTTAAAGGCCCTTACTCAAACCGAAGTTGCCCATACCCTTAATGTCCATGTTTCAACAATTTCCCGTGGGGTTAACAGAAAGTATGTTAGAATTCCATCCGGGATAATGGAAATTGCAGATTTTTTTGTTAATATTTCAACAGGAGAAACTTCAAAAGACGAGGCAATGAATTTTATAAAAAAAATTATAAATAATGAAAATCCAAAAAAACCTTTAAGCGATGATGGAATTGCCAGAAAACTTTCTAAAGATTATAATGTAGATATAAAAAGAAGAACTGTTACTAAATATAGAGAGAAGTTAAATATTGGTTCTTCAAGGCAGCGGAAAAGATTTAATTAAAAGGATTTAATAATGCAGAAAAAAACAGAAACCATAGATGCGGCCAGAGAATTTGTTAACCAGGTTTATCAGAAGTTTAAGGATAAAACTAATATATTTCTTTTTTCCGGTGAGCTTGGAGCTGGAAAAACTCTTTATATCTCCTATATTTTAAAAAAAAATTATAATATAAAAGATGTGGCTTCGCCAACCTACACTATAGTTAATACATATAAAGTTGGTGAAGAAGAGAAGCTTCACGCGGATTTGTATAGACTGGAATCTGAAGAAGAAATTTTTGAGTCTGGTATTCCAGATTTAATAAAGCAGAAATTTGAAATATTTATAGAATGGCCCGATGATTTTATTGAATTTTTTTCACTTTTTAATTATATTCATTTTAACATCAGCCAGAGTTCAAAAAATGGGGAGCGGATAATTGAAATACAAAAACATTTTATACATTGATACAACAGAACCTGAAGGGTTAGCTGCCCTTTATAAAAATAATAAATTAACAAAAAGATTTTTTGATAAAAAGCATCATTCAGAAATTTTATTAGAAAATATTTATGCCCTTCTACAAGAAAATAACTTAAAACTTGAAGATATATCTGCTTTTTGTGCCAATAAAGGCCCGGGTAGGTTTACAGGTACCCGTATCGGAGTATTAACAGCCTCTGTTTTTGCCTTTATTATGAAAAAAGATTATATTCCACTAAAAAATGATGATAAAATTGAAAATATAGCAGAAATTATAAAAAAACGTCAGCCTGAGACAAAATTGCAGGCACTTTATAATAGAAGCTCCTATTTTGAATAAGAGAGGAATTATATGATACTTACAATAGAAACTTCATGCGATGATACTTCTGTAGCTCTGGTTAACCCTAAAGACGGGGAGTTGCTTGATGTATTAAGTGTAAGTCAGTTGATTCATTCAGATTATGGTGGAGTAGTACCTGAACTTGCGTCAAGAAAACATTTTTCAAATATTATGCCTCTTTTGAAAACAATTCTAAAAAACAATAATCTTGAATTAGATAATATTTCTTATATTGCAGTTACTTACACACCTGGATTGCTGGGTTCGCTTCTAGTTGGTGTAACTGCGGCTAAATCCCTTGCCTTCAGTCTTGGAGTGCCTTTAATTCCGGTTCATCATATGGAAGGCCATTTAATGAGTGTTTTTATTGAAAATAGTGTACCAGAGTTTCCTTTTATGTCCCTTGTGATTTCTGGCGGGCACACTTTTATTACAATTATAAAAGATTTTCATAAGTATGAGATTATAGGAGAAACGCTTGATGATTCTGCAGGGGAGGCTTTTGATAAAACTGCCAGAGTGCTTGGACTTCCCTATCCGGGAGGCCCTCATATTGAAAAAGAAGCTTTGAAAGCATTTGAAAATGCGGATATACCAGAATTTCCAAAACCAATGTCAAAAAGTGGTGATTTAAATTTTTCTTTCAGCGGCCTAAAAACTGCCGTGAAAATATATAGAAAAAAAAATCCAGAGGTTGTGCCCGCAATTATAGCTAAAGGTTTTCAGGAAGCAGTAGCCTCTCTTCTTCAGATAAAACTTAATAAAGCTTTATTAAAATATAAAGTTAAATTTTTAACAATCACGGGGGGAGTTGCAGCCAATAAATTTATCTGTGATAAATTGAAAAATGAATTAAACTGCAATATATTAATCCCTTCAAAAAAATACTGTACAGATAATGCTGGTATGATTGGTAAGGCTGCCTATTACAGATTAAAAAATAATTTTAATGTGCTCAAAGACAAAAAATATTTTTCTCTTAATCCAATTGCCAGTATGAGAATAAATGAGGAGAAACAGTTTTGATTTTAAAACTTCCTGAAGAAATAAGTGCAAAAATTGCCGCTGGCGAGGTTATTCATAAACCGCATTCTGTAGTTAAAGAACTTGTTGAAAACTCTATTGATGCCGGGGCTGATAAAATTGATATTGAAATTAAAGATGGTGGCAAAAAACAGATAACTGTTACAGATAATGGGTCTGGAATGAGTATGGAGGAGCTCAAAATTTGTTTTCATAAGTATACTACTTCCAAAATATCCAAACTTGATGACCTTGAAAAAATTAATACGCTGGGCTTTCGTGGAGAAGCCCTTCACTCTATTTCAGCAGTTTCAAGAATGGAAATATCTACCAGAGAAAAAAAATATGCATATGGTTATAAGGCAAAAATTGATGGTTTTAAAATAAAGAAGTTACAGAAAACTGCAAAAAACTGCGGCACTAAAATTGATGTTAAAAATCTTTTTTTTAATCTTCCTGTCAGACTCAAATTCCTGAAAAATTCTGCTGCTGAGGCAAGGAGAATTTCTGAGGTGGTAATTCGATATATTCTGGCTTTTCCAAATATAAAATTTAAATTTATAAGTAATAACAAAGAAATTTTTAATACTCCCGGAAACTCTGATATGCTTCAGGCAATTGGCGAAATTTATGGTAATCTTTATGTTAAAAATATGCTGTTTTTAAAAAAAGAAAGACCTGGTTTAAAGTTAGAAGGGTATATATCGAATCTGAATATTTCAAAATCAAATTCTAAATTTCAATATGTGTTTTTAAACGGTAGATATATAAAAAATAATACAGTCTCATATGCTGTTGCGCAAAGTTACAGGGATTATTACAGAGATAAAAAATACCCGGTTTTTTTTCTTTGTCTATATGTTAATCCTGAAAGATTTGATGTGAATGTTCATCCTTCAAAAGAAGAGGTTAAATTTTTAAATGAGCAGGAAATATTCAGTTTTGTTTTTTCATCAGTTTCCACTCTTCTAAAAGAGGCTGTTAAAAGTTCAGATTATGATTTTTTGCAAAAAAAGAGTCAGCCTGTTAATAATTCTGAAAATGCTTCAGATTATTCTGAAGGCAAAAACAAATATTTTCAAACCGGATTGAATGAAAAATCACCTGAATTTAAAAAAAATGTTCAAACAGAGTTAGCATTAGCTTTTAATGAAAAAAAAGAAAAAATAGAATCAGAGCAAAATAATTTTAAAAACAAATTTTCTTCTAAAAAAATACTTTCACAACTGAAAAACACCTTTATTCTGGTTGAAACCAATGAAGATTTAATGATTATTGATCAGCATGTTGCCCATGAAAGAGTTCTTTATGAAAAATATATGACAAAATTATGTTCCAGTAATATAAATAGACAGAAAATCCTTTTTCCATTAAATATTGAATTAAAACCTTATGAAGCTTCTATGCTTGAACAGAGGCTTCATATTTTTGAAAAACTGGGATTTCTGCTTGAAAAATTCGGAGAAACAATGTTTGTTGTTAAGGAAATTCCTGCCTTTATGACAAAAATGGAAGATAATACTGTAAAAGATATAATTGATGAAATATTTACTTCTTCATATATAAAAAATCATACTGACCTTCGTGAAGAAATAATAATAAATGCTTCATGTAAAAATGCAATTAAGGCAGGGACGCCATTGAGTTTTGAAGAGATGCAACTTCTTGTTGACAGCCTTTTTAAAACAGAAAATCCTTATGTTTGTCCTCATGGAAGACCAGTTATTGTTAAGTTTGACTTTAAATCATTATATTCAAAATTTGGGAGAAATCAGTGAGAGGCCGAGAAGAGCCGTGAGAGGCCGAGAAGAGCCGTGAGAGGTGAGAGGATAGGAGCCGATAGGAGCAGACAAAAGCCGATAGAA
>JBNJGP010000064.1:0-15473 GCA_051747805.1 Candidatus Muiribacteriota bacterium
CTTTTGGAAAAAGTTTATAATATACTGTTCTTAAATTTATAGAGCGAAGCGCAACTGCAGCATAAAATTCATCCATTGTTGAAAAATTATTTTCTTTAAGAATTTCTTTGATATTTTTATTTTTTTCAATAGAAATTAGGGTTTTTTTATCAAATTCTTCTAAAATTGCAGGATATTTTTGAATAAGGTTCTGGACATGATTGTGAAGGACCTGTACCCCTTTTTTAATATTTGTTTCCTGAAGTGATTTTCTAATGTGTGCTCGTATTTTATTTTTTGCGCGTGAAGTTTTAACAATATCAAGCCATTCTCTTTTAGGATGTTGTTTTTTAGAAGTTATAATATCAACAATATCACCATTTTGAAGTTCATATGTCAGCGGTACCAGTTTACCGTTAACCTTAGCGCCAGTACAATGACTACCTACTTCTGTATGTATGCTGAAGGCAAAATCAATAGGTGTTGAACCAATTGTAAGAGATTTAATATCACCGTTCGGGGTAAAAGTGAAAACTTCATCCTGAAATAGGTCTATTTTTACAGACTCAAGAAATTCTGTAGCGTTTTCTATATCTTTATGCCAGTCAAGCAGCTGTCTTAACCAGTTTATCTTATCTTTTGCCTGATCCGTTTCTTTTTCTTTATATTCAAAATGAGCGGCAACACCTACTTCTGCAATTTCATGCATTTTCTTTGTCCTAATCTGAAACTCAACAGGGAAACCCATTGGATGCATAATAGTTGTATGAAGAGATTGATAATAGTTGGTTTTTGCCATTGCTATATAGTCTTTGAATCTTCCAGGAATTGGAGGCCAGAGTTTATGCACAAAACCTAATGCAGCATAACAGTCTTTTACAGTATCAGTTATAATTCTGATGCCAATTAAATCATAGATTTCATTTAAGGATTTATTAGTCGTGGTCATCTTTCTGTAAATGCTGTAAAAATGCTTTGTACGTCCGTAAATATCAAAATTTTTTATATCATTTTTATTTAAAATATCAGAAATTGATTTTATTATTTCATTTATATATCTGTCTCTCACTTCCTGCTGTCGACTCAGTTCTTCTTTAAGTTTTGCAAAAATTTCCGGATCAATATATCTTAAACAGAGATCTTCAAGTTCTGATTTAATAATATATATACCAAGTCTATGTGCGAGAGGAGCATAAATTTCAAGGGTTTCCCTGGCAATGGCCTTCTGTTTGGCTGGTTTCATGTGTTCTAAAGTTTTCATATTATGCAGACGATCGGCCAGTTTTACAAGAATAACCCTTATATCCTCAACCATGGCCATAAGCATTTTTCTTAAATTTCCGGCCTGATGCTCTTCAATAGTTTTAAAAAGAAGCTTTGACAACTTTGTTACTCCGTCAACTATATGAGCAACTGAGGAGTTGAACTCATATTCTATTTCTTCAATTGAAACTTCAGTGTCCTCAACAACATCATGTAGCAAGGCAGCACATATAGAGGCGCTGTCAAGCTTTAAATCGCATATAATAAGAGAGACATTGTAGGGGTGTATAAAATAGGGTTCACCCGATTTTCTTTTTTGATCTGAATGTTTTTCTTGAGCATAATTATACGCTTTTTCAATAAGAGAAAAATCCGCAATAGGATTATAGCTTTTTACTTTGGCTAACAATTTTTTTAATTTATCATCCATAAGCAAGATTATATCGATTTTATAGACTTTTGTAAAGAGGTTTAATCACGGGACAGAAATTCTGAATAAAATTTTAGTTAAATCCATATTAGGCAAACTCCGATAATTATAAAAAAAGAATCAGGAGCAAATTATGTACAAATGGAAAAAAACTGTTTTATTAATAATAATTATAAAGTTAACATTTTTATTTGGGTGTATGGGTAATACAACAGTTGGAATTGATGAAAAACAAAATCAGACAGATAAACCAGGAAATGGTAATTTATTTGGAAAAATATTATTTGAGGAAAGGGATATAGACCCTCTAGGAACAGAAATTTATTTTTATAAATTATTTGAGCAGGAAACAAACACCTCCGGGACAGATGAAATTAATTTAACAGATGAAGAAGAAGAAGACAATAGCTCTAATATTTTAAGGGCTGCTGAAAATGATTATGATTTTAAAGCTATAGCTGATAATGAGGGGAATTTTGCTGTTGAAAATATTGAAAGCGGTTTTTATAAAATCACAGCCCTCAAAGATGGATATTCAATAAAAACAGTTGATAAAATTAAAGTTGTCCAAGACGAAGACAATAAAATAGAAATTACTATGTCAAAACCTGGGGAAATAACTGGAAAAATAACATTTAAAGATGGAAATACAGAATATGGACTTTCGGTAAACATAGGCTCTCAGAAAGCTTTAACAGATGAAGAGGGCAGTTTTAACTCTCAATTAGCTCCTGGAACATATGAAGTTGTTGTTGATGAGTTTGGATATGATAGAATTATCAGGCAGGTTCAGATAGAATCGGATAAAATTCTTGATATTGGAACTTTAACTTTAGAAAAAACATATGTGAATCCGGAAATGGCTATGTTATCTGCAAAAGCACTCAGTGTTTTTGGTTATCCAGTAAAAAAAGCTGATGTTATTTTGTTTAATGAAGATGAAAAATATTTTGAAAAAACTGATGATACAGGTTTTTTCAGGTTTTTAAATATAAACCCCGGTTCATATATTTTAAAAATAGTTGCAGATAATTTTGGGGTTAAGCTGCAGACAGATATTGAAAAAGGGGAAATATATAAACTCGATAACTTAATAGTTGATAATATTTCAAGATATGGACAAGTTTCTTTTGAACCTAACCTTGAGGGTGAAGTTGAATTTGAACCAGACTTCAACATTAAAAACACAAATGGGAACAGGGTTATTTATGTACTTGAAGAAACTAACTCAGGCTACAATATAAAGGGAATAGAACCTGGAATTTACAATATTAATATTTCTTCTCAGAGATATCAGGATAGAGAATTTGAAGTTGAAGTAAAAAAAGGTCAAAAAGAATCTAAAACTCCGACTTTTCTCTTAAGACGTTCAAGTATAAAGGGAAGAGTTGTTTCAAATGACAATGGAGTTAAAGCAGATATTAATTTTAATTCAAATTCTGTAACCAGTAATACAAACGGTGAGTTCAGCCTAGAAAATATAGAATCGGATGTTTATACTGTTGAAGTGAAAAAATTTGGATATAAAAAATTTCTTGACAGTGTTTTTGTTGAAAATGGGGCCAATATAGAAGATTTTGAAATAAATCTCATAGAAGAAGAAAATGACGGGCCCTTTGCAAACACAAATATTGAGTCAAGGATAAACATGATTGCACAGACAGATACAAATATATTAATGAGAAACGAAAATAAAAATAAAATTTATAGCATGGATAAAGAAAGTCTGGAAATAGAAACCGTAATAGATTATAATGGTGAAATTTCAGATTTCTCTGTTGATGGGAATTCACTTTATATAGTTGATGGACTTAACAATTATCTTTTAAAATATTCATTAGCTAACTTTATTAAATTGGATCAGGTTAATGTTGGGATAGAACCTTTTATAGTAAAAAGTAAAGGCGATGAAATTTTTGTTTTATCTAAAGGTGATGAAACTCTTTTTATTGCCGAAAAAGACGATTTATCGGTAAATTCATTTCCGCTTGGATTTGTTCCTTCGGACTTTGTTATAACAGAAGATAATGTTTTTATCTCCGACAGATTAGGTGATAGAATAAAAATTTTTAATTTGAATAATAAAACCCTTTCTTCCACTATTGATGGAATAAATCGTCCAAAAAGAATTTATAAAGGGGAAGGGGTTATTTATATTGTTAAACAGTCAAGTAATGAAGTAGAAGTTATTGATTATAATACTCATAAAAGAGAGTCTGTTCTTAATCCTGGAATAAAACCTGAAAATGTTTATGAGTCCAATAAAAGAGTTTATATTACAGGAGATAATAAAATTGCCGTATATTATAATTCAGAATTTAATCTTGATAAAGTATTGAGTGTTTCCCCTGATTTAGGTGGTACAGTTGAAGATAATAATAATTCTGAAAGGCTTTTTGTGTGGCAGAAGTTCCAAAGTGAAATTATCACATATTTTAATAAGAGGAAATAAGTCTTTCATATAATGAAAGAAAGTTTTTTACCTCCTGACCATAACTTTGTCTCTGATTTAACTTTTTAAGGCAGTACGCTTTAAGCTGATGATAAACAAGCTGGTTGTATGGGTTAGATTCAGCCCTCTGCTCATCTTCTATAAGTTCAATTGCTTTCTGGAACTGATTGGATTGTATAAATGCAGAAATATTGTTTAAAGTAACCTCCATTTGGTTTTTGTCAGTATCAGATACAAGTTCTATTGACTGATTTGAAAAATAAGATTCCATTGGCGATTCAAATTCAGGTTTAACCGAAATCTTTTTATCAGGATATTGAATAGGGGTATTAACTTCTTCATCAGAGCAACCGATGATAAACAAAAGTAATATTAAAAAAAATATAAAGTAAAAAAAATTTTTAAACATTAAAAGTCCCTTGAGTCTATTAAATCAAAAAAATCTTTATGTACGACCTTAGTATATAAATATTCAGAAAAAAAAGTAAATTCAACCGGAACTTTTTTTTCTGACTTTTTAAAAATAGCAAAAACAGAAAAACCACAGGCCTGGTTAATATTTTCGGTTGATTCCAGGTTGTTGTTCACAATAGTGAGGTTAAATTCAGATAAATCACTTAAAATATGTTCGATATTATTTCCCTCTCTTCTAATAAGCTCATTTTGTCTTATAGAATATTCGATTTCAACAGAATTTATATAGGCGCTGGGTTCAGAGGAGTTCAGTCTGGGAGGGTTAACAAATCTTTTGATTGTAATAATATTTTCATCATATTCGACTATTTCTGAAGCAGATTTAAAATCATTTATAAAAGTTCTCAGACCTTTATCCCATTCGGGTATTGCATGGTTTATATCTTTCCTTCCAGTGAAAAAATCAGCTATTGAAAATATTGTTAAAACAGAAAATAAAAGGGCAACAACTAAAAATAAAATATTAATATCCTTTGGCTTATTCATAAAAAATACCTGAGTGCCTGTCGTCATTAAAAAGTTTAGTATTAATTTTTACTTCATCAAACTCCACAAGATTGCTTGGCGTCTTTGGCCATTTAACAGAAAGTTCAAATGTAGTAAAGTTATCATTTATTTCTTTTAGATGAATATTTCCGTCAAATTCAGAAAAGTGATCATCATGCCAGTTTGGGAGCTGATTATCCCTGAAATCTTCAGAATAAAGGGCTTTTTGATGTAAATCAAAAAGAAGATAACTGGATATAAAATTTTGAATTGTTTTATACTCTGTATTTATATTTATCCTGTTTCTAATTGAAATTACTGGAATAATTAAAAGTGAGGCCAGAGTAATTAATAATAGCTGTTTTATAAATTTATCGCCCATCAAAGATCTCCGCTGAAATATGAAATAACGGGAGAAAAAGATAATACATAATGTTCCCCTTCTTTAATATTATTTTTTATGTTTAAACTTCCTCTAATATTTTCCTTGGACAAATATTGTGTAGTTAAATTCCCATTAAGTTTCAGGTTACTTGTAATATAAGGAAAGTGTCTTGAAAAAATTGAGGCAGAAATATTCTGAGTTTTTATTTTAAAATTTGTTGCCTGTTCTCCTAAAAAAATAAAGTTAATAAGATTATTTCCTTCCTCGTTTTTTATGTTTCTTGAAATGTTCATCTGTTCCAGTGCACAAATGGTAAGTTTACCATAATTTCTTAAGTCGGCACTTGAAGGTTCAATTTCAACATTCCTAAAAAGCATTATACCGTTTGTTTCAAGAAAAGTAATATAGGAAGGTATTTTAACTTTTCTATCAGATACTAAAACAGCCCTTTGAAGGAAATAACTGAAATCTAAAAAATTGTTAGAATTTCCCTCATAATTATTAATAAACTCTTTTTGTTTAATGTCCACAGGTTCTGGTACATCTGTTTCTTTCCATTCAAGTATTCTTGAGTGAAGATTTGCATGGAAGTTATTGAGATTTTCGGGAGTAAAATCATTTATTATAAATCTGGAAGGGGATATCTGATTGAGTAGTATAGAGAAAAAACCGTGATAGTCAAAACCGGTATAAAAATTTAAATCATTTCTTTCGTTGCCGGTTAAATATTTTAGAATCTCAGTTTGTTCGAAGTTTAAATTAAATATCAGGGGCGAGGTTGAGGGTAGGCGAATCTTATCCTCCGCAGAAAGAGTAAGAGTGCCTCCTTTATTTAAAATTTCTGTATCATCAATTTGATTTGAAGTATAGAGAGAATATTCATTTTTAAACGGGGTAAGACTAACTCTTTTAAAATCATAAAAAAATTTAAAATCATCTATTTCCAGCTCTAAAAAACCATAGGTATCATCAGAGTTAAGGAAATTAGAGGCGTTTATATTAATTTTTACATTATTATCCCTGGTAAAATTGGAACTCTGTAGTTTCTGTGATTTGGTGAAGGCGGAAATAAAGTCTTTATTATGAGAGTTTTTTATTATTTCAGATTTTATAATGTTTTTTTTATTCTGGACCTGATTGTATTTTTTAAGTGAGTATAAAAATTCTGAAGGAATGGATTTTGAAAAAAATAAAATTGCAGAATTAACAATAAAAAAAAAAGCTATTGTTAAATACATTATTTTTTTATACACTGAATCTGAGGTCATGAATAACATTTTATATAATTTTAGGAAATAATTCAAATTATGAAATATGAAATTAAGCAGCTGGGTAAAATTTATGGAAAAAAAATTCTTTTTTCAAATATAAATGCAACTTTTCCGGAAACTTACTTTTATTATATAACCGGTATTTCCGGGTGCGGAAAAAGCACCTTTTTAAATTTACTGTCATTATCTGCTCTTCCTGATTCTGGTTTTATAAAGATAGATGATGAAGTTATTAATGATGAGGCAAAAAGAGAAGAAATAAGAAAAAAAACAGCCTCTATATATCAGAATTCTTATTTGTTTAATGATTTGACTTTGATTGAAAATACATTAATTTTTAAACCCGAGGCAAATATTGAGAAAATATATGAAATTGCAAAGAGGCTTAATATAACAGATGAGATAAATAAAAAGGCTGGTGTGCTTTCTGTTGGAGAAAAGCAGAGGGGAAATCTTCTAAGAGCACTTTGTAATGAGCCAGATGTTATTTTTGCAGACGAGCCCTGTGCTTCTTTGGATAAAAAAAATTCTGAAATAATAAATAGTATGCTTATTGATTTTGTAAGAGAAAACAAAAAAACTGTTTTTTATGTTAGTCATGAAGAAGGTTTTAATCTTGAATGTGAAAAAAAAATAATAATAAAAGATGGAAATATTCAGATTAAATAAAAATTAATATTTTATCAAAAAAAGTTTTATTCTATTTCTTTTTTTTCTTTTTTTTCGCAGAATAAGCAAGATTTTCATCCATTTTTTTGTAATTTTCTATTTCAGGTTTAAGACATTCCTTAAACATTGAAATTTCATTATAAAATTTATAAAAAATAGAGCCTGTGAAAGATTCAATTTTATTTTTTTGAACATAAAGCTCTGTAATTGGAACCAGGGTATTATTATGCTGCCAGTCCCATTCAAGAAATGGGGTTTCGTAATTTAAAATAAAGTCGGTATATATTGAAAAGAACACATAGGATTTTGAAAAAACATCAGGAAAAGTGCAAAAATGTTTTCTTCGCGGTTTAGCAGTTTCAGCCTCTCCTGGAAGCGACATGGAAAGAATTACAGTTAGGTCGTAATATCTGCACATTTTTTTTATTTTTTCAATCATTAACGAAATATCTTTATCAATTAAAGAATATAACTGATCTATTACCACAACCAGTTTTGATTCAGGAGAAAACTTCCTCTTTTTTTCAATTAAATTCTGAATTTGTTCAAAATTAAAATCTTTTTTTCTTGAAGAGTCAAATATACTGATGTTTCTATATAAATTTTTAAGCGTTTTTAATTTTCTTTTGAGTTTTCTATCATATCGTGTGTTATTATTTTTTAAATTTTTGAAATGCGAAAATGGAGATTCAGTACTTTGACAGGCTATTTTTAAACTTATGTCAGTACCTGGGTGGTCAAGTGAAAAAAAAAGAATTTCACAATCTTTATTTTTTTGAACAAAATTCCAGCACAGTTGTGTTATAAAGCTGGTTTTCCCCATTGATGAGGCTCCTGATAAAATATAAAGTTCTTTCCAGAAGCCGTTCAGGCATTCATCTAAAATTGGAAATCCTGATAAAAGAGGTTTTTCCTGAAGGGCAGTATTTAAAATTGATTCAAATTTTTTTTTTTTCATATCCTGAATATTAAACTTTATTTATAAAAATATCAAGCTTGATAATATGAAAATTTATTTGTATAATACCCCTATGATTAACAAGGAGCTTTTAAAAATACTTGCATGTCCTTTATGCGGGGGTGAACTATGCTTTATTTCAAAACCCAGGGAAGGGCTTTTCTGCCGTGAATGCGAGAAATTATACTTAATAAAAAACAAAATACCAGTAATGCTTCCTGATGAAAGTATTGACTGTAAAGGCGAGGGTAAAAATGTTTGAAAATATTGATTTTACTGATTCTATGCAGGCTGATATAAAAGTAGCAGGTATCGGTGGCGGAGGCGGTAATGTTGTAAATATGATGATTGAGTCCAATCTTACTGGTGTTGATTTTATGGCCTTGAATACGGATGCTCAGGTTCTTGCAAATCATAGATCAAAAGTTAAAGTTCAGATTGGAGAAAAATTAACAAGAGGGCTGGGAGCAGGAGCAAATCCTGAAACTGGTTATCTCTCAATGAAGCAGGATCTTTCTTCAAGTCAGAGACTTGTTGAAGATACTGACCTTATTTTTGTTGTTGCCTGTCTGGGAGGCGGAACTGGCTCAGGAGCCATAATACCTTTTGTTGAAATGTGTAAAAAAAATAATATTTTAACAGTTGCGGTAGTTACGAGACCATTTGCATTTGAGGGGAAGAGAAGAAAAAAAATTGCAGATGAGTCCTTAAAATATCTTGTGGAAAAAGCTGATACAACAGTAGTTTTATCAAATGATAATCTTCTTGGTATGATGAATAGAAATCAATCCCTAAAAGATGCTTTTAAATCTGTAGATACTTATCTTTCTTCGAATATTAAAAATATAATTGAGATGATAAATAAACCCGGCATAATAAACTTGGATTTTGCAGACGTTACAACAATACTTAAAAACAGCAGACTGGCTGTTTTAGGAACTGGTAATGCTGAAGGTAAAAACCGGGGGGTTGAGGCTGTTTCAAAAACTATTGAATCCCCGCTTCTTGAGAGAGACATATCAAACGGTTCGCGGGTTCTTCTTAATATAACAGGACCTGAAGATATAAGTCTTATGGAAGTTAACTCTATTGCAGGAAAAATTGCAGAAAAAGTGAGGGATGATGCCGAGATAATATTTGGAGCCGCAGTTGACCCCAGTCTGGGCAAAAAATTAAATATTTCTCTTCTGGTAAGTGGTTTTGAAGAATAATCTATTAGGGTATAATTATGAAAAAAAAGTGTGCAGACTGTGAATATGCTAAATATGATGGCCTCACCCGATTGTATAGAAAAGAATTTTTCAAATATAAATTTTCAAAAATAAAAAGCAAAGACCAGCCCTATTTTTTCTGTGTCGCAGATATAGATTTCTTTAAAAAAATTAATGATAATTATGGCCATGAAACAGGAGATTTTATATTAAAAAAATTTTCAGAAAAAATCATTGATAATATTCAAAAGGACGAGTTTGCCGGAAGGTTTGGCGGGGAAGAGTTTGTTTTTCTCCTTAAAGGAAGAACAGAACGCCTGAAATCAATTTTTTTAAACATTAAAAATACAATGAAAAATCTTGTTTTTGATGAAATAAATCTTCCTTCAATTAAGTTTTCAATGGGAGCAGTATCTACTTACTTGGATTCATTTAAGGCGGATTTTAAAAATGCAGATAGAGCTCTTTATTATGCCAAGCAAACAGGAAGGAATAAATATGTTTTATACAATGATATGATAATGGAAAGTCCCGGGCAAAATATTTTTAAAAAACCTGTCGAAAACCACTTTTTTATTGTTATTATAGGGTATAATGGGGCTTCAGAAAAAATATTTGATAAAGGATATTTATTTATAAATAAAAAATTAGAAAAACTTAAATGGGAAATAAATAAAAATTTGAATGTAATAGAAAACTATATATATAAAAATACATGTTTATGCTCAATTATTAACGAAGCTGATGAAGGGTTATTAAGGAAAGTTTTTTCTATTTTTAAAAAAAAGGACCCATCTTTGTATGGAATAATCAACAAATATCCGGGAGTAACTAAATTAAATTATATATTTAAGGATACATACTTGGCATTCAGGGCGCATGAACTTTTTAAAGAAAATCAGGGAATTGTTTTTTATGGGTTAAAAACAATAAGAGCTGTCGGAGTACATTTTTATAAAAAAAATGATTTTAAAAAAGGGTATCATTTTTTCAGAATTGCGTATTTCCTGAATAAAACCTCTGTTAAAGAAATAATAAACTTAACTTCAATAATGATTAAGCTTAAAAAAATAAAACAGGCAATTGTAATTCTTAAGAGAAAAGAGCAATATATTAAAGATGAAGAGGCTTTTTATATTTCCCTTTCCAACTGTTATCATCAGCTCCGCTTAAAAGAAAAAGTAATAGAAACTCTATTTGCAGGAGTAAAAAAGTTTCCGGAGTCTAAAGTGTTAAAAAATAATATTACTGAATATAAATCAAAAAATTCTGAATAAATAGCGGGAAACAGAATGTCTCAAAAAAAGATAAAAATAATATTATCGCTGGGTTTTTTAGTTATATTAACAAAATTTGCCAATGTTTTTAAACAGTATTATCTGGGAAATTATTTTGTTTTTGACGAAAAGTTGAATTTTTTTTTCTACCTTTCTGGAATGATGGTTTTTTTTGTGATGTTTGCCGATTCAATACTTCAGGCTGGTTTTATACCGTTTTACTCGAGATTAGAATTTAAAAATAGAAAATATTTTTCAGGAAGCATTTTAATTCTATTTTTTATTATTTCATTGTTGTACACAATTATTTTAACCGGGTTTAATTTTTTTTCCATTCCAATGGAGAAAATCATTTTTTTTATTTTATTTTTTAACTGTATTTCTGTATTTTTTAAAATTTTATATGAGGCCCGGGGCAGATTTAAAGAAAATGCTCTTGTTGACTTTCTGGCTGTTTTAACATTTATAATTCTAATTTATTTTCAGGTTGATATTATATTAAGTTTATTTTTTTCTCAGGCGCTCAGATTTTTTATTAAATTCTGCAGGAATTTGGATTTCTTTAAAATTAAATTGAAAATCATTTTTAATGGAATTGGTAAATTTTTAAAAGAAACAGGATTTATTTCAGCCGGGGCTTTTTTTTCACATATAATAATTTTTTTAAACAATAGAATAGCCTTAGAATTTAGTTCTGGACCTGTATTGTTAACTTATGCCTTTATGATACCAGCAGCAGGAAGTGGTATAATCAGCTCTATATTTTCTGGAACAACACTTAATTTTTTTTCTTCTCAAAGAAACAAATACTTAAAAAATAGTCAGGGACTAATTGGAGACCTTATTAAAAACTTTTTTTTCCCTCTGGTTATTATCAGTATATTTGTTGTTTTTTTTTCTAAAGATATAATAGGCTTAATATTCCATAGAGGACAGACTATGAACTTTGAGGAAATTCAACGCATTTCAAACTATTTAAAATACAGTATATGGCATCTGCCAATTTTTTTTATAATGATAATATTTATTAGATATTATAATTCTTATAATAAGAATAAAGAGCTTGCTTTATATTCATTTTTTACTTTAATATTTAATATATCAATGCTTTTTTTCTTTATTGAATTTTTTTCATTTAAAGTTGACGGTATTATTATTGCGAAGGTATTTTCGGATTTGCTTTTTGTTTTTTTTTTAATCGGTGGTAGTTTAAATAAAATAGTTGCTTCTTCAAAGGAGATATTATTAAAAATCTGTTATTGTTTTTTATATACAGCTGTTATATATTTTATAGTATTAACGTTAGGAGAAAAGGCATTTTATACAGGGACAATAATCACATTCGCTGTATTGAGCTTTTATTTAAAAGAATATGTGTGGATTTTTAGGAGTAATAAATAGAAAAAATACAAAAAAATATTGCGAAGAGAAGGCTCGTAAAGTTTCTGAGCTTCTTTCCTCACGAGGACCTGATGAAGAGGGAATTTATATTTCTAAAAAACTTTTTCTTGTTCACAGAAGACTATCAGTAATAGATATAAAAGGTGGTAAACAACCTTTTTTTTCTGAGGATAAAAAAAAAATACTGCTTTATAATGGTGAAATATATAATTTTCAAAAATTAAAAAAAAGACTGGAAAAAAATTATAATCAAAGTTTTCATACCGATTCTGATACAGAAGTTCTCTTTAAGCATTTAATTATGTTCAAAAAAAAAGGACTAAAAGAGCTTGAAGGAATGTTTTCCTTTGTTTTTATTGACCTTGAAAAAGACAGGGTGCTATGTGCACGGGATTTTGCAGGGCAGAAACCCCTTTTTTACACAAAGGGGAATCAGGGATATATTTTTGCCTCTGAAATGAAAGCTTTGTTTGAGTTCAAGAGTCAAAAAATATATAATCAAGGTTTAAAAGATTTTTTTAAGTACGGATATATCCCGGCTCCTTATACTGCCTATGAGGGCATATATAAACTTGAACCAGGTTTTTTACTCGAACTTGATTTGAAAACAGATAAAATAGTAAAAAAAAGATTTAAAAGTATTGAAAAAACAGAAAAAAAAGATGATAATATATTAAATTTAAAAAAATTAATAAGAAAAAGTGTAAAACAATGTCTTGTTTCAGACGTCCCGGTAGGAGCATTTCTTTCAGGCGGAATTGACTCAACTTTAATTGTGAGGGAAATGCGTAAAATTCTAAAGCATAAACAGTTTCATACATTTTCTGTTGGGTTTAGAGAAAAAAACTATGATGAGAGCGACTACAGTTATAAAGTCGCCCGTAAATACAAAACAATTCATCATCATTTTTATTTTTCCTGTAGAGATTTCTTAAAAAACATTGATGAAATGTTATATTTTGATGAACCTTTTGGAGATTCTTCTGCAATGCCTCTTTTTTTTCTTTCTAAATGGACCAAAAAATATGTAAAAGTTGTACTTTCCGGTGACGGGGCAGATGAAATATTTGGTGGCTATAGAAGATACAGGGCTAATAATTATATAAAACTTATACGGATTCTTCCCGAGATTTTAAGGAAAAAAATATTAAATTTTAATAAAAAAAATTCAACTTTTTTCAGACTAATTAAGGCAAGCCTTGATAAAGATTTTTACTCTTCAATAATTTGTATTTTTGATGATTTTGAAATAAAAAAACTTTTTGCAGAAACAGAACCAAAAAAAAGTATATCAGAAAATCAGACAAATATATTTTCATACTTTATTCAGAATTTTTCCGGCAATGTTTCAGAAAAGTTAATGTACTGTGATTTTAACACTTACTTGCCTTTTGATATACTTAAAAAGGTCGATATGATGACAATGAGAAATGGGCTAGAATCCAGGGCTCCGTTTCTTAACAGTGAAATTATAAATACAGGATTTAATTTTAATTTTAAGCAAAGAGATAACAAAAGGTTTTTAAAAGAAATACTAGAGAAAGAATTTGGAAAAAAATTTTCAAAGAGAACCAAAAAAGGGTTTGGTGTCCCCTTAAACTCCTGGTTTAGGGGAGAGCTTGGGAAATATTTAAAAAAAGAGATGACAAAAAATAGTTTATGGAAAAATTATTTAAATTATAAATATGTAAATTTTTTAATTGATGAGCATAAAAGTAAAAATAAGGATAATTCGTATAAGTTATGGCATATACTTGTATTTATTAAATGGGTAAATAGTCTTCAGAGGGAAGGAAAATGAAATTTCTAATAATTTTTGTTGATATTATATATTATTTATCAAGCGGTTATTTTTTAATTTCAACCCTATTTTTTCCGGAGAACATTGAGGCTTTTTATAATATAATTTTATTTTTTATAGGATATAAAGTATTTTTTAACTATTTTTTTGACTTATATGAATTCAGCATTCATGAAGATAAGACGTATATATTTTTTAAAGCTTTTCAGGCTTCTGTCGTTTCAACATTAACTGTTGTTTTTACTACTTTTTATTTAAGATACTTTGCGTTGCCCAGAAGTTTTATAGGAATAACCGCTTTTTTAGATGTAATTTATCTTTTTATCACAAGAATCTTTTTATGGAGAAAAAAAATAAAACACACTGGAATAGTAACAGGTTCTATTGACAGATTTAATTTTTTAAAAAAAGAGCTTCGCCTTTATAATAATAACTTGAATATATTCCAAATAAAAGATAATTATAAAAATTTAAAAAATAAAATAAAAAACAGAGAAGTGGATCAGATTATTTTGCTTTCAGATGAAAAAAGTAAAGATTTTAAAGAGGTTGTCAGACTTTTATGGTATGCAAAAATAAATAAAGTGGATTTAATGCTTTATCCTACACTTGCAGATTCTTTTAAGTCGAAAATAATTTTCTCAGATATAAGCGGGCTACCTTTTATTAATCTTACAAACAGCAGAATTAAATTATGGGAAAAATTATTTAAAAGGTTATTTGATATTTCTATTTCTATTTTTATTTTAATTATTCTGTTTTTATTTTTACCTTTTATTGCTTTTGTTATTAAATATGACTCTAGTGGAAGAGTTTTTTATCTTCAGGAAAGAATTGGCAAAAAAGGAAAAAAATTTAAACTTATCAAATTCAGAACAATGTATGAGGATGCTGAGGAAAAAACTGGGCCAAAACTGGCAGAAAAAAATGACAAAAGAATTACAAAAACCGGATATTTTCTTAGAAAATACAAAATAGATGAACTGCCTCAATTTTTCAATGTATTAAAAGGTGATATGAGTATTGTAGGTCCCAGACCAGAAAGGGAATTTTTTGTTAAAAAAAATTTTATGAAACTACCTGGTTATTTTATAAGAACATCTGTTAAACCTGGAATAACAGGTATGGCTCAGGTTTTTGGTGGGTATTATACTGAACCTGAAGAAAAGCTGAAATTTGATTTTATTTATATTAACAACTATTCATTTATAGTTGATTTCAGAATAATTATTCTGACTTTTTTTAACATATTAAGTTGAGTAAAATTTTAACCTGTAACTTGAGTTTAGCAAATTTTTTAAAAAGGCTTTTGTGGTAAGGCCGACATAAAAGTAAAAAGCTTTCAGCTTAGTAAAATCACCTAAAGGTGATAGTAAAGTTATCTAACGATAACAGTAAATGGTCTTCGACCAAGTA
>JBNJGP010000065.1:0-15469 GCA_051747805.1 Candidatus Muiribacteriota bacterium
TAATATATCTGTATCAAACTCTTTATTCTGACTTTCAATTCTTGAGGCAATATTTACAACGTCACCTATTACAGTATATTCCATTCTTTCTGTTGTTCCAACATTTCCCGCAATTAAACTACCGGTATGAAGTCCAATTCCCTGTGAAATTACTGGATATTTTTCCAGTTTATTAAATTTAGAAAGAGCTTTTCTTAAACCAAGTGCTGATTTTAAGGCACCATCAACATGGTTATCAAGCCCAAAATTAGGTGAAAATATAGCCATAATTGAATCGCCTATAAATTTATTAATAACACCTTTTTCTTTTAAAACAGGTTTAACCATATAGCCAAAATAATCATTTAAAAATTTAATTAATTTATCTGGTGACATTGACTCAGAAAGAGGGGTGAAATTTCTAATATCAGTAAACATGATTGTTGTATCAAGCTCTTCACCTTCCAGCTTCACTTTACCAGTTTCCATAAGTTTTTTGGCTATTTCAACAGAAACGAACTTACCAAATGTATCTCTTATCTTTTCTCTTTCGTTTAAGCCGGCAACCATGTTGTTGAAATGCCCTCTAAGTTTTCCGATTTCATCTGCTGAAAGAACAGAAGCCCTTGTTGAGAAATCACCCTCTGAAACTTTATTCATATGCTCAACTAAGCGCGAAAGCGGTTGCTGAATATTTTTTTTAACCCTTAACATAGATAATATTTGTGGAATAAAAAATATAATTCCGGCTGTAAAAATTGTAATCATTGGGAAAAAAATATAAAAAAGTGCTATAAAATCTATTTTATGAGCATTAATCAGAGGAGCGATTCTACCAAAATGAAAATAAAAAGAAATAAATATATTAATAAAAAGAGGAACAATACCCAGACTGAAAATAATTAAGGCAATTCTTTTAGATAGACTTATTGAATAACCATTTTTTATTTTATATTTATTGTTTTTTGAAAAAATACCACAGGCAATTTTATTATAAATATACGAAGTTGTTATACCACAGTTAATAAATGTTGCCATACTTCCAAATAAAACCGCAGAAAAAAAATAGACAAGAGCATTTCTGAAAGTTAATGCATTTTCTATATAAAAAAATATATATCTAATAAAAAGAAAGTATAATGAATTTAACCATGATAAAATAAATATAAAAAAAGGAAGATTTACAATTTTCTGCTCTACCTTCATATTATAATTTTTTTTTTTAAACTTGTATTTATAAACAGGGAATAAATAAATTGTTAGAATTATAATTGATAAATACATAAATAAATGAAGTCTGTAAAGTTTATATTCTCTTCTGATAAGCGTTTCTTTATTATCTCGTGGTAATATGAATAAATTTTTTATTATTGAGTTTATCCGGCTCCCTGATAATTCAATTTGTCCGGTACTTCTATCGCCAACATCCAGCTTTATACGACCAAATTTCGGTTTAGATGATTCAGGGGCGTCCTTTGTTTCATTTTCAAATTCAACTTTGGATTTTTGTCTTATCTGAGCAACTATATTACTTTTATTTTTTAAAAAGTTTTCTTTTTCTAAATCCTCATAATTGATGTTTTCCAATGAATAACTTACTATCATTTCTTTGATTTCTTCTATACTATTTGTATCTGACTCACCTTTGTAAACATTTTCAAGACGATTAAGTAAATTCTGAAGCATTAGCATATTTATACGTAAATTTATTGATTTTCTATTTTCTTCAAGAAACCCTGAAATTTTTGTAAAATCATATTTGGTGTACTCTTCAAAACCGCGCATTATAAAAAAGGGAATAATAAGAGATATTACAAAATAAATATAGAGAGGTAAATATAATTTTTTTAAAAATTTTACAGGTTTCATTTAAAAAAATAATATTAAATTGTTATTGTAAAGTCAATATACAATATTTAAACTCACCCCGCTACCCGCTTCCTCTAGTCTGTTCTTTAATTTCAGAGGTTAACAACGGGAATTATGCTGTATCCATTAAACGGAGTATTTCTACCTTTTGACTTGAATTTCCCAATGTCCACCTTTTCAATTTTATCTAAATTTATCAGGTTGAAAGTGAATGCGGCCCCTTCTTTAATTTCTGAAATATTTTCTAGTCCAAGAATTTTAAGTGGATTATTACAAAGCAGGGAAACAATTTTTTTAAGGGGAAAATCACGTTTTTTATAAAGTTCATAAAAAATCAACGGGGCCATAATTTCAATTCCAGAAACACCAAATGGTGCGTTTTCCCAACAAACTTGTTTTTCTTTATATGTATGTGGGGCATGATCACTTGAAACAACATCTATTGAGCCATCTTTTAACCCGTTTATTAAAGCCCAGCAATCTTTTTCACAACGGAGCGGTGGGTTCATTTTCAAATTAGTATTTTTTCCATAATCTTTTATATTACTAGATAAAAAAAGATGATGCGGGCATACTTCACAAGTAACATTAATATCTGAACTTTTAGCCTCTCGGATAAAATTAAGGGTTTTTTCTGTTGAAATATGTTGTATATGGAGTTTAGCACCTGTTTTTTTAGCCAGGTTAATATCTCTTTTTACCATCACAATTTCAGCTTCACTTTGGTTTACGTTATATTTTCTGCTCTGACAATGTGAACTTATTGTTAGGTCTAACTCTGCAGCTTTTTCAAAAGCCTTTAATGCTAGTTCATCATTATAAACCCCATCACCATCATCAGATATGAATTTTATATTATGGTTTTTATAAAAATTAAAATCGGCAAGCTCTCTTCCTTCCCTGCCTTTTGTTATAGGTCCGCAATAAAGCAGTCCGGGATAATTTAACTGTTTTCTGTACTTATTAAATAATTCTACAGTATATAGACTGTCGGGTGCTGGTTTTGTGTTAGGCATCATTAAAACAGTATGAATTCCACCTGATATAGCGGCCTCAACCCCCGTTTTAATGGTTTCTTTATGGGAAAAGCCGGGTTCTCTGAAATGAACGTGTAAATCTGCAAACCCCGGAAAAAGTACTCCGTTTAATTTTTGTATAAGATTTAGGTTTTCAGTTTGAATTGATTTATCTATTTTTTCAATTATTCCATTTTTAACATAAATGTCATTTTTTTTTATTTTACCTGTTGAATTTTCGAAATAGAAAGCATTTTTATAGACAACTTTATTCTTCATCATCTTCAAATGAAATTTTTTCAAGCTCATCCATGTACTGTTGCACAAATTCCCTTTCCTCTTCATTTAATGATTTTATATTAAGTGCGGTTTTAACCATCCTTCTGGCTGCCTGAATTTCTCTGGACTCAATAAGTATATTGGCCGAATCTATGTATGGTATATAAAAATGAGGATATTTTTTAATTAAATTACCATATTCTTCAAGAGCCTTCTCTTCTGAACCAGTTTGAGCAAAAAGACGGGCTTTAACGAGCATAAATTCGCGTTCTTCTGAATATTCAGGATATTTATCAAAGATTTTAGCCACATCTGTATATTTTTCTGCATTAAACAATGTTTCAAGATATTTTAATATAATATAATAATCAACTTTATCATCCTCTTTTTGATACAAAGCTATAACTTTTTCAAAAAATCTTGCGCTTTCTTCAAACTGACCATACTCAAAATGCAAATCCCCTAGAATTTCAAAACAGAAAGCTTTTATTGCGATTTTGTCTGTTAATTCTACAAGTTCTTCGGCTAAATCACCTGCCTCATCAGGTCTTCCCATTTCCCATAAAACTTCGATTTTCTCAATATTATAATCCTCATTATCAGAAATTTTAATTGCTTTTTCTATACATTCAAGGGCATTATCAAACATATTCTGTTTTTTCCAGAAATAATAGTAAAGAAGATAAATATCATCTTCTGGACTATAATTATCCTTCAGGGCAAGTTCAAGTATTTTTTCAGCATAAGGAAGCAAATCCCCTTCAATAAAATACTGGGCTGTTGTGATTTTTTGAAGATTTTCAGGAGAAACTTTCATAGAAAGTTTATCCCCTTTTTTTACTTTATTCAGGTAATAGAGGATTCCTGCCCTTGTAAGTAGATTTCTTGCCATATCCTCATCATCATTTACTTTTTTATGTGAAAGTTCAAATAATTTAAGCGCCAGCAACGGTTCATCAAATCGAAGAAGCATTGTGCCGACATTTTCTGTAAAAAGTATAATATCTTTGGATTTTTCAAGCTCAGGAAACAATTCTCTTACAATTTTTATAAATTTAGATTTTTTTTCCTGAGCAAAATAAATAAAACTTTTAATTAATTTAGCCTTTAAATGATTATTTCCCTCTTTTACAAGTTCTAACGCTTTAAGAGCCTCGCCGTACTGCTTCTGCTGAATTTTAATAAGAGAAAGTAAAATACAGTCAACTTCAAGGTCCTCTTCTGATTGAAATATTTTGTCAAAAATTTTTTCAGCCTCATCATAATTCTCTTTGATGTACTGAAGTTTTGCAAGACCCTGATAATATACAGCATTATCTTTTGATTCCTCAATAGCTTTTTTAATATTTTCTTCTGATTTATCAGGGTTGCCAAGCAGATAATAAATTTCAGATAATTCACCATAAACATTTCCGATTTTTTCTGCTGGAAGATTTGGAATTTTAAGGATTTTTTCAAAAATTTTAAGAGCTTTTTTATATTTTTCTGTTGCAATTAGTGAAAGACCATATTTATAGTTAACAGCATAATCATCTTTTTTTAGCCTGGAAATCTCTTTATAAAGTTCAACCGCACCCTCTTTATGCCCATTAAAAAAATACGAATCTGCCATTAAAAGACGTGCCGGTATATTTTCTTTATCTTTTTCAAGAATCTGAAGACAAATATCAATAGCCTTTTCATAATCTTTCTGACCAAAAAATGATTCTGCAACTGTAATTAAATTTTCTTTATCCATTATAACTCCTATAGACTCAAGGGAGATAATCTAAAGCTTAACTTTTCATCTTCCCATGAAATCGTGATTTTTTTCAGCGACCGATTTTCCTTAATAACCTCAATAAAAGTGTTTCCATGTTTTTTAAACCCTTTTATTTCAGGAAAACTATTACTCTGCTGAATAAAATTATATTTTTCCAATTCAATTTTATCAGATAAAGACAGGTTATCAAATCCGGTTTCCTTGATAACCTCGGATATATTAATTAAATATCGCTGTGTATAGGCTTCCTCACTGCTTAAAAACGCAATCTGTCCACCAGTTGTTCTTAAATAAAAAACCGGCGTTACAAGAAGCATAAAAATCACAATACTTACTAAAACCTCAATCAGCGAGTAGGCTTTTTGTGTAAACAAGAGATGTCCATCCTTCATAACTTAATTTTTTATAAAGTTTATATTTGTTAAAAGCTTTAAAAACTTCCTCTGTCTGAGAATCCTCAATACCACTTAATATTATAAATTTATCAGGTTTAACATAAGACATCAAGGTTTCAGCGTTATTTACAAGAACATGGGATAAAATATTTGCACATACAAGGTCATACTGATTTTTTAAAGGAACTATTTCAGAACAGAATGTATTAACTTTTACATTATTTAATTTTTGATTCTCTTCAGCATTAATAATTGCATCTGAATCAATATCAAAAGCTTCTGCATATGGGGTTCCCAGTTTTTTTGCGGCAATTGATAAAATAGAGGAACCACAGCCCGGTTCCAAAAAGTAGTTCACAATATGCCTTTCCATAACTTTCTGAATAAGCATCAGGCATTGATGGGTTGTTGGGTGCTGCCCGCTTCCAAAAGCCTGTGCCGGGTTTATTATAATCCTTTTTTTTGCACCTTTATAATCGTCTTTATAACCTTCGGCAACAATAACAAAATCACCGGCTTCCACTGCTGTAAAATCACCATGAAGTTTTTTCTGCCACTCCATATTTAACTTTTTTGATTTTATCCTAAAAGAAATTCCACAGGAATCAATATGTTTTTTTATTTTTTCAAAATAGTTTTTATTCCTTGTATATATAATAATTGAACCATCTGTTTCAAAAACCTGACTTAAAAAACCAAGAGCATAAAGTATGCTTGAAATATTTTCAGTATCTTTATTATCTTCTGGTTTAATTGTTATACTTATCCAGCTTTTTGACGTATTATGTGACATTTTTTTATCCTCATCTTTTTTATATTAAGTTTTAATTATTATACATAGTTAAAAATATTTTTGCAAATTTGACAAAGTGCATTTAGAGGAATAATATAAAATCAATCACAGAGATAATGGAGTTTTATGAACAACTGTCCAGTTTTTTACATGCTTTTTAATGATGTTCCAGATTTTTTGATTCTTGCTGTAATTATTATTTCCGGTTTCTATATTGGAAAAAGCATGAAATTTATAAAACTTCCAACAATAATTGGTTTTATGTTAACCGGGGTTTTACTTGGACCTTCTTTTTTAAATTTTTTAACACATGATGTTCAAAAAACTTTTTCTTTTATAACTGAACTTTCACTTGGTTTTGTGGCACTGGGTATTGGTCTTGAGTTAAGTATGAAACAATTAAAAAGACAGGGAAAAAGTGTCATGTTAATGATTATATTTGAAACTGTTTTTACTTTTATACTTGTTACAGCTGGAATTTATCTTTTCAGCTCTGACCTCCCCCTTTCCCTGATTGCTGGAGCAATAGCCTCTGCAAGTGCACCTATGGGAACTGTGGCAATTATCCAGGAATACCGGGCAAGAGGTCCGGTTACGAATGTTTTATATTCTATAGTAGGTCTTGATGATGGTCTTGGAATTATTTTATTTGGATTTTCTTCTGCATTTGCGGTAAATATGCTTTCTGGCAACTTATTCAGCAACGGGCTGGATTATTTTGCGCTTTTAATTCCCCCGTTTTTTCAAATTCTATGGAGCATTATTCTTGGATCTTTTCTGGGTTTGATTTTTCCTGCGCTGGCTATTAAATTAAAAAACCCACGTGATATATATGTAATAACCGTCGGTTTTGTATTATTAGCAACTGGAATAAGTCTTAATTTTAAACTTTCTTTTATTTTAACTAATATGATTCTTGGAATTTTTATTGCAAATACCCAGAAAAATACCCTAATTCGTAATATTAAGGATAATTTAAATACAAATTTACCATTACTTTTTGTGTTATTTTTTGTATTAGGTGGTGCCCATCTTGAAATAAGAAGTGTTTTCACTGTTGGAATTATCAGTATTATCTATATAATTGGCAGAATTGCTGGAAAAATAGGCGGAACTTATATTGCGGGATATATTGGAAAAGTGGAATCAAATATAAAAAAATATGCCGGACTGGGAATATTATCTCAGGCTGGACTGGCTATTGGTTTATCTTTAATTGCTCATCAGGAGCTGGCTGGAATAAGTTCTGAAGCTGCTTTAATTGGGAATAAAATAGTTACTCTTGTTGCGGCAACCTGTGTATTTTTTGAAGTTCTTGGTCCTCTTGCCGCTAAATATGCCCTTGAAAAATCAAATGAAATATAGTCATGTGATTATTTTTTATTTACACTCTTTACAGAAACCATAAAATTTAACAATATGATAATTTATTTTAAAATCATATTTTCTGGATATTTTATTTTCTTCTTTTCTAAAAATTTCTTTTTCATCATGGGTGATATCAGATGTATATTCAATCAGTTTGCCACATTTAACACATTCAAGAAAATGATGATGCTCCTTACCTTTCAGTTGATATCTTGAAATTTTGTCTCCAGAATCAACTTTCTGTAAAAACCCCATTTTAGTTAACAGGTCTAAAGTACGATAAACTGTGGCTGCCCCAGTTTCAGGTGATTTTTTTTTAATTATAGTAATTACGTCCTCGGCAGAAAGACTATTTTCTGCTTTCTGCATTATATTTATAATTTCCTGTCTTGGAACAGTAAACTTCAGACCTGTATTAACAAACTTAGTTTTCCAGAGGCAATTTTCAATATTTCTATTACAACAGAAACATTTACCTTTTCTACTTCGCAAATCTTCTCCTAATGATTACAAGCATTGGTGCTTCTGGATAAAGTGCCCTTTAGATAATCTTTAATAATGTTATCGGGCTTATCTACCTCAACGCCAATAATTGTATCAATTTTAAAACTTTTGAATAATTCAACTGCTCTAGGACCCATTCCACCAGTTATAATAACAGAAACTTCCAGTTCATTCAACCACTTTGGAATAACTTCAGGCTTATGTTCGGGTGGAGTTAACCAGGAAGTTTTCAACACTTTTTTTGACTTTTTATCAACTTCTGCAATAAAGAATTTTTCACAATGCCCAAAATGCATACTTAATGCCTTATTTTCCAAAGGAATTCCGATTTTTTCAATATTTTTTTCCATAATATTCTCCTTTTTTTCAGATGATAAATTCAATATTTTTTCAACAACTTTTTCAAACTCTTTTTTTAATGCTTCGTTGCCATAATATACAAATGGTTTTCCATTATCAGAAAGTTCTGAAATTTCTGCTTCAATTGGAATTTCTGCCAGAATATTAATATTATTTTTTTCTACATACTTCTTTAACCCATTTTCTTTAAATATATCATATGTTTTATTGCATTCTGGACACTTAAAGCCGGACATATTTTCAATAATTCCAACAACTGGTATATTCATCTGTTTACAAAATTCAATGGATTTTTTCACATCAATTAAGGCAACATTTTGAGGAGTAGTAACTATTAAGGCCTGGGAATTTTTAAGGGTCTGAAAAACAGTCAAGGGTTCATCACCAGTGCCTGGTGGACAATCAACTATTAAATAATCCAAGTCTCCCCAGTCACAATCTTCGATCAACTGTTTTATAAAACCCAGTTTTTTTGGACCTCTCCATATAATAGGATTGTTCTCATTTTCAAGAAACATTCCGATTGATAAAGCATAAAGATTACTTGTAACTTTGGCAGGAATAATTTTATCTCCGATAAATTGAGCGTTTTCGTCTTCAATATTAAGCATTTTCGTAATAGACGGACCGTGTAAGTCAACATCTAAAATTGCGGTTTTCTGACCCTGCATACCCAAAGATACCGCAAGGTTAACAGCAACTGTTGATTTTCCTACACCACCTTTTCCAGATAGTACTGTAATAATATTTTTTATATTACTCATTTATTTCCTCCATCATTTTTTTAAAAATATTTTCTATTTGTTTTGAAGTTTCACTTTCTAAATTATATTCCGGTATAGTCTGCTTTAAAATTTGTGATTGAACAATCTCCTTATTAAAATTTATTTTTCCTAAAAGATAAATATTATTTTTCAATAAGAAATTTTCTATTTCTTCTGTTTTTTTATGATTAATATCAGCCTTATTAATTATCACTCCTGTTTTAATATTAAAATGTCGAGTTAATTCTAAAATTCTTTTCATGTCATGAATTGCCGAAACTCCTGGTTCAGTAACACATACAGAAAAATCGGCCCCAGAAATTGATGCTATAACTGCACACCCTATCCCCGGTGTTCCATCACATAAAATATAATCCAGTTTTTCTTCTTGAGCGATTTTTTTTGCCTGTTTTTTAACCTCAACCACAAGTTTTCCTGAATTTTCTTCTCCTGGTATTAACTCAGCATGAATTAGGGGACCAAGTCTGGTATTAGAATTATAGTATTCTCCACAAACATTTCTTTTAAAACTTATAGCCTCTCTAGGACAAAAATAAACACAGGCTCCACATCCTTCACAATCCAGTGAATTAACAACATACTTTCCTTCATAGTTTGAAATTGCCTTAAAAGCACAAACTCGATAACATTCACCACAAAAATCACATTTTTTATCAATAATTGTTGCTTTCTTCCCGCCGAAAAAATCAAATTTTTGTTTTATTTGAGGACTAAATATAATTTCAAGATCTGGTGCATCAACATCACAATCAGCCATTACTTTGTTATTTAAAAAATAAGAAAAAGCAGAAGTAATCGTTGTTTTTCCTGTTCCCCCTTTACCGCTGATTACAACAATTTCTTTCATAATCCCACCTCTCTTAATAAATTACCTGCAAGCACATGAAATCTTGAACTATACTCAAATAAAATCTTTCCTTCTGAATTTTGACGCGCAATATTATCTAAATATGGTATTTTGCCAATAATTTTTATGTCCTTTTTTACAAGAAGATTCTCAAGTTCTTTATTTCCGTAACCATCTTTATTTATAATCACCCCATATCTTTTATTAAGATTCTGAGCAAGGTCAATAGCCAGCATTAAATCCTTAATTCCATATGGAGTCGGCTCCGCAACAAAAACAACGTAATCACTTCCTTTAATGGCCTCAACAGCAGGACAGGTTGTTCCGGGCGGGGAATCGATTAGATAAACTGATTCATTCTTTTGAAATGCTTTTTCCTTTACTTTTGAAATCAAAGTTGAAGTTAGAATCTGACCAACATTCAATTTGCCAGAAACAATTTTAAGATTATCTTCTGTTTGAATAGAACTAACCTGTCCAATTGTTTTTTTTGATTCGATTAAAGCATTATCCTCACAAACTCTAATACATAATTTACATCCTTTGCATAAATCCTCAATAATAACCGGACATTTATTTATTGTAACTAAAGCTTTGTACTGACAAATATTCTCACATTTTCCGCATTGTGTACAATTATTTTTAATGAGTTCCGGTAATACGGAATAAACTTTTTCTATTTTTTCTTTTCTCTTTTTAAAAAAAAGGGCGATATTAGGCTCCTCAACGTCAGCATCAATCATTAAAATATCTTTAACATATTTTTTCAATCCATAAAGCAGATTAACGCAAACTGTTGTTTTGCCTGTACCGCCCTTTCCACTTGCAATAGCTATTTTCATAATACTTCCCTACATCCAGTGACCTGGTTTATCAGCGTTTTCAAGTTTTGACAATTTATGATTTTTATAATCCTCTATCGCTTCTTTAACTGTTCCATATCCTTTTGAAAAAATTTCTATATTAGACATAGCTAGTACTTTATAAGCATTTGGTCCAATATGACCTGAAATCAAAACATCAGCTTTTTTTTCAATTACAAGTTTCGATGTCTGCACCCCTGCGCCCTGGGGCAAATCATCAATTTGTGAATTCTCAATAAAATCATATTCGCCATTATCAGTATTATAAAAAATTAAACCTCTAGTTCTTCCAAACCTGCTATCAACAAGGGAATCTAAATTATTTCCGGTGGTTGGTACTGCAATTATCATTTTTCCTCCAGCTTATTATTTTTTTCAATTTTGGCTTCTAAACTATTTAGTTTCGATTCAAGTGTCGTAATCTTTTTTTTAAGATTTTCATTTTCCTGTAATATTTCAGGATTATTTTCAGAATTAGAAATATTTTGTTTGACAAATCCTCTTCTGCCTCCTCTCAAGCCTCGGCCAAAGCCATTTCCTCTTGCTAAACCTAAACCTCTTCCATAAGCCGGCTTGTTTGTTATCGGGTCATTCTGGTTTTGTTCTCCGGAATCAACTCCGCATACGCCAAAACCACCGCCTGTCATACTACCTTGTCCTAGTGGACCAGTTCCATCAAATCCTGGCATAATACTCACCTCCTTTCGATTTTGATAATCATTATCATTTAGTTTAATCCATTTTAAAAATTCTGTCAAGCTTATTTATTATTTTTTTATTTAATACAGGAATCCTGATATATTTTTTTTGACAATTTTTTGTTTTCATGTTTAAAATTAGCTTAGACTAATAAAAGGATTATTTATGCTCGAGTTAAAAAATGTATTTAAAAAATATGATAAGTGTACCTGTCTGGGGTAATTATTATTTAATTTCATCTAATCCTGATATTACTTCAATTAAAGACCTTTCAAATAAAGAAATTTACATTCCCCAGAGAGGTGGTCCTATTGATATAATCTTTTCACAGCTTTCTAATAAATTAAACTTAAAGAATGTCAATGTAAATAATGCCAAATCTAATCAAATTGCCCAACTTATAATTAATAATATGGCAGATAGCTTCAATAAATTTTAAGCCAGTTATATTACCATCACCTTTTTTAACATTTAATACTTTATTTAATATGTTGCTTTTAAAGGAAACAATGATTTAATTCAAATGTCAACAATATATAAAATTTCAAAATTCAGAAAATTAATACACATATACCTGCCTTCAGCAAAACCTTATATTAAATCAGGAGCAGTAATAACAATAGAAAGAGCATGGAAAATAGGGGCAATGGCAGAACTTTTAAGTCTGGAAAGCGGCATTGGTTCAGGCCTTTACTGGAGTAGAAATAATCTTCAAACAGATAAGATATTCGGCTGGACAATAATTCTTGTACTGCTTGGATTTTTAAGCTCTAAAATAATAAAGAAAATTCTTACCCGCCGCCAACAAAATTAAATACTTTTACTATATCCCCCTCCTTCAGTTTTCTATTATAATTATTATATTCAACAATCTTTGCGTTTATCTGTACAACAAGGGGATTTCCATAAAATTCAGTTTTTTTCACAAGTTCATCAACAGTTGTATCCGGGTTTATATTGATTATTTTTCTGTTTAATTTAATTTTCATTTTGAATATTTTTTTTAACCAAGTTTATATCATACCAGGTTTCTTTTCTTAAAGTATCGTATTTTTCGCCACCCTGATTTCTAATTAAATAACTTGGATGATACATCGGTATAATTTTTATACCGTGCCAGTCGTATATTCTTCCGCGCATTTTACTTATACCAGACGCGTCGTCAATAAAAAATTTAGTTGCGGGATTGCCAAGAGTTATAATAATTTCCGGAGAAACAAGTTCTATCTGAAAAAACAAATAAGGTGAACAGCATTTAATTTCATCTTTATGGGGCTCTCTATTGTCGGGTGGCCGGCATTTTACAATATTTGTAATATATACATCATTTTCTCTTTCAATTTTAACAGAGTTAAGCACCTTGGTAAGAAACTGACCAGCTTTGCCAACAAAAGGCATGCCCTGCTCGTCCTCCTGCGCTCCGGGACCTTCCCCAACAATCATAATCCTGGAATTAATATTGCCAGACCCGGGAACGGATTGTTTTCTATGAGAACATAATTTGCACACAGCACATGTTTTAACTGCCTCACAAAAATCTTTATAATCATTTTCTTTATTTTTTATGATTTCCATAAAAAAATACTATCAGAATTTTTTTCTAAAGTAAACTTAAAATCAGAACTGTCCCCATACACTTGTCATGGTTGAAAATATTTTTATTACTATAAGTAAGACAATACCAAGATAAAATGAAATACTTACAACAATAACTGCACCTTTAAGCTTTGTATCAAGTTCTTTTTTTACCCTTTTCAAGGCTTTATCTATAGTAGATTCCAACTCACCAGACATTTCGCCAACCTGAATCATCTGCAATAAATCCTGCCTGATTCCCCTAAACCCCTGGGCGATTTCTTTATAATTTGAAGCTTTTGGATTTTTAAAAAAATTCTTAACTGTATCAAAATTTATACCAGTTGAAGCACAGCACTTAAGTAAGCTTAAATTATCTACTAGCTTTGTAAAATGACCAAAAAACATATTCAGCATAGATACTATTGCCCCAATTACAATCACATATATTACCGCAAAAAAAATAAAACGGAATATAAGTCCAAAAGTTAGCCCATTTATTATAAGATTCTGTATAGAGAATATCATTATAAAGGCAAATCCAAGAAATACCGGGTAAGCCATGGATTTTGCAAGTGTTATAAAATAATCAAGTTTTGTTTCATTTATTTCAATAATGGATTCAAAACCCTGTTGCAGCTTTCCCATCTTTTCATAAAATTTTATAATTTCAAACTCTTCTGCGCTTAAGTGTCCTGTTTTATTTAGCGACTGGGCAACTGGTTCGCCATTTTGAAGCATTCTGGTAAGCTCTGGATAACCTGAAATACTAACAACTTTATTGAAGGCACGACCAGCAGAAAATCCAATTTTAATATTATCTAAAAGATTTATTTTCTTTTTAAGATAAAAAATACCTGTAATTTTATTAATTAACTGTTGAAGCAAAACAAAACCTCTTTTTTAATTAAAAATATTAGCTATTATATTTGAATATTGAATAACTTTTCTTCTATTTCTTGAAACTGTTCTAAATCCATTATTATAGAGATATGATTCAATTTCATCCAGATGATATGCTCCCCAGGGTATTATAATATAATCATAATCCTCAATATATTCTTCCATTTCGTCTAAAATAAGCTCGTTTCGGCCATGAAGTATATCATCATAAAATGAAGAAAGTGTTTCAGGGTCTTGTGCCATTGATTCAAATCTTCTTGAATTCTGATAAAACTCTCTTATTGTTGAACTGTTTTCAAGAACATCAAGAATCTGATTAATTAAATAAATACTTGTCTCTGAGAATTCAGAAACATCTTTATCCAGATTAATAATATCATATTTATCTGGATCAAGTCTGAAGTTTTCTGCCTGTGTATCAACCCCCAACGCCTTGGAAAAACCTTCATAATTCGGTTTTATCTCCAGGAGTTCTTCTTCATCTGTAACACCTTCCTGAAGCAGCAGAATTTCTTTATCATCAGGTAAATTCTGCAGCAAATCCTGATAAAATTCGGCCTGACCAATATGCACCATCCCGATTAAGGAAATTTTAGTATTATCTTTTTCATAATCTTTTTGAATGCTGTATAAATTTGAGTAATCTGACTTAATAAAGCCGTTGGTTAATTCATTTACAGTATATACCAGATTTGTTAAAATTAAAAATGGCACTAAAAAAAACAATAAAATGACATTTAATCCGCCGAATAATAAAAATTTTTTAAGAACAAAGAAATCCTCAGAAAGTTCATACTTTTTATTATGATATAAATTCCAGGCCCATACACCTATAGCTGTTTGAATAATTGAAAAAATCAGTATTATAATTCCATAAGTTATAAAATTATTTGCGGCAAGATGATGGTCAAAATTAGAAATTCTTCCAAACTGTGCATCAGGGTGCGTATAATAATTTATTGTAAAATAACCCGATATAAACGGTACTAATAACCCATATAAAGTTACAGGTATAAAAATTTTATGGGGTAGTAAATTAAATATACCGCAAAAAAAATATAGAAAAAAACTATTTGCAAAAACTAGAAAAGAAATATCCTGTCTTAAGGATGATATAAAACTCTGTCCATAAATTAATCCGTTTATATCATCAGTAACAGATAAAATCCCATCAATTATAAATAGTATTAAAAAAAGTTTCCCAAATTTCTGTAAAAATTCTTTCATATAAAATCCTTTTATTATGCAGGGTATCAAGAATTAATTTATACTATCAAATTGAGATACAATGGTCAATTTTATTTTTTATTACAAAATAAAACGAGTGATCAGGCCGACCTCTGTAAGCTTAAATTCAGGCTCGGCTCAGACCCCGTTCTGTTTCTAAACATTATTGATAATTTTTGAAGTAATATAATTTTAAGCCGATAGAATCAGATAGAAGCCGTGAGAGGTGAGAAGTGAGAGGTGAG
>JBNJGP010000066.1:0-15446 GCA_051747805.1 Candidatus Muiribacteriota bacterium
TGGACTGGATTACTGTCAGGAATATAGAAATCTCCCATATATTGGAGTCTGGGATGAAGGGAGCAAGTCAAATGAATGATAAAAACATTATTATTACACCTATTGTTGTTGGAGAACTTGATACAAACTGTTATATTCTTTTTGATTTAGAAAATAAAAAAGCGGTCGTGATTGACCCGGGCGACGAGGGGGAGGTCATTTTTGGCGAAATAGAGGCCAAGGGTTGCAGACTTGAGGCCATTATTAATACTCATGGACATATGGACCATATAGGAGCTAATAATTTTCTTATTGAAAAAACTTCTGCTAAACTTTATATTCATGAATTTGATACAGAACTGCTTCATAATCCAGAAAAAAATCTTTCCACTTTCTGTGGAAAAAATGTAGTTTCAAAAAAGGCAGATGTTTTATTAAAAGAGGGAGATAAAATTAAGGCTGGAAATATTGAGCTTAATGTGTTGCATACACCGGGGCATTCGGCTGGAAGCATTTCTCTTTTCACCGATAAAATTCTTTTTTCCGGGGATACTCTTTTTAAAAAATCAATAGGAAGAACAGATTTTATAAACAGTGATTTCAATCAGATTTTATCATCTATAAAGAAAAAATTGCTTACTCTTGACGGGCAGACAATTGTTTATCCCGGACACGGAGAAGAAACAACAATAAGTTATGAAAAAAGCAATAATCCTTTTGTTTAGAAAAGGTCAATAAAAATAACATAAAGGAGTATAGTAATGAAGATATTAGCAGTAAATCCCGGATCAACCTCAACTAAAGTGGGTATTATTGAAAATAATGAACTTATTGAACAGTTTTCAATATCGCATCCAGCCGAAAAACTTGATGAATTTTCAGATTCAATTTCTCAGAAAGATTTCAGAACTAAAATAACTATTGATTTTTTAAAAGATAAATCAATTAATATTAATGAACTGGATGCAGTTGCGGGTAGAGGTGCGCCTATAAAACCTCTTAAAAGCGGGGTTTACAAAGTTAACGATAAAATGCTTCATGACTTAGAGCATAACGTAAAGGCGGATCACCCTTCCATTCTTGGGGCGATTATTGCCTTTGAAATTGGGCAGAAAGCGGGTATTCCCAGTTTTATCGCCGACCCTGTTTCTGTTGATGAATTTGATGATATTGCAAGAATTTCTGGAATACCTGAACTTCCCAGAATTTCCCTTGGACATGCTTTAAATATAAAGGCTGTAGCCAAAAGATTTGAAAAAGAAAAAAACATTAAATATTCAGAAAGTAATATGATTATTTGTCATCTTGGAGGCGGAATAACTATAAGCGCCCATAGAAAAGGGAAAATGGTTGATGTAAATAATGCCAATGATGACGGCCCATATTCTCCGGAACGCTCAGGCGGGCTTCCGGCTGGTCAACTTGTTAAAATGTGTTTTTCGCAGAAGTATAATAACCCCAGAGAACTTCTCAAATATCTTACTAAAAAAGCAGGTTTGTTAGCTTATACCGGTTCAAATAATGTTTCAGAAATAATGGAAAAAAGTAAAGAAAATAAAGATTTTACAATTATCATCGAAGGAATGATTTATCAGATTGCAAAAGAAATTGGTAAAATGGCAACTGTTTTAAAAGGAGAAGTTGATTATATTCTTCTGACAGGAGGTATAGCAAATAACAAAGAATTCTGTGCTCGAATTTCAAATTATACAGAATTTATTGCTCCTGTTCATGTTTATCCCGGAGAAAATGAATTACAGGCACTTGGAGAGGCAGTTGAAAGAGTTTTAAAAGGAGAAGAAGAGGATATAGAATATGTCTAAAAAAGGTAAAACGGCAATTTACCCGGGGAGTTTTGACCCTGTAACTAATGGGCATCTTGATATTTTAAATAGAACTGCGGAACTTTTTGAAAAAGTTATTATTGCTGTTGTTATAAATCCTAATAAAAAATCAAAATTTTCTGTAGAAAAAAGATTAGAATTACTAAAAAAAAGTATTGGTGATGCTTCTAATGTTGAAATTGACAGTTTTCATGGACTTTTAGTTGATTATGTTAAGCAAAAAAAAGGAGACGTAATTATCAGGGGCTTGAGGGCTGTTTCAGATTTTGAATATGAATTTCAAATGGCGCATATAAATAAAAAGCTGGCCCCGGAAATTGAAACTGTTTTTATTTCAGCAGATAATCGTTATACTTTTATAAGCTCTAATGCTATAAAGGAAGTTGGTCATTTTGGCGGCGATATTAAGGATATGGTGCCGGAATGTGTTGCAGAGGAATTAGAAAAAATTAATAAATAAATTCGGAGGAATAATATGTTTAAGTCAATTGATGAATTAAAAGCAAAGGCCAGCGAAGATAAAAAAACTTTGTCCGTGGCTGTTGCTCAGGATGCTGAGGTTTTAATTGCAGTTGATAATGCTAAAAAAGCTGATGTGGTTGAACCTCTTCTTGTGGGAGATGAAGAAAAAATTAGACAAATCGCCGAAAAAAACTCTATTGATATTTCATCATGGGAAATTCAGAACGTAAAAGATGACAGTCAGGCCGCACTGCAGGCCGTAAAAAATGTTTCTTCTGGAAAAGCTGATATGATTATGAAAGGACTTGTCTCAACAGGTGTTTTTTTAAAAGCAGTTTTAAACAAAGAATTTGGATTAAGGGCTGGGAATCTTCTATCACATGTTGCCATAGTTGAAACTCCTAACTATCATAAATTGCTTGCTGTAACAGACGCGGCTATGAATATTGCGCCAGATTTAAATGCAAAAATTGATATTATAAAAAATTCTTCAAAAGTAATGAAATCACTTGGGGTTGAAGTTCCTAAAGTTGCTTGTCTGGGTGCAGTTGAATCGGTAAACCCTGGTATGGAAGCTACCCTGGATGCGGCTATACTTTCTAAAATGAACGATCGTAAACAGATAAAAGGCTGTCTTGTTGACGGTCCGCTTGCGCTTGATAATGCTATTTCTAAAAAGGCTGCTGCCCATAAAGGGATTGTTTCAGACGTTGCCGGTGATGCTGACGTGCTGCTTTTACCAGATATCGAGGCGGGAAATGTTTTATATAAAGCGCTTGTATTTCTTGCAAAAGTTAAGCTGGCAGCAATTATTGTTGGGGCAAAAGCACCTATAGTTCTTACCTCAAGAGCCGACAGCGATGAAACTAAACTTAACTCAATAGCACTTGCAGCGGCGTGTGTTATTAACTAATTAACAACTAATTATCCTGGAGGATTTTTTATGTATAAATCTTTTGACGACCTTATTGAAGCGGCTCAGAAAATGGGAGAAAAAAGAAAAATTGCTGTTGTAAAAGGAGCTGATAAAGGTGTTATAGAAGCAATGAAAATGGCTGCAGAAAAACAAATGGCCGAGCCTGTGTTTATTGATGATGAAAAAAAACTTAAAGAGCTTGGGGCTGATTTCAAAGGTGCCCTGCTTGTACATGCAGAATCAGAACAGGAAGCTGCCGCAAAGGGAGTGGAGTTAATAAAGAAAGATAGGGCTCAGATGCTGATGAAAGGAAAGATAAAAACAGGAACTTTTCTTAAGGCGGTTGTTAATAAAGAAACAGGTATAACTGGTAAAAACATATTGTCACATGTGCTGGTTTTTGAAAAAGACAATCAGCTTAGAATTGTAACTGATGGTGGAATGATTCCTGAACCTGATTTAAATCAGAAAGTAGAAATAATTAAAAATGCTTCAACTATTATGAAATCAATTGGAGCGGAAGTTCCCAGAGTAGCTCCTTTGTGCGCTGTAGAAACGGTTAATCCAGATATGAAAGATACTGTTGAAGCCGCTTTGTTAACTCAAATGAACAGGAGAAAACAGATTAAAGATTGTATAGTTGATGGTCCACTTGCCCTTGATAACGCTGTTTCCGAAGAAGCCGCTGCCCAAAAGGGAATTGTTTCTGATGTGGCCGGGAAGGCTGATATTCTAGTTGTTCCTGATATTGAGGCGGGAAATATACTTGGAAAATCTTTAATTTATTTTGCTCGTGCTGAAAGTGGCGGTCTTATAGCAGGAGCACAGGCACCTGTTATTATGCTTTCAAGAGCAGATACAAGTAAGACAAAACTTAACTCTATAGCCCTGGCTATTGTTTGCTCCAGCGGAAGGGAGTAATTATTATGAATGAAAAAGAAAAATATAAATTACATCGAAATGTAATAACACAGATACCGGAATATGTTGCCGGAAAATCTATTGATGAGGTAATGAAAGAGCATAATTTATCTGAAGTTGTAAAACTTGCCTCAAATGAAAATATTTTAGGCCCTTCAAAAAAAGCCGTTGAGGCAATAAAGGCGAATTTAAAAAATCTGAATCTTTATCCTGACCCTCAGGCTTCGGCTTTAAGACAGAAAATTGCCCGTAATATCGGCGTAGAACCAGAAAACATTATTGCCGGTAATGGTTCGGATGAGTTGATTTCCTTAATATCAATGGTTTTTTTACATAGAAACGAGGAAATAATTATGCCCTGGCCATCGTTTATCAGATATCTTCATAATGCTATAATAATGGAGGCTGAACCGGTTCTTGTAAAGCTTGATTCGAATTTTGCCTATGATACAAAAAGTATTGTTGATTCAGTTACCTATAAAACAAAATTTGTTTACATTACAAATCCTAATAATCCAACTGGCAGAATAATGAATCGTGAACAGATGGAATATATGATTGAGGGTTGTCCCGATGAGATTATTCTTATTATTGATGAGGCTTATAAGGAATATGTTGAAGATCCCGATTATCCTGAAAGTGTTGAGCTGGTAAAAAAATATCCGAATAAAAACGTTATTATACTTAGAACTTTCTCTAAATTATATGGGCTTGCTGGTTTAAGATGTGGTTACGGGATCAGCAGAAAACCAATTATTAATATGCTCAACAGGGTAAAACCACCATTCAATCTTAATTCTATGGCACAAATCGCAGCAACGGCCGCTATTGATGATACAGAACATTTTAAAAAAAGTTTTAATCTGATAAAAAAAGAAAAAGAGTATATTTATAAAAAACTTCTGGAAAAAAATGTCAGATTTGTACCTTCTGAAACCAACTTTATTCTTATTGATACTGGAATGGATGGTGAAGAAATATTTGCTAAACTTCAGCAGAAAGGCGTAATAGTCCGGGATATGAAAATGTATAAAATGGATAATTTTATTAGAATAACAATTGGTACAAGGGAGCAAAATAAAAAGTTACTCAACAATCTTTTTGAAATAATTGGGAGGAATAAATGAAAATTTTGGTAATTAATCCAGGTTCAACCTCAACTAAACTTGCGGTTTATGAGGAAAAAAAACTTCTTCTTGAAGAAACATTAAGACATGAGGCAAAAGAACTTGAACCATTTGACAAGCTTATTGACCAATATGATTTCAGACAGAAAATTATTAATCAATTTCTGGAAAAAAATGGGTATAAAATTGGAGAATTCTCTGGTATTATCGGTCGTGGCGGCTTATTAAAGCCTATTGAAAGCGGAGTTTATAAAGTTAATAATAATATGCTTGAAGATTTAAAAGCCGGTAAGTATGGAGAACATGCTTCTAATCTTGGTGCAATACTCGCATATGAAATAAGCAAAAATGCAGGTTGTGATGCTTTTATTGCAGACCCTGTTGTTGTTGATGAAATGCAGGATGTTGCAAGATTATCAGGAATCCCGGAAATTCCAAGAATTTCAATTTTTCATGCTTTAAATCAAAAAGCTTCCGCTAAAAAAGCGGCAGCCGATCTGGGTAAAAATTATAATGACTGTTCTTTAATAGTTGCACATCTTGGGGGTGGAGTTTCTGTAGGAGCTCATAAAAATGGGAAAGTTATCGATGTGAACAATGCTCTTGACGGAGACGGTCCTTTTTCGCCAGAACGTTCCGGTGGAGTACCAATTGGTGGACTTGTAAAGTTATGTTTTTCCGGAAAGTACGATATAAATGATATTAAAAAGAAAATAAAAGGCAAGGGTGGTCTGGTAGCCTATCTTGGAACTAACAGTGCTATGGAAATACAGGACAGGGCTGAAAATAACGATAAAGAGGCTTTGCTTACTTATCAGGCAATGGCGTATCAGGTTGCAAAGGAAATAGGGCAGCTGGCGGCTGTTTTAAAAGGTAAGGTGGACGCGATTATTCTTACAGGTGGAATAGCCCATGATAAAGATCTTCTTGTTCCATGGATTAAAGAAAGAGTTGAATTTATAGCTCCTGTTCATATTTATCCCGGAGAAAACGAAATGGAAGCATTAAATTCAGCTTGCGTGGAAGCATTAGAAAATCCTAAACTGATTAAAGATTATAAATAACTTGAGTTTAGCAAATTTTTTTAACTTAAAAAAAGGAAAAACAGATGGCAGAAAAAAATAAAAATATGGATAAACTCGATAAACTTGATTTAGATATTTCTGAAATTGAAAAAAAAGTCGAGGATATTGAACAAGATATTTCAGGAAACGGCAAAAAGAAGCCTGAGAAAAAATCAAAACAGTCTAAAACTTTTTATTCTAAAAACAGGGATGTTTTTCAAAATAAAGTTCATCCAGAAGGGGTCGAGTTCAGCACATTAGAATTAGAAACTGGTATGAAAATGGCTGGGCCTGTTTATCGTAATGACCAGCTTATTATTGATTCAGACACCCAAATAGACGGACGGAAATTAGAGTTTCTTCAAAAAAATCTCGAAAGTGTTTATGTAATACCAAAAGCTGTGGATCCTGAAGAGGAAAAAAGAAAAAAAAGCGAGGAGTTTAACAAAAAAGTAAATGATGCTTTAAAAGATGCAGTTAATACTGGTCAAAATGAAAGTCTTAAAGAATTATTAAATTCTTCTTCACAGAGTATTGAAACATTTCAGATTGTTATTGATAATTTACAAACGAAAGAAAGAAATGAAAACGTAGATAAAGTATTTAATACTCTTTTAATGTATTATGACATGACTATAAGAGAAATGACTCTTAAGGGAATTAAAAATTATAATTTAGAATTTTTTTATGAACAGCTTTTTAAATCCTTTATTGAATTTGAATACGAAGATTTTGAATCAAGCGATTTTGCGATTAAAAACCTGAGTAAGATGTTTAAAGAAAAAAATAAATCTTTTTTCTTTACATTAAACAGTTATTATGAAGTGCTTGATGAGGATAAAAAAGAATATATACTTTCCCTTGTTAAGGGACTGGGAAAAGAAAAGATGAAAAAGCTTCTTTTTTATTATGCAAATAATGATGAAACTAGAGATACTGCCTATGATATTCTAAATCTTTTGAAAAATAGCATGGGAATTGAAACAGGGAAAAAAGTTATTAAAAATAATAATAAAAAAGATTTTGAAAAAAAGGATAATACCTTAAGTTTTGCTGCTATAGTTAAAGAAATTCAGGAAAGAAAAGAAAGAAAGAAAAAAATCCTGGAAAAATTTGGTAAAAAAAATTTTTCTGTGCAAAAAAATCAGAAAACAAATGTGAAAAAAAACGTAATAAAACTTGAAGTGGGGGACGCAACTAACGAGGCTGTTTTTGATAATGATGGAAATATTATTCTTCCGTCAGATACTGTTTTAACAGAGGATAATATTTCATTTCTGCAAAAAAATATGCCGGGTAGAGAAATTGAAGTTTATAGTTTGAATGAATATTATAATTCTTTTTTATCAATTACGGAGTCTCTGGAAAAAACAGCTGATAAACTTGAGCTGTATATATTTTTTTCAAATAAAAGTTTTGGAAGAAGTGAGCTTGAAACACTTGGAATTGTTTTAAATTTTCCTGATGAAGAACTTAAAATTGAATCTTTAAAATATATTATTACTAATCTTTCACCTAAAAGATTCTATTATATTATTGAAGCTTTAAAACTGGATATTGAAGAATCTCCGCTTATAATAAAAGATTATTTTGAGGCAAAAAATGATATTTTTTCAATGAAATTATTTGTGAAAATTCTTGCCGAAAAGGGGGATTTAAAATTAATAAAAAAGGCTAAAAAAATTTTTAATGCTTCTGATAAACTCAAAAATATGCTGAAGGCAATAATTTCTAATTCTTCGCCGGCCGGAAAAAAAGTTTGTATAGAGCTTATTTCTTAACAACATGAAAAAAATTGAAATCCCTCATATTTTATTAGAAAAAACTACTTCGACTAAAGAGGTGGCAAAAAAAATCGAAGTTGATTGTCCTTTTTTCGCTGTGGCAGCTCTTGAACAGACATGCGGCAGGGGTAGATTTGAGGATAGAAAGTGGTTTTCACCTCCAAAAATGGGAGTTTATCTCAGTTTGTTGTGCAGGCAGACAGATTCTCTCTCTGTTAATGCGCTCAACTATATTACTAAATCAGGTGTGCTAAGTGTTTTAGATAGTTTTCTGAACATATGCGATTTAAAATCCAATATAGAAATAAAATATCCAAATGATTTATTAATTGAGAAAAAAAAGGTTGCGGGAGTGCTGGCGGACTCCAGAACAAAAGGGGAGAAAATTCAAAATATTATTTTCAGCACAGGTATTAATATTATAAAGCCTGAAAACATGAATATACCAGAAAACTCCGGGTTTTTAAATGAGTTTGTTTCAAAGAAATTGCTGTTTGACGATATTTATATAGAGTTAATTAACAGTGTTATTAAAAACTTTATTTCTTATGTTAATAAAATGAAAAATAAAAACTTTGATAAAATAGATGAAAAAATAAATAACTTTCTGTTATACTGATTATAAATAGCATTATGTTTGTAAGAAATTATTTTTTATGCGGGGATTAAATTAATAATATGATTATAGTTGAAAAAGTTCTAAAATTTATCCTGGTTAATGATTATTATAACCATGATACTTTAGATATACTTCATTCAATTTATAAAAATCTTGATAAATATAATATTGCCAGAGATCTGGTATTAAAACTTGAAAAATTCTTAATTACCAAAAAATTTATTAATATTAACAATGTAATTGAAAATAAAATGCATCAGAATCCAGATGAGCTCAAGGATATATTAAAGCATGCGGTTGATGAAGAACTTAAAGTTGATATGGTAATTCTGGAAAAAATACTTCAGGAATATCTTACCGATAAAACTATTTTCAAATATTCACTTGGGTTATTATGTAATCTTTCTGAAAAATATATTAAAACTGCCTTAAAATATGTCAAACAGGATCCGGATACTGCTTTATATGCACTTGCTTCTTCTCAGGAAAAACAGGCGGTGCCGATTATTCTTAAAAATTTATCAATGGTAAAGGATGATACTTTTAAGCTTTGTCTGAAAGCAATTATTACCCATAATCAGGAAGCCCAGATATTAAAAATTTTAAAAGGTGAGCTAAATATTCAAAAAAAGATTTTAATTTTAAATACATTGCAGACGCTTGATATTCCTTCTCTTAAGAAGGCAATGTTCTCACTTGCAAAAGAAAATGTTAAATACCACCCTCAGATTGCTGTTAACAGCTTGAAAAATGTAAGATATATTGAAACAGAAGAAGATATTAACCAGATAATTGAACTTTATAATAATCTACCTCTTCTTTATAAAAAAATATTAAGCGATGTTTTTAAAAATTTAGACAGTCCTGAAAAAAAACTTGAAAATTTTATTTGTAAAATTCTTTCTAAAAATCTGATAAAAAAAGCGAGTGATTTTTTAAAAGAAATCGGTCAGGATGATATAAAAAGTGGGATTGTAAAAGCCCTGCGTTCTGCCAATCCAATTGAAGAAATTAATCTGATTAACAGTTATATTGAAGATAATTTTGAGCAAATGGGTCCAAAGCTTCTTTTATTAAAATTTCTTATTAAACTTGAAGATAAAGATTTAAAGTTTTTAGCGGTTCAGCTTATTCTGGAAGGGGGATATTCTAAGCAGCTTCTGAATTTTCAGGTGGATGATAATTTATTAAATATTTTTATTAATACGCTCACTCGTAAAAAATGTGGAGCCTGTACAGATTTTTTAGCTTATTATTGTATTGTAGATATTCCAGAAATGTTATCTCAATCAGCTTTTAATTTCTTCATGAAGCTGAAGTTAAAAAATAATATTAGAGAAATAATTGAAGCCTGCATTGAAAATAAATATTTTAATCCTATTTTAATTAAAACAATTGGTCATATAAAGCTGGACAGGGGGCTTGAATATTTCGAGTTTATATCAGGCCATACAAATGATATTAATTGTATTAAAGAGGCCTTATATACAGCAAGGTTTTATCAGGCCGGTCAGGTTTATGAAGCGGTTAAGGATTATTTGAACTCATCTAATCCAGAACTTGTTGCTACGGCTCTGGATAGTTTAATATATGTCCGTTATGATAAAATAAAAGAACAGCTTCCAGAATACCTGGAAAGTAATGATTTTAAGTTGAAAATTGAGGCTATTAAAGGACTTATGAAGTTTAATATGTCTTTTATGGAAAAAGTTGTAGATATGTTAAATAATTTTTCTGATAAGCAGTTAACTATGTTATTTAAAAATTTAAAAAACGTTTTTAACCCTACTTTGCTTGAAATATTAATTTATAATTTTACTCAGCGTGAATACTCATCTGAAACAACGAAGTATTTTTTTGATTATATAAAAGATTATCCAAATAAAGATATGATTATTAATAAATTAAATTCTGTAATTAAAGCAATATAAAAAGGCTAATACTTATAGTTTTGAGTTTAGCCAAATTTGCTAAACTCAAGGTATAGTACATTTGGAGAATATTTAATGCATAAAAATTTTAAACCAATAATTTTAACATACGGTGGGATTGATTATACTCTGAGAGAGGCTATTCCATCGGATTGTCCTGAAATAATGGACCTCTATAAAACTCTTTACCGTGGGTACTATACTATAGATTTTTGTACAAATGCTCAGAAGTTTTTTGAAGCAGTTGAGGATAATTCCGTTTTCTGGTTGATTCTTGAAAAAAATAATAAAGTTTTTTCGAGTGTATTCTGGAAAATAAATTTTGACTGTAATATTGCAAAAGTAATGGGGGCGGCTGTAAAAGCTGAAATCAGAGGATATTCAATTATGACTGATGTGGCCCGAATCGGAACTGACTTCTGCTTCTATAATATGGAAGATGTTGATTTAATATATTCAACTACCAGGACTAATCAGGTAGCTCCTGCGAAAATTTTAAAAAAAATCGGCTATGAATGTATAGGAATTTTACCAAATGTTGTTAAGACAAAACAGTTTGAAACACATTCGATTATGGTTAAATATCGTGACAGTGTTCTTGAAAACAGAAAAAAAGAACTTCAAATTTTAGAAGAAATTAAACCTTTTTTCAGGCTTGTAAAAGATACCTACTCATTTTCTGATAATCCTGAATTTATTAATCTTCCTGAAAAAAAACATCTGAAACTGCGTGAAATTCCATTTGAGGCTATTTATAATCCAATTAAAGCAAACAATCTTTTTCAGAAAAGAATAAAAGAATATGATTTTAACGACAGGTTTTTTCTGCAGCAGCCTAATCTTGTTTTATATAATCCGGATTTGAATATTGAAGTTTTTATAAGATGGATTGATGAAGAAAAACAGGCTAATATTATTTGGCTTAATTATGAAAATCGTAACTGGTATAATATTTTAAACAGTATTACTAACTTCTGTTACAATCTTAATATTAGGTATTTTGAGATTTTAATTGATGCCTGGGATACTAAAAAACAGAAGGCTGCTATTGAGGCTAAGTTCGTTCCTTCAGCATACTTTCCTGCAATATTTCACAATAAAAACTCTGTTATAAGAAGAGATGCTGTTGTTTTTGTCAGGTCGTTTGAAATTCTGGATTTCAGTGAAATTCATCCTGAGGGGAATGCTAAAGATTTTTTATTACAATTTTATAAAAGCTGGGAAAAAGTTTATATTGGCAATTTCTTTAAAAACCTTGAAAAACAGGAAAAATAATGGAAATAAAAGATTTAAATTATATTAAACTCTATACTAAATATTCTATTTTAAATAATAATACAAAAAAACTTACTTTTTTAAAAGAACTTTCAAATTTAAAAATACCCCGTAAAAAACACGACGAGATGAATAAGTTCTATGATAAAATACTTGAATTAGAATCAGAAAACAAGCAGATTTTTAAAGTTGTTAAAAAGATAAAAGAAGATTTAAGTAAAGAGTATAATTTTTCAGATATAATGAAAGAGGTTAAAGGAAAAAATAAAGAACAGGAAGAAGATAATAAGGAAAAAAAAGAGGATAGAGAACCTTCTATCAGCTCATATGAAGTGGAGCAGGCTTATTCATTATTAAAATTAAATAGAGAGCTTGCAGAAGAGTTCAGAGAAAAAATAATAGACCCTTTTTTTGAAAATATTCCCTTTCTTAATTATTTACGTAGAGATTTCAGGGAGATGCTGAAAAATATAATTAAAATTAAACCTTACTGTGCTTTTATATCTACCAGAAATCCTGATGTAGTTTCTATTTATAATTTAAAAAGAAGTGTTGATTTATTAACCCTGAATGGTTTGTCTAAATTTAATTTAAAAAAAAGTATAGAGAATTATTATTATAATATATTAGTTGGAATAGAACCTGAGCATCTTTATATTTTAACAATTTTTTCAAAAGATTCGTTTTTTATTATTGCAAGACCGCCAGGGCAGACCAAAACTTACAGGTATTTTAATATTTCATATGATTTTATTCAAGATTATTTTATGGCTGATGGAAAGTACTGTTTTAAACTGAAAAATGAAAAAATGGTTATTTTTCAATATATGCCACCGGAATTAAAGGAAAAAATAAAAAATTTGATTAAAAGATATAACTTTATTAAAAAGCAGAAGGTTGATTATTTTAAACTTGAAGGAAAAAAATTAAACACCTTACATAAAAGTGGAATTTTAAATTCAGACGATTATGAAAATAAAATAATGCAACTGAAGGATTTACGTAAAAATATTTTTAATCCCCAAAACATTGACGCTTTAATAAAAAATACAAAAATTATAAAAGAGAAGGTTTCAGGATTTCATCAGGAGCTTAAAAAAGAGTTTGGCAAAGATTTAGCAATTATGTATATTTATATATATTCTTTTTCTGAAAAAGTTGATAATCAAAGAATAATTTCTATGATTAAAACAAACACGAGTTTATTTGAAGGGAATCTGATTAAAAAAATCGGGGACGGCCTACTTTGTGTGTTTGAAAAAACAGACAAATTAATTCAATGCTCCCAATCCATATTTGAAGATTTAAAAAGCATGAATGAAAATTCAGGAGATGAGCATAAAATTAATTTAAAAATTGTAGCCTCTTATGGGAATGTTTTTGTTAATAACAAAGACATATTTGGTTCTGATATTAATTTGATTTGCAGAATTGAAAAAGAGGCCTCGGCTGGTGAATTTATTTGCACAGAATCTTTTTTACAGAATTTGTCAAATAAAACAGATTTTATTTTAATTTGTCAGAAAAAATTTGAAGGTTTCCGGGATAATTATAAAATATATAAAAAAGTTTGATTTTTTGGGTGAGCTTTTGATATAATTAACGACATATTAATAATTTAAGGAGGCAGAATTATGGCTTTAAGATGTGAAGTATGCGGAAAAGAACCTGTCACCGGGAATAATGTAAGTCACTCAAATCATAAGACAAAGAGAAGATTTCTGCCAAATATTCAGAAAATCAAAGCTGAAATAGATGGTAAACCTGTTAAAGTAAAACTTTGTACCAGATGTTTGAGAACCTTAAAGAAAAAGGCAGCTTTTTAAAATTTCCTGGGAATTATGACAAAACTATGTCCTTCCCGTATTTTCAGATAAATGCGGGAAGAGGTAGTTCTATTTGAAAGGCCTCTTGAAGAGGCTTTTTTTATTTCAATATTATTAAGTGGCCATTTCAACCCAGAGCTTTTTTCAAAAGTACATTTTTCTGATAAAGAGATTATTGAAATATCTGTATTCTTTTTTACCTCTATACTCATTTCATTAATGATAAAAAAACCTTTAAAAAATTCGTCAACAATTTCTATATTAAAAAATTCCGAAAAATGACTGATTATGTTTAAATTTATAAGAAAATGGTCAACTCTTACATTTGAAAAGACACCAATTATTGTAAGCTCCGATATTTCAGAATAATTTTTTTTTAGTAAATCAAACATAAGATGACAGTCTGAAAAATCTTTATCAACAGGAAATTTATATATCTTTGTTTTGTCCTGAAAAAAGTCGAGAGTATCGGGCGATAGGGAATCAAAATCACCTGCGATAAAATTGGGGATTATATTGTGTATTTTAAAAAACTGAGCTCCGCCGTCTGCGGCAGAAAAAAAATCAAATTGTTTGAAAAAGTTTTGATTTACCTTTAATAAATTACCATTTAATACACAAAGTGCTTTTTTATTTCTGGATTTCATCTAATTGTTTCTGACAAATTTCTTCAATATATTTTTGTTTTGAATTATTTAATGCTTTTTTAAGCATTTCTACTGATTCAGCTTTATTTTCGGTTTTAGCAATTTTTGCCTTGTTCAGCCAGGCTTCTGCAAAACCTGGATTTATTCTAAGAGCATTATCAAAAAACATATGGGCTTTTTCAGGATTTTTTAATCCAGCATAAACTCGGCCAAGATAATTATTATAATCAGCATACCCAGGCTTTTCTTTTAATATTTTATTTAATATTTTTTCAACTTCATGAAGTTTATTAGCGTCTTGGCTGAGAATAGCAAGTTCAACTTTAGGTTCTATATAATCAGGGTGATAGGTTAGGGCCTTTTGATAATTATTGGCCGCTTTCTCAGGGTTATTTTTCAGTTTGAAAATATCCCCACGAAGCTTATATGCTTTGCTATATTTATTATTGATTCTTATTGCCTCATCGAGTTCTTTTAAGGCATCGTTAAAACAACCGTTGTTTGTATATGCAAGTGCCAGCTGATAATGAGCGTCGGCATATGCAGGATTAACCTCAACAGCTTTTTGCCATTTGGAAATATGGTCGTCTTTTTTTGTTTTAAAACGGTTCAGAGCGTTAATTTTATCATCGAATATCTCAAGAAAATAATCCATATGTATCAGGTTGAAAATTCTTTTTATATAAGCTGAAGGAGAGCACAGCTTCAGCTCGCCGTTTTTCTCCTTCAACTTTTTTAAACTTCCTGTAAAAAAACCAAGTCCGGTGGAATCAATAAAACCGAGATTTTCAAGATTAAAAATTATTTTAACATAACCGCGGTCAACAGTTTCATCTACAGCATCATATGCCTTATGAATTGAATTCATATCAAGGTCGCCCGAAAAATTCAATATTGCAATGTCCTCATCAAAACCGTAGTCTATTTTTAATCCAACACTCATAAATTAATTATTCCTCCGAAACAGCTTTCATTGACAAATTAATTCGATTAAGGTCATCAATTTTAATTACCTTAACTTTAACTTTATCGCCGACACTTAAAACATCGG
>JBNJGP010000067.1:0-15229 GCA_051747805.1 Candidatus Muiribacteriota bacterium
ATCGTTAGATAACTTTACTATCACCTTTAGGTGATTTTACTAAGCTGAAAGCTTTTTACTTTTATGTAGGCCTGACCACAAAAGCCTTTTTAAAAAATTGACTAAACTCAAGTTAAAATCTATATTAACTAATAAAGAACTATTAAGAAAGAATTTAGGAGGAATTTATGGCTAATCCAATAAGCAGACATTCAAAAAGTAGAAGAGATAAAAGAAGAGCTAACTGGAAGGCTAATTTAAACGAAAAATTTGCAATTTGTTCTAATCCTGATTGTGGCCAGCCAGTACAACCACATAAAGTTTGTCTTGCCTGTGGTAATTATAATGGAAAACAAGTATTAAAAGTTAAGGAATAATGGCTAATACTGTTATAATTGATATAATGGGCGGGGATAACGCTCCAGAAGAAACTATTAAGGGTGTTAAGCTAGCTTTACAGGAAAATAAAAATTTAAATTTTATTCTTGTCGGCGATGAAGAAAAATCAGAGTATTTCTTGAATGATATTAAAGATAATGATAGAGTATCATTTGAGAATGTTAAATTCATTAAAGAAGAGGAATATAAAATAAAAAGAAACTCTAATACCTGTATTGGAAGAGGACTGCAGCTTCTCAAGGAAAAAAAAGGCGATGTTTTTATTTCTGCTGGAAACACAGGTAAAGTAGTTGCGGAAAGTTTTATGAAAGTTGGTAAATCTGAGGGTGTTGAAAGACCGGCTATTGCTGTGGCTTTACCTACGCTGAAAAAGCCGGTTATACTACTTGATGTGGGTGCAAATTCTGACTGCCGACCAGTACATTTTCATCAATTTGCAATTTTAGGGGCAGTTTATTCTAAAATATTACTTGGTATGGAGAATGCAGACCCGAAAGTAGGACTTTTAAACATAGGGACTGAATCCAAAAAAGGAAGTAAACTTTATCAGTTAGTTTTTTCTCAATTTAAAAAGAATAAAAATGTAAATTTTATCGGAAATATTGAGACAAATTCAATGATTTGTGGCGATGTTGCCGACGTTGTTGTGTGCGATGGCTTTTCAGGTAATATTGTTTTAAAATCAATGGAAGGTCTTTCTAATTATGTTTTAAAAAAAATGAAAGATAAAAAAGTAGCGCCTGAACTAATTAAAAGTATAGCCTCCGACCTTGATTATCAGGAATATGGCGGTGCGCTTTTACTGGGAGTTAAAGAACCTGTTGTTATATGCCATGGAAAGTCTTCAGCTTTTGCAATAAAAAATGCTGTGAAATTTTCAACTCTTATGGCAGAAAATAATATAGTTAATAAAATATCGGAAAAAATTAAAGATTTTAATAAACAATTTGAGTATGGTAAAAGTTTTTAAAAAAAACCTTTAGACGCCGGGGGTATGGAAATTTTAGAAAATATTTACCAGGCTCAAGAAAAAATTTAACAATAGAAAAACGAGGAGGAATAATGGATTTTGGTTTCTCTCCCCAGCAAACCATGTTTAAAAAAACAATCAGAGAATTTGCCGAAAAAGAAGTTGAACCTATTGCAACTGAAATAGATGAAAACTCAAGATTTCCGTGGGAAACAGTTAAAAAAATGGCTAAAATGGGTCTGTTTGGAATGACATGTCCTAAAGAATATGGTGGAGCAGACGCAGATTATATTACATATATGATTGCTATAGAAGAACTATCAAAAGTATGTGCTTCTACTGGCGGTATAATTGCGGCTGTAAATTCTTTAGCCTGCTGGCCAATAGAGTATTATGGCAGTGATGAACAAAAAAAACAGTACCTTTTACCGATGTGCAGAGGAGAGAAACTCGGAGCTTTTGGACTTACCGAACCAGAAGCCGGTTCCGATGCGTTTAATCAACAGACGATTGCCGAAGACAATGGAGATTATTATATTTTAAACGGTAATAAAATTTTCATTTCTGGTGGTGATGTTGCTGATACAATTATTATTTTCGCTAAACTCGTAACAAAGCGTAGAAAAAGGGGCAGAATGTGTGCTTTTATAGTTGAAAAAAACTTCCCGGGTTTTTCAGTCGGGGTTAAAGAAAATAAAATGGGAATAAGAGCATCAGGAACTGCCGAACTTGTTATGTCAGATTGTAAAGTCCCTAAAGAAAATCTTCTTGGAAAAGTAGGCCAGGGGTTTGAGATTGCGATGCAGACACTTGATGGCGGAAGAATTGGTATTGCCGCTCAGGGTCTTGGTATTGGTCAGGGAGCATTAGATGTTGCCGTTCAATACTCAAAAGAAAGAAAGCAGTTTGGGAGTATAATTGGCAGGTTTCAATCAATACAAACTATGCTGGCAGATATTTCAACAGAAGTTGAGGCCGCAAGATTATTAACATATAAAGCAGCATGGCTTAAGCAGCATGATATGCCATACAGCACAGAAGCGGCACAGGCTAAATTATATGCTTCTGAAGTTGCTGAAAGAGCGTCAACAAAGGCTCTTCAAATTCATGGTGGTTATGGTTATATGAAAGATTATCCTGTTGAAAGATTTTTCAGAGATTCAAAAATAACTCAGATTTATGAGGGAACTTCTGAAATTCAGAGACTGGTAATCGCAACAAATTTATTAAAAGGTTAGGAGGGTTTTCTTGAAAGTTTTAATTAGTGCTCAAAAATGCATAGGGTGTAAAAAATGTATTCCACATTGTCCTTATAATGCTATCGGCTTTGAAGATAAAAAAGCCTATATTTTTTATGATAAATGTACAACATGTGGAGCATGTGTTGAAACATGTCCTGTTGAAGCAATATATACTGAAGGGAAGACAAAGGAAAAAAAGAAAAACTTTGATGATTATAAAAATATATGGGTTGTTGCGGAGTTTGAAGAAGATAAAATTAAAAATGTTACGCTTGAATTAATATCTTGCGCCAGAAAGCTTGCAGATGAAAAAAAATATGATGTAAATGTGCTTTGCATTGGGAAAAATATAAAAGAAATGTCTTCGCACCTTGGTCGATATGGGGCCGATAAAGTAGTTATTGTTGATTCTGACTCTTTTGCCAGTTATGAAACTTTGACCTATTCTCATGTTGTTTCAGAGATTTCTAAAAAATATAAACCAGATATTGTACTTTTTGGAGCAACACATATTGGTCGTGATTTAGCACCGAGAGTAGCCAATAATTTAAAAACTGGATTAACAGCAGATTGTACAAAACTCGAAATTTGTTGTGATGAAGGAATACTTCTACAGACCAGACCAGCCTTTGGCGGAAATATTATGGCAACAATTATGTGTCCTGATAATCGTCCTCAAATGGCAACTGTCAGACCTGGTGTCATGAAATTAGAACCAATATCAAATTCTAAGGAAGTTAAAATTATTGAAGAAGAGTTTGAAGTATCTCAGTATATGGGGGCTGTTAAGATTCTTGAAACTGTAAAAGAAATGAAACATACTGTTAATTTGGAAGACGCTGATATTATTATATCCGGTGGAAGAGGTATGGGAGACAGTCAGAACTTTAAAAGATTATATACGCTTGCAGATAAACTTGGTGCTGAAGTTGGTGCCTCCAGGGCAGTTATTGAAGATGGATGGTGTGAACAGGAGCGACAGGTTGGTCAAACAGGTAAAACAGTGAGACCGGAACTTTATGTTGCGCTTGGAATTTCTGGGGCAATTCAACATGCTGCGGGAATGGAAAGTTCAAAATATGTTATTGCCATTAACAAAGACCCTAATGCACCAATATTTAAAATTGCAGATTTAGGGGTAGTTGGCGACCTTAATAAATTACTACCTGTTTTAGAAGAGGAGCTGCCAAAATTAATGGAAAAGGGGAGTGACATATGAAAACAGCTTTAGTTTTTCCAGGACAGGGTTCTCAATATCCCGGTATGGGAAAAGATTTTTATCAGAATTTTGAAAAAGCAGAAAAAATCTATAAAAGAGCTTCTGAAATAATGGGATTTCCGCTTACAGATAAAATAATGAATGGAACTACAGAAGACCTGAAAAAAACCGAAATTACTCAGCCGGCTATTTTAACTACTTCAATAGCTTTATTTGAGGCAATAAAAGGTAAAATTGGAAATTTTAAGGCGGTGGCCGGACATTCTCTCGGGGAATATTCTGCTCTTTATGCTGGCGGAGTGCTTGACCTTGAAGAGGTGCTCCTGCTTGTAAAAAAAAGAGGCGCGGCTATGTCTAAAATTAGAGGAGGACATCTTTGCGCTTTAATTGGCAGAGATTTTTCAAAGGTGCCTGAGCTTTGTAGTGAAACCGGTTACTCAATTGCTATTTATAATTCTCCAAAACAGATTATAATCGCGGGTAGAGATGAGGACTTTGCCAATCTTCAGGAAAAAGCTTCTGATTTTGGAATAAGAAGAGTTAAAAAATTAAAGGTTAGTGGTCCTTTTCATTGTGAGCTTATGAAACCCGCAGCAGAACAATTTAAAGAGGCTGTTAATAATGCTGAAATAAAAACTCCTGATAAACCTGTTTATATGAATGTGAGTGCTGTTGAGGAAAAAGAAAAAGAAAAAATATCCCAGAATATGATTAAACAGATTTATTGTCAGGTTAAATGGAAAGAAGAAGTAGAAAATATGATAAATGATGGTTTTAGCCATTTTATAGAAATTGGTCCCTCAAAAGTATTATCAGGTATAATTAGTGCGGTTTCTAAAGATGTTAAAGTTTCAAATATTGAAAAAGTTGAGGATTTAGAAAAACTCTCATCCGTTGTAAACGAAGGAGGGCTGTAATTATGTTAGATGGCAAATTATGTGTTGTAACTGGAGCGGCAAGAGGAATTGGATATGAAATAGCCAAAGTTTTTGCACAAAAAGGAGCAGACCTTGCCCTTATAGACATTAATTTCGAAGATGATTTTCATTTTCCCTATGGAGAATACAGAACTTACTGCCTCGATATTACGGATTATAAAAACACTGTATCGGTTATATCAGAAATTGTTTCTGATTTTAAAAAAATCGATATATTAATTAATAATGCGGGAATTACAAAAGATAATCTTTTTCTTAGAATGAAACCAGAAGACTGGAATAAAGTTATTGACGTTAATTTAAATGGAGTTTTTAACGTAACTAAAGCTTCTCTTAAAACTTTAATTAAAAATCCTGGTTCAAGTGTAATAAATATTTCTTCAGTTATAGGATTAACTGGGAATGCTGGTCAGTCAAATTATTCAGCCTCAAAAGCGGGGGTTATTGGTTTAACTAGGTCACTGGCACGGGAACTTTCTGCAAGAAATGTCCGTGTTAACGCAGTTGCGCCAGGTTTTATAGAAACAGCTATGACTGAAAAACTCAGTGAGAAACAAAAAGATGCAATTTTAGGAGGGATTCCTCTGGGAAAAATGGGGAGTGCGGAAGAAGTTGCAAAAGCATGTCTATTTTTGGGTTCCGATATGTCTTCATATGTAACTGGTCAGGTGCTTGCGGTTGACGGCGGAATGACAATGTATTAAATTTATAGATGTTTTTAAATAAAGCCTTTCCTACAGAAAGACTTTATTAGGTAAATAATATATATATAAAAATGGAGGTAGAAAAATGGCACAATTTGAAGAGGTTAAAGAAGTTATTATTGAACAAATTGGATGTGATGAAACAGCAGTGACACCAGAAGCTTCATTTATAGACGATCTTGGTGCGGATTCACTGGATATTGTAGAAATAATGATGGCTCTTGAAGAAAAGTATGATATTGAAATACCGGATGAAGAAGCAGAAAAAATTAAAACTGTTGGTGATGCAGTTAAATATATTGAAAATGCACAAGGGTAAAAAATTGCCAGTAATTCTTAATAAAAAAAAAGAAAATCCTTGTTTAAAAGGGGTCTGTGCCGTCATGACATTACTGAAAAGCAAAGTTTGTAGGCCCGACCACTAAAGGATTTTCGGGTAAATTTAGAGTTGCTGAAAAATTGCCCGTAAAATAAAAAATATAAGAGGGGGCAAAGTAAAAGTTCCCTCTTTTTATTTTTGAAAGGAGATTTTATTGAAACTACCCCTCCTTAAAATAGGAAAACTCGAACCAGAATATCCAATAATTCAAGGCGGCATGGCTATAAGAATTTCGACAGGAAAGCTTGCAGGAACTGTAGCATTACACGGAGGGATTGGGCTTGTAGCTGCTTCGGGAATGAGTCTTGAAGAACTTGAATATGAGATTAATATTGCCAGAAAAATAGCTGGAGATTCTGGAATTGTTGGAATAAACATAATGGTAGCAGCTTCAAAATTTGAACAGATTACCTCGTTTGCAATGGAATCTGGTATAGACCTTGTAGTTGCGGGTGCCGGATTTTCAAGAAAACTTTTTTTGCTTGGAAAAAAATATGATGTTCCTGTTGTTCCAATAGTCAGTGGTCTTAAAGCTGCCAGGATTTCAGAAAAACTTGGTGCTTCAGCTATTATTGTTGAAGGTTTTGAGGCTGGCGGACATCTTGGAACAGATAGGAAAACATTTGATATTCTTGAAGAAATTCTAGGAAAAGTATCTATTCCAGTTATAGGCGCCGGTGGTGTTGGAGATAGAGAAGATTTTTATAATATTATTGAAAAAGGCGTAGATGGAGTTCAGATAGCTACTTTATTTGCATTAACTAAAGAAAGTAATGCCCATATGAACTGGAAAAATTTTGTTTTAAATGCTTCAAAGGAAGATATGGTGCTTATGAAAAGCCCTGTTGGATTACCTGGAAGAGCATTAAATAACAAGTTTCTTGAAAAAGTAGAAAAAAACCCTCAAATTTTGAAGCCCGAAGAGTGCATTAAATGCCTTAAATACTGTTCGCATAAGTTTTGTATTATTAGGGCGCTTGAAAACGCCAGAAAGGGAAATATTGATGAGGGGTTAATTTTTTCTGGCAAACACTTTTATAAAATTAATAAATTGTTGAGTGTTAAAGAAGTTTTTGATATGATTTTTAAAAGTTAACGAATTTAATACAGCAGAAATCAGGGGGAAATATGGAAAGAAGAGTGGTTATAACCGGAATAGGTGTAGTATCACCAATCGGAATAGATAAGGATGAATACTTTAAAGCGCTGAAAGAGGGAAAATCTGGAATAGCGCCTATAAAAAAATTTGATACTGAAGGATTTAGTTCAAAAATAGCCGGTGAAGTCCAGGACTGGGATCCAACTACGTGGATTGATAAAAGAGATGCTAAAAAAATGGATAGATACTGTCAATTTGCCGTTGCCTCTTCAAAAATGGCGCATAAAGATAGCGGACTGGATATGGATAAAATTAATAAACAGCGAGGTGGAGTAATATTCGGTGTTGGAATGGGTGGTCTCAATACTTATGAAAAACAGATTGGGGTTTATAATAAAAAAGGACCTAGACGTGTAAGCCCTTTTTTAGTTCCTATGATGATATCAAATTTAAGTGCTGGTACAGTTGGAATAAATCTGGGACTTAAAGGTTCAAACTACGTTGTAACTGCAGCATGTGCAAGTGCAACCCATGCTATAGGAGAAGCTTTTTTAAAAATCAAACATAATATGCTGGATGTTTGTTTTACCGGTGGTGCTGAATCAACAGTTACTCCGATTACAGTTGCCGGCTTTTCTTCTATGAAAGCTTTATCAACGAGAAATGATGAATATAATATTGCCTCATCTCCTTTTGATAAAAAAAGAGATGGTTTTGTAATTGCAGAGGGGGGAGCCGTTCTTGTACTTGAAGAGTTAAATCACGCCCTTGAAAGAGGTGCCCGTATTTATGGTGAGGTTTCTGGATATGGCCTTAGCGATGACGCTTTTCATATTACGCAGCCTCATCCAGATGCGGAAGGGGCAAAAAACTCTATGAGCATGGCACTTAATATGGCTGGTATTTCTCCGGAAAAAATTGATTATATTAATGCTCATGGTACATCCACCCCTTTTAACGATAAACTTGAAACAAAGGCTATAAAAAGTGTATTTGCTGATTATGCCCGAGATGTTTCAATAAGTTCAACTAAATCCATGACCGGTCATCTTCTGGGAGGGGCTGGTGCAGTTGAAGCTTTAGCCTGTTTACTTGCTATTAATGAGGGGGTTATTCCTCCAACAATTAACTATCAGGACCCTGACCCTGAATGTGATTTAAATTATACGCCGAATAAGGCTGTTAAAAAAGAAGTTAACTGTGCACTATCAAATTCTTTTGGATTCGGAGGACAGAACTCAACAATAATAATAAATAAATATGCAGATTGAAAACATAATTGAGGCTTTTGAAAATAAGATTAATATAAAATTTAATAATAAAACTATTTTAAAAAGAGCTTTAACCCACAGTTCTTGTGACGAAACCGATATTGACAATGAAACGCTTGAATTTCTGGGGGATTCTGTTCTTGGATTAATTATTTCAGAATATTTAATATTGAATTTTCCGAAAGAGAACGAAGGTTTTCTTGCTAAAGTACGTGCCTATCTTGTAAGAACTGAAAAACTCCATGAAATTGCCTTGAAAATGGAACTTGGTAAATATCTTTTAATTGGAAAAGGTGAAGAAAAATCAGGTGGACGTAAAAGAAGCTCTATTCTTGCAAATGCTCTTGAGGCCGTGATTGGGGCGGTTTATCTTGACAAAAGACTTGACACTACCGCAAAATTTGTTTTAAATATATATAAAGAAGACTTAAAGAAAAAAAATATTGATTTAAATCAGTTTTTTGATTTTAAAACTAAATTGCAGGAATTCTGTCAGAAAAAATTTCATCAAATTCCTGTCTATAAAGTAATAAGTGAAAGAGGGCCAGATCATAATAAAATTTTTGAAATAGAAGTTAATATAACAAATAAAGTATTTGGTTACGGAACTGGACACTCCAAGAAAGAAGCTGAACAAAACGCTGCAAAAGAAGCTTACTTTAAAATTAGTAAAGGCTAGGGGGATTTGAAAATGGAAATACTAAAAGTTGGAGCAAATTCTAAACCAAAAGCTGTAGCTGGTGCACTTTCTGCCGTTATTGAAAAAAACGGGGCTGTTGAAATGCATTCTGTTGGAGCGGGAGCTGTAAACCAGGCCGTAAAAGCAATAGCAATTGCCAGAGGCTTTGTTGCGCCTAAAGGAATTGATCTGGTTACAATTATTGCCTTCACCACTGTTGAAATTAACGGGCAGGAAAAAACGGCAATAAAATTTATAATTAAACCAAGTAAATAACTTTTTTTCAGGGATTATTTATTGAAGAAAACTACTGTTTTATTTGTAATTATTTTTTATTCTTTTTTTTATATTTATGCCCAGAATATTGAAGAAAACCTAGAATTATTTTCTAAGGGACAAGAATTATTTGAAAAAGAAGAATATAAAGAGGCTATTTCAATTTTTGAACAAATAAAATCATTTTTTTCTAATACTGCAGAGGGCGGGGAAATTTATTACAAACTTGGAAAAAGTTATCTTCGGCTTAATAATTTAGAAAAGGCAGTTTTAAATTTCAAAAACTATCAAAAATTTTTTTCATATGGCGAGCATATTGCCGAGGTGGACGCTAAACTTTCGGAACTTGAAGATATTCAGTCTTATTTTAAGGAAATTCCCGAAGAGACTACAGAGAGCTCAACATATATGGAAAAAGCCAGGAAAGCAAAAGATATTCATCTATATGATACTGCTATAAAATATTTAAAAAAAGCTGTTGAACTGGAGACAGAGAATCCAGTATATCATATGGAGCTTGCTCTGCTTTATAATAAAAAACATAATATTACCTCATATAATCCAAAAAATAATTATATGAAAAATGAACTTGAACAATATGAAGAAATTACAAAACATATAAGTTCGCCAGAAATTAATTATAATAAAGCAGTTTTATATTTTAGAACAGGTGATTTTGAAAACGCAGAAAACCTTTTCAAAAAAGTAATTGAAGGGTCTTCTAATTCTTTTCAGGCGAAATCTTCCCAAATTTATTTAAATAAAATTTCTAATTTGTAAATTTAAAAAAAAATATGATATAATTTTACTCAATAAATTTTAAAAAGAGGTTTTTTATATGGACGTAACTGCCGAATTTTACAAAAAATTAAATCAGCAACTTATAACCAAAGACAATTTAATTAAATTACTTAAAAATGAAAATCAGCAGTATAAAGAGAAAATAAAAGAATTAGAACAGGTGGAAGCTAAACCTGATGAATTAATAAATCAAATTGATAAACTTGAAAAACAGGTGCAGAATAAAGAAAGTATGATAAAAGAGTTAGAAAGTAGTTTGCAGGAATCTCAGTCCAATGTAGAGTCGGTTGATAATGAATCTATTCAAAAAGAAATTAAAAATCTTCAGGATTATAACAGAAACCTGGAAGAAGAAAATAAAAAGTTAAAAAACAGCATAGAAGAAATAAGTCAATCAAATGATACAATGGCTATTGATGATGAAAAAAAGAAACTTATTGAAGAGAATGCTGATTTAAAAGAAGATATTGATGATTATAAAAGCCAGGTAGATAATCTTAAAAAGCAGTTTTCTGATATTGATGATTTAATTAAAGAAAATTCACATTTAAAAGAAAAAATAAAAAACTATAATGAATATAAACTTCAGGTAGAAACCTTAAAAACAGAAAAACAGATTCTTGAATCTAAAATCAGAGAAACTGATTTTAATTCATCTATGAAAAAAGATGAAGAGGAACTGCTTCTTAAAATTAAAGATAATCTAATGGATAAAATTAAAGGAGCAGAAGAAGAAGTAAACAAGCTTAAAAAAGAAAAAAATGTTTATGAGAATGATGTTAAAAAAATAACATTACAGGCAGAAAACTTAAGAAAAGAGCTTGAAAATGTTAAGAAAAAACTTGGAGAATTACGTAGCGAGAATTCAAGGTTATCGGTTGCTGAAAATAATCATAAGATTGAAATTGAGGATTTGAAAAGTCAGCTTAAAAATTCCGAGGAGTTATATAAAGAAGCTGAAAACCAGCTTGAAAATCTTAATAAAAGACTGGAACTCAAAATAAAAGAGTTTAATGAGCTTTTATATGAAAAAGATACAGAGATAGACGATTTGAAAAGGAAACTTGAAGAAAGTAGAGACACAGTTGCAGAAAAAGATAAAAATATTTTTGAATTAAACTCAAAAATAGAAGAGCTTAATAAAAATATTAAAAAAAGGGACGCTCAGATAGAAGAGTTTAAAGAGGAACTTCAGGAGCAGGAAAATATTTTCAACGAAAATAACGACCTTAAGTTAAAAATTGGTGATATTGAAATCAAAAACAAGGAACTACAGAATAAACTTGAATATGTAAAAGAGCAGGTACAGGTTCTAGGACAGTATGCGCTGACAATTTCCAATCCTTAAAAAATTTCAGAAGGAGCATTAAATAAGTATGGACACAAAATATAATCCAGCCAATTATGAAAAAAAAATATTAAATGAATGGCTTGACAGCAGTCTTTCTCATTCAACTGTTGATAACAATAAAACTCCCTATTCAATTGTAATACCACCCCCGAATGTAACAGGGGTTCTTCATATGGGACATGCTTTAAACAATACATATCAGGATATTTTAATAAGATGGGAGAAAATGCATAATAAAAATACCTGCTGGATACCCGGAACTGATCATGCGGGTATTGCCACACAGAATGTGGTGGAAAAAAAAATTAAAAAAGAAAAAAATAAATCACGTCATGATATTGGAAGAGATAGCTTTTTAAAAGAAGTCTGGGACTGGAAAAAACATCATGGCAACTATATTATAGACCAGCTTAAAAAATTAGGTTGTTTCTGTGACTGGGAAAGAGAAAGATTTACTATGGATGATGGGCTTTCCGAGGCTGTTTTCAGTGCTTTTGAGAATTATTACAATAAAGGTCTCATATATAAAGGAGATTTTATCATAAACTGGTGTCCCAGATGTCAGACCGCCCTGTCAGATATTGAAGTTGAATACTCAGAACAGGCGGGTAAACTTTATCATATTAAGTATCCTGTTGAGGGAGAAGAAAATAAATATGTTACTGTTGCAACTACAAGACCGGAAACTATGTTAGGTGATGTTGCAGTTGCTTTTCATCCAGAGGATAAAAGATATTCACATTTAAAGAATAAAAATATGCTTCTGCCACTTACAGAGAAAAAACTCAAAACAATATTTGATGAATATGTTGATAAATCTTTTGGAACCGGTGCTTTAAAAGTTACACCTGCACATGATCCTAATGATTTTGAAATGGGTGTGAGGCATAATCTTGAGAGAATACTTGTGCTAGATGAAAGTGGAATAGTAAATAATAATGCTCCAAAAAAATATCGTGGTTTAAAAAGGGAAGAGGCAAGAAAAGTTATAGTAGAAGATTTAAAAAAACTTGGTTTAATTGAAAAAATAGAGAAACATCCTCATAGCGTGGGGGAGTGTTATCGATGTGATACTACTATAGAGCCTTATTTATCAAAACAATGGTTTGTAAGAATGAAACCTCTTGCCAAAAAAGCAATTAAAGCAGTTGAAGAAGGAGAAATTAAATTTACTCCTGAAAGATGGAAAAAAGTTTATCTTGAATGGATGAACAATATTAGAGACTGGTGTATTTCAAGACAGATATGGTGGGGTCATAGAATACCAGTTTACTACTGCGATAATTGCAATGAAGAGATTGTAAGTTCTAAAAAACCTGATAAATGTCCTAAATGTGAATCTGAAAAAATAACACAGGATGAAGATGTTCTTGATACATGGTTTTCATCGGCCCTGTGGCCTTTTTCTACCCTTGGTTGGCCTGATAAAACCGAGGAGCTTGAATATTTTTACCCAACGAAAACTCTTGTTACAGCACCTGAAATTCTTTTTTTCTGGGTTGCCAGAATGATTATGAGCGGTTATGAGTTTATGGAAGAAAAACCATTTTCAAATGTTTTTTTAACTGGAACAGTCAGGGATGAAACTGGTAAAAAAATGAGCAAGTCCTACGGAAACGTTATAGACCCTCTTGAAATTATTGAAAAATATGGAGCAGATGCGCTTCGGTTTACTTTAATGGTTATTACAGCTCAAGGTCAGGATGTTTTTTTATCAGATGATAAGTTTCAGATAGGAAGAAATTTTTCAAACAAAATATGGAATGCATCCAGATTTGTAATTTCGAATATAAAAAAATTAGATAATAATTTTAATATTGAAAAACTTGATATACTTGATAAGTTTATTCTTCAGAGGTTTTATGATACAACTGTAAATGCTGATGAGGCTCTGAAAAATTTCAGGTTCGATATATATGCTAAAACTGTTTATGAATATGTGTGGGACGATTTCTGTGACTGGTATATTGAGGGAGTAAAATCTGAAATATATTCTGAGGGCAATGAGGATTCAAATAAATTAAAGCTAGTACTTTATCTTCTTCAGAATATATTAAAGATGCTTCACCCGGTTATGCCTTTTATAACTGAAGAAATATACAAGCACGTTACAGATGATAATAATTTTTTAGTAAATGATGATTTTCCGCTTATCAAGAAAAATGTTTATGATAAACAGGTCAGAAGTTTTGAGATAATCAAAGAAACTGTTAGAGAAATTCGTAACTTAAAAAGTAATTCAGGAATTAAAAAGTCTTTAAAAATTAACGTCATTGTAAGTGATTGTGATTTCAGTTCTGATGAAATTAATTATATTGAGTTTTTTGGAAACTGTAATATAGATTTTAGTAAAAAGAAACTTTGTGATAATTATTCAAAAATTATTGTTGAGGGAAAAGAACTGTTTTGTAATCTTGATGAGTTTATTGACCTTGAAGAGGAAAAGAAAAGACTTGAGGTTGAAATAACTAAACTTGAGGCAGAAATTAAACGTTCTGAAAGAATGCTTGGAAACACTAAATTTGTAGAAAATGCACCTGAAAAAATTGTGCTTAATGAAAAAAAGAAATACGAAAAATATAAAAATTCGAAAAAAAAGCTTGATGAAGCATATGAAAAAATAATTAAAACTTGAGTTTAGCAAAAAAGAAAATAACTAAACTTAAGTAAAAAGTTGAGTTTAGCAAAAAATAGAAATTTTAACCTGTAGATATTTAAAAAGCTTGATTTCACGGGGGGTCTGTGCCGAGCCCGAGCTTAAGCTTACAAAGGTCGGCCTGACCACTCGTTTTACCGAAGGTCGTGTAAAGTCGATTATCATCGACAGTAAAGTCAGCTTAAGCTGACAGCAGTTCTCACACTGTTTCTTGGTCGAAGACCATTTACTGTTATCGATAGATAACTTTACTATCACCTTTAGGTGATTTTACTAAGCTGAAAGCTTTTTACTTTTATGTAGGCCTGACCACTGAAGACTTCGAATTTTTTTAAATCGAGTAAAAAGAAGAAAAACAAAAAAAAATAGAGTTAAATAGCTATATATTAAAATAAAATCTTTTTTTGCCCATAAAATGTCTTGAAATTATGTTGATTCATTTTTTTTCCTGTGTTAAATAATATATTAGCAACACAAAGAAACGGCTGCTAATAAAAGAAGGAGGAAATTATGTCAAAACTGAAACCAATCAGTAACAGAGTTGTTGTTGAAGTTAAAGAAGCGGAAGAAAAAACAAGCGGAGGAATTGTTTTACCTGAAACTGCCGCAAAAGATAAGCCGCAGGAAGGAAATGTCGTGGCGGTAGGGCCTGGCAAGATGATGGATAATGGTAATCTTGTCGAGTTGCAGGTAAAAGAAGGAGATAATATAATTTTTTCTAAATATGCTGGCACAGAAATCAAATTAGATTCAAAAGAATATTTAATTCTTTCAGAAAATGATATTCTTGCAATTGTTGAATAATTAAAAACAGGAGGAGTAAAATAATATGGCAAAAAGAATGATTTATACCGAAGAAGCTAGAAAAGCGCTTGAGAGAGGAGTAGATGCTCTTGCTAATGCTGTTAAAGTAACGTTGGGACCAAAAGGATGCTGGGTAGTACTTGATAAAAAATTTGGCTCTCCAACAATCACAAATGATGGCGTTACAATCGCGAAAGAAGTTGAGCTTGAAGATTCATATGAAAATATGGGAGCGCAACTTGTAAAAGAAGTTGCTTCTAAAACTCAGGATGATGCTGGTGATGGAACAACTACCGCAACTGTTCTGGCTCAATCAATGATAAGTGAGGGAATTAAAAATATCACAGCAGGTGCTAGTCCGGTTGCTATAAAGCGTGGAATTGAAAAAGCTACTGAAGAGGCTGTTAAATATATAAAAGATACATCAAGAGATGTTACAGATATGATTGCCGATGTTGCTTCA
>JBNJGP010000068.1:0-15172 GCA_051747805.1 Candidatus Muiribacteriota bacterium
CATAGAAAATATCGCATAGGTAATTATAGAATAATTTATAAAGTTGAAAATAAAAATTTACTTATTTTAAAAATTGGACATAGAAAAGAAATTTATAAATAATCTTTTTTTTGTTATTTTTCAGCAATTCTCAATGAAAATAGAGAAAATCCTTGATTTGATGGGGTCAGCGCCGACATCACTTTGCGAAAAAGCAAAGTGTGTAGGCCTGACCACTAAAGGATTTTCGGCTAAATTGAGAATTGCTGGTTATTTTTGAAGTAATATAATTTTAAGCCGTGAGAAACAGATTAGAGCTATGACAGCAAAACATTACGAAAAAAGTCCATTGAGAATTGCTGCTCATTTGTTAATTGATTTGCATTAAAATTTTTAATGTTTTATAATAACAACATGTTAAAAATAGAAGTTTTTGAAAAAGAAAATATATCATATTTAAAGTTGACAGGTGATGTTGATTATAATTATGAAGTAGAATTAAAATCAAAAATTGAAACAATGCTGACAAATCCAAAAACCATAGTTGTTAATCTTGAAGAGGTTCATTATATTGACAGCATCGGACTTTCGATAATGACATATTTAAAAAAACAGCTTCTTAAACACCATAAAAAACTATATTTTTATAAACCTTATGAACAGATAAAAAAAGTTTTTTTAATGACAAGATTTGACCATATAATACCTATAGTAGAGTCAAGAGAAGAATTACAAAAAATAGAGAGGGAAGGCTGACAAAAATGTCTGCTGAAGAAACTGTTAATATACAGGATATAAAACCTGGGTCTAATAATATTATTATCGAAGGTGTTGCCGCAAGCATAGAAAAAAAAGATTTTGCCTCAAAACCCGGACAGTATCTAGATATTGAAATTTCTGATAAAACTGGCAGGATTAAAGCAAGGAAATGGGATAATATTGAGCAGGCTGAGAATATTTCTGTTTCTGACGTTGTTTTAATCACCGGAAAAGCTTCACAATATAGAGGTAATTTGCAGTTTGTAATTAAAGATTTAAAAAAACTTCCTGATAAAAAACCACAGTATTATCTTGAAAGTTATGATAAGATTAAAGTTCAGACTTCATTTAATGAGATTAAAAAGAATATCGAAAAAGTTCAAAACCCTTTTTTACAGAAACTTATAAAGCTGTTTTTGCAGGATAGCTCTTTTATAAAGAATTTTTTAACAGCACCGGCCGCAAAAGGTTATCATCATAATAAAATTGGAGGACTTGTCATTCATACATGCGCTGTAATGCGAGTATGTATCGAGCTTGCACGCAGCTACGAGGATTCTCATATAAACAGTGATTTATTAATTGCAGGGGCTTTTTTCCATGATATTGGTAAGGTAAAAGAATATGATTTTACAACAGTTATTGATATAAATGATTACGGGAAATTACTCGGACATATTACAATTGGTATTTGCATGATACATGAAAAAATAAAAAAAATTACCAACTTCCCCTCAAATTTAGAGCTTCTACTTAAACATATTATTCTTTCGCATCACGGTGAATTTGAATGGGGTTCCCCTAAAAAGCCCGCGCTGCTTGAGGCTCTAATATTGCATTATGCTGATAATATAGACGCAAAAATTGAAGGTATATCCATGCTTGAAAGAGAGGCTAGAAAAAAAGGAGAAAGCTGGAGTCCGAGATATGATGGAAGAAATTTCTTAGTAAAAGACCTTGAAAATAATATAGAGCAGGAGCTGTTTTAATGGAAACAAAAAATAATTCAATAAACCCGAAAGACTTATTAGAAGAGGCAATTGTTTACCATAAAGCCGGTGAATATGATAGTGCAGTAAATTTTTACAAAAAAATTCTCTCGCGTGAACCTTCTAATGAGGTTGCAAATAATAATCTTGGTATTATCTATGTAACCAGAGAAAACTATGATAAAGCAATAGAATGTTTCGGCAGTATTTTAAAAATTTATCCTAATAATGTTGATGCGGCCTTTAATCTTGGTAAGGCTTTTATGATGAAAGAGGATTTCATTAATGCCTCTAGAAGTTTTGAAAAAGCTAATAAACTTGCCCCGAGAGATAAAGAAGTTCTGAAAAATCTTGCTTTCAGCTATAAAAATTCCGGGGATTTTGAAAAAGCCCTGATTAACTTCAGACAGGTTTTGAATTTTGATGAAAATGATGCCTCGGTTTTATATCAGATTGCAGAAATTTATTATTTAACTGAAAATTTTGAGAGGGCAAGCGAGTTCTGTTTAAAAATTCTAAACCGTGTATCTGAAGACTGGAAGGCGAGAGGACTTCTTGCTGATAGTTTTTTTTATATGAAAAAATTTAATGAGGCACTTGATATAATTAAGAAATTAATTGAGGATTATCCTGATAATCTTCTTTTCAGGGAAAAACTTGCCGATTATTATCTTGAAAAGGGTGATTTTTCTGAGGCCCTTTATCAACTTGAAACAATTCTTTCAAAAGACCCGGGGAATATTAATTATTTAAATCGCTATCGGGAAATAAAAAGTCAGCTATATAAAACAGAAGAAAAGGCTTTTTCAAGCGAACTTGAATCTAGCTATGAGGAAAAACTAAAACTGAAGGCTAAAAAATACTTTGAAAAAGAAGACTATAATGGAATGATAAGGGAATTTACTACAGAGCTTATTAATAACTCCAACAATCTTTTTCTTTTAAAAAGTATTGCCAGAGCGTATTGTCGTCTGGAAAACTATGAAGAGGCCGTAAAATACTATGACAGATATCTGAAAAAAGAAAAAGGTGATTCTGAAATAACATATGAATATGCAAATGTTTTAAATAAACTTGGGAATTTTTTAGAGGCCCATAAATTTACCGAGCTGGCTATTCAAAAAGGGGAAATTAACGAAGAACTTTTGCTTCTTCAAACAGAAAACCTTATTAGACTTGGCAGAGTTGAAGATGCAATTTCTCTGCTGGAAAAAAACGTAAACAAAATATGCGCAGCAAAAATATACAAAAAACTTGGAAACCTGTATAAAATTTTAAATAATAATACTGCTGCCTATAATATATGGCATAAGGCAACAAAATTATTTCCTGAAAACAATTTTTTCAATATGCTTCTTGCCCAGATTTCAGATGAGGATAAAAATTACAGGCTTTCTCTTAAACATATTAAAAAGTTTCTTGAAAATTCACCTGATGATTTTAAGGCCCTTAATTTGCTTGCAAGAAATCATCTGGAACTTAAAAAGCCCCGGGAGGCTTTTGCTGTATGGAGTGATATAATTGATAAGCGACCAAAAACTGATTATGATATAGTTATAAAGGGCAGGATTTTGCTTTTTACCGAAAGATATGAAGAAGCGCTTAAGCAACTTGAACTGATAGAAGATAAGTTCAAACACACCCCGGAATTTATGTTTTTACGTGGGCTTGCCTTTTTAATGAAGGATGATTATAATAGTTGTATAAATTTATGGAATAAAGCTTCAGAAATTGACGAGGATTTAATTAGAAAAGAGTTTTTGTTTATTTCTAAGTATTTTGATAAAACAAAGTTAAAAAATCTTTTAAAAAGGTGGAACAAGTATGAAAGTGAAATTATATCCTTTAGATCGAATATTTGATAAAACAGGAAACAAATATATCTCTACACGTATTATTATGGACAGGGCTATACAGAAGTCAGAAAAAAACCGGCTTCTTGCACTTGAACTAAATAAACAACCTGATAATCGAGATGTAATTGAAGAATCTGTAAAAGAATTTCTAACAGATGAATTAGAGCATACGCTTTAAATAATATTTGAATCTTTGAATTAATTTAGAGAATTCTACTTTTTCAACAGGTTTTCCTTTCATAAAAATTATACCACAGGATTTGCCTCCGGCAATTCCTATATCCGCTTCTTTAGATTCGCCGGGCCCGTTTACAACACAGCCCATTACGGCTATTTTTAAAGGTTTTTTTATGTTTTCTGTAATTTGGTTAACCTCGTTTGCAAGCTCAATTAAATTTATTTCACATCTTCCACATGTCGGACAGGAAATTATTTCTGGAATATTTACTTGTTGCCCCATGTACTTAAGAAGCTTTAAACTTGTTTTTATTTCATCAATCGGAGGGGCGCTGAGCGAGATTCTGAAAGTATCAACTAGACCCTTCCAGAGCAAAATTCCGATTCCCGCACTGGATTTTATTATCCCATGTTCTGGAATTCCAGCCTCGGTAATTCCGGCGTGAAAGGGATATGGACATTTATGGGCAAGCTCTTCATAGGCGTTGACTGTGAGAGTTATATCAGATGATTTTAAACTGATAACAAGATTTGAAAAGTTATTTTTTTCAAAAAAATCAATGTAATTTAACGCGCAGTCAACCATTGCCTCAGAGGTTGGATAGGAGTATTTTTTAGGAAGACTTCCGGAATTTACACCAATTCTGATAGGACAGTTGAAATCAGAGGCAACTTTAATAACTTCTTTTATTTTTTTATCACTACCTATATTTCCCGGATTTATTCGGATTTTGTCCGCTCCCCTCAAAATAGATTTAATAGCGAGTTTATAATCAAAATGAATATCTGCTACAACAGGTAGGGAGGATTTAAAGCATATATCTTTAAGGCTTTCTGCATCAGAATCATCTTTAACGGCAAGCCTTATTATATCGCAGCCGGCGCTGGATAGCTCTTTTATCTGACATAAAATACTATCGACTTTTTTTGTTGGCGTCGTCAGCATTGTCTGAGTGGTAACCGGTTCTCCACCCCCAATATACGTATTTTTAATTTTAATTTTTTTTGATTTTCTTCTCATTTTTAATAAAAGTTTTTAGCCTCATATTCTGTTTTAATTAAAATTTCTTTATGATAGTAAAAAATATCCTCAATATTTTTAATTTTCAGGCTGCTGTAATTATCAAGCATATTATTAATAAGTTGAGGAATCTCTATAAAGTTTATTTTTTTCTTTAAAAAAAGTTCAACCGCTTTTTCGTTAGAAGAATTAAGTACTAATGAGGCGGCAGTCCCTGCACGTCCAGATTCATAGGCTAAGTTCAAACAAGGGAATCTTTTAAAATCCGGTTTTTTCAGGGTTAATTTTTTGCATTTTAATAAATTAAATGTATGAGAGGTGTTTTTTTTCCTGTCAGGATATGTAAAAGAATATTGAATTGGACCCACCATATCAGAGGGGCCCAGCTGGGCAAAAATATTGCCGTCAATAAATTCAACAAGAGAATGAATAATACTTTCAGGATGTACTGCTACCATAATTTTATCGTAACTCATATTAAAAAGATGATTGGCTTCAATAACTTCCAAACCTTTATTCATAAGGGTGGCAGAGTCTATTGTTATTTTATTTCCCATTACCCAGTTAGGGTGTTTTAGAGCGTCGGCCGGGGTTATAGATTCGAAGTTGTTTTTTCTGTTTAAAAACGGACCACCAGAGGCAGTAAGCCAAAGTTTATCTATTTCATTAAATCGACCAGCTTCGCTACATTGAAATATTGCAGAATGTTCGCTGTCCACAGGGATAATTTCAATATTGTTTTTTCTGGCTGCCGCTATTACAAACTCCCCGGCAATAACCAGACTTTCTTTGTTTGCCAGACAAAGACGTTTCTGATACAGGACAGAGGTCCATGTAATTTTTAAACCCGCCCCCCCAACAACAGCATTAAGCACAATATCAAAATCTTCATTTTTTAAAATATCACAGGCAGAGTCAAGTCCATTAAAAATTCTGGTAGTTATATTTTTTCCAAAATCAACATTTTTTAATTTATCGTAGTTTTTACTTGAGGTAATTATTGCAAATTCAGGATTGAAATCTTTAATAATATTGACTGTATCAATATAATTTGAATGTGAGGTGAACCCCTTTAAAGAAAAAAAATCAGAAAACTCCCTGATTATTTTAAGGGCATTCTGACCGATAGAGCCAGTTATTCCAGCTATAAAAATATTTTTCATAATAGATATTTTACATTTTTTTATTAATTTTGCAAATTGAATCCTAACCATTTTTAATTGATAATTATTAATTTTTCATAGTTTTTTTGCTCCTGCTGTCACCCCGGCGATGTTTTGTGCCGGGGTCCAGCTTTAAGCTTCGTTTTTATATTTAATATTATGTTTTTTGTTTCAAGCACGCTTTTTTCGTCACTAAAACCCGTATGGGTTTGGTCACTAGCAAACTTGTTTGCGGTCACTAAAAAAGCGTTAGCTTTTTGGTCACCTGCGTTTAATTTTAATTTTTTTATTATAATTTTTTTAATTATTAAACCTTGACATAATAATTAATGTTATATAAATTAATATTCGATTTTGGTTAATAAAGACCGGAGGCTATTTATGTTTGAAGATATATTAAATGAAATCCAGGGCGCCGAAAAAAATTCCCGTGAGGCAATCCAGGAAGCCAGGCAGGAAAAGCAACAGAAATTAAATGAATTAAAAGAAAAATTTGAGAAAGAAAATTCAGAAATTTCCTCTTTTGAAAAAAATATAATTTCCGATACACTAAAAAAAGAACGAGAAAAAGGTCAGGAAAAAGCCAAAGAAATTACAGCCGAATATGTTGAAAAAATTAATGAAGTTCGTAAAACGGCTGATGGAAACATGGAAAAGGCTCTTAAAAAACTTATGGAGGAAATTTATTAATGGCAATTGCAAAAGTCAGCAAACTTGGCATAGCTGTTTTAAAAGAGAAAAAATCTCAATTAATTAGACTTCTACATAAATATGGAAATATAGAAATAATCGAAGAAAAAAATCAAAATGAAATTGAGAACACCCAGTATAATGATGAGTATGTTAAAATAAACAATGCTCTTGAGTTATTAAATGAGTATTCAGAAAAAAAAGGTTTTATGGAAATGTTTTCGCCAAAAAAAGAGTACAGCCTCGATGAACTTGAGGATTTTTCTAAAAGCGAAAAAAAGAAAATAGCCTTTAATTTAAATGAGCTAAAAGAAAAAAGGAAAAAATTAGAAGGAAATCTAAATTCGCTTCAAACAACTCTGGAAAAACTAAAAAACTGGGAATGGTTAGAAATAGATTTAAACATTATAAAAAAATGGCAATATGCTTCTTTAAAAACAATTACTGGAAAAGTTGAAAATCTTGAAATATTAAAAAATGAGCTTCAAAATAAAAATTTAAAATATGAACTTATAGCAAAACAAAGCGGAAACATTTTTCATGGCGCACTTATTTACCTTAAATCAGATGATGAAATTATATACAAGTTGATTGGGGAATCTGGAATAAATCTTGAAGAATTTGAAAAACCTGGACTTATAAGTAAACAAGTTAAAGAAATAAAAGAAGAATTAGCGATGATTCAGGAAGAAGTAAGTCAAATAGATGAAGAAATATTAAGCCTGAATTCAGCACAGGACGAGCTTGGGCTTGTTTTAGACAGTATAGCTCTGCTGATTCAGGAACAAAAAGTTAATTCGTCTTTTTATAATACAGAATATGCCTCATTTGTTAAAGTATGGGTTCCTAAAGGTACTATGGAGAGTTTAAGAAAAGAACTTTCAGAAAAAATAAAAGAAATAGAAATAATGGAAATCCCTCTTGACGAAGACGAGGAACCACCTGTTCTTTTTGCTGGGAATAATTTTACAACTCCGTTTCATTTAATTACAAATATGTATGATGCACCTACAAAAAAAGATTTTGATCCTACCCCGCTTTTTGCTCCCTTCTTTGTTATTTTCTTTGGGTTCTGTCTCAGTGATGCTGGATATGGATTAATAATTATTTTAACATCCCTCTTTTTTGTTTTTAACAACAAAATATCAAATGAGGCAAAACAGCCTGCAAAATTATTATTATACTGTGGATTTTCTACTTTTGTGCTTGGCGCAATGGCAGGAGGCTGGTTTGGTATACTAATAGAGGAAATAAATAATCCGCTGGCAAAATTTTTAACAAGAATAAAAATAGTTGACCCTAACCGCGATTCTCTTATTGTTCTAGGTTTTGGACTACTGCTCGGAGCAGTGCAGATTTTATGGTCTAAACTTATTTCCGCCTATAAGAATTTTTTAAATAAAGAACCTGGAGAAACCATTTCTGACATTGTATGGTTTTTATATTTATGTTTCTTTTTCCCAACTGTGCTAAAATATGCAGGTTATATTGAAGGACACGCTTGGATTTACAGGGGATTCTTCTATATGGCCTTAATCATTCTTGTTGTAAAAATCATAAGAAGCAAGGCAAATTTATTCTTAAAACCATTACATGGACTGCTTGAATTATATGACACTATTGGATATTTAGGAGATGTGCTTTCATATTCAAGGCTTATGGCCCTTGGAATGGCTACCGGCGGTATAGCACTTGCGGTAAATCTTATTTCTGGAATAGTTGGGGATATGATACCGGTGGTAGGAATTTTTGTGCAAATTGTACTGTTAGTTGTAGGACATACTTTTAATATTATAATGAATATGCTTGGTTCATTTGTGCATTCGCTGAGATTACAGTTTGTTGAGTTTTTCCGTAAGTTCTTTGACGGCGGCGGAAGAACACTTAAACCTTTTAAAACTGAGTTTAAATATATAAAAGTAAAAGAGTAATAACTTGACTTGGGTGTTTAGTGTGTCGGTGCTAGTGAAATTGATATTTTCTGTCAATGTCAAGAACCGACTCCTTTAAAATAAACAAAGAATAAATATTATTCAGGAGGAAAAATGGAACAAGTAGCAGCTGAAGTAGCAGTTTCAGGAGGATATTACATGGCTATTTTCGGTGCAGCAATTGCAGTTGCACTGGCCGGATGTGGCTCTTCAATTGGTGTTGGTCTGGCAGGTCAGGCAGCTTCCGGGGTTGTAGCCGAAGAACCTGAAAAATTTACAAAATGTCTTATTTTACAAGCTCTCCCAGCAACACAGGGTGTTTATGGATTTCTTGGTGCTTTTGTTATTATGATGGAAATAGGAATGTTTGGAACTCCTATTGAGGTTTCGCCAGAACTTGGCTGGCAGTTGTTTTATGCTTCTTTTCCAGTAGGAATTGGCGGACTGCTTTCTGGAATCTGGCAGGGGAAAGTTTCTGCGTCCTCAATGTCCATACTTTCGAAAAATGAAGGCGAGTATGCTAAAGGAATTATTTTTTCTGTTATGGTTGAAACATATGCTGTTTTTGGACTTGTTATAACATTATTAATGATATTTGGTATTTTTTAGGAGGCCTTTGTGTCAGTAAAAGATATTACCTCAAAAATTCAGGAAATTACTAATGAAAAAAAAGCTGGGATCGAAAAAGAAGCCCGGGAAGAAATTAAAAAGCAGCAGGAAAAATATGATAAAATAATTCAACAAAAAAAAGACAAGGTAATTCAAAGTGCCTCAACACGCGGGAAAGAATTAAGAAACGGAATAGTAATTCAGGAAAAACTGCGTATGAGAAACAAAATGCTTCAGGAAAAACAGAACCTTGTACAAACTCTTTTTGATAAATTAAAAAAAGAGCTTGATGGTTTAAATAAGGAAAAATACCTTAGGTTTTATTCTTCTGTATTAGAAAAACAAAATCTTAAAGGAAAGAAGTGCAAAGTTTTAAAAACTGAAGCAGAAAGAAAAATTGATGCTGATTTTGTAAAGGAACTTGCCAAAAAAAATAACTTAAATCTTGAGCTTGGAGATGAAAAAGTGAAATCCGATGATGGTGGTTTTATTTTAAAAATCGACTTTATGGAAATGGATTTTACACACGAGGCAGTTGTTAAAGAAATAAGAGAAGAAAAAGAAAAAGAAGTTGTTAAAATACTTTTTTAAAAAAAAATGGAGTTTTTCAATATGAATGAAAGTAAATATGCTCATATTTTTGCAAGAATAAAATCTCTTGAAAACAGTATGATTTCTTCAAGAGTTTTTAATCAGCTTGTAGAGGCGGATGAAAGGGCACAATATTCAAGAATATTAAGCGAGACTAATTATGCTGAAGATATTGAAAAACTGTCACTTGAAGATTTTTACTTTAAACAGAAAAATAATTTGTACCATTTTTTACAGCAAGTGCTTCCTGATGAAGAGTTTGTTCAAACATATTTTTTAAAACAGGATTTTTTGAACTTAAAACTTTTTATTAAATCAGGGAATACAGATTTTAAAGGTTATTTTATATTAAAACCACATTTGCTTAAAAATTATGAAGATTCAAACCGGGCTCTTCTGCCTCAGCCATTCAAGGAAATACTACCCCGGGCATTAAAACTGGCTGAAAAATCTGTTTTCGAGGCTGAAATTTTCATTGATAAACAAATGTATAAATCTTTATTAAACAATAAAAATAGCACATGGCAGAATTATGTGAAAAACAGTATTGATTTTAATAATTTTAGACTAATTTTAAGGTGTAAAGGTTTTGATATGAACAGAGATTTTTTTGAAAAAAATATTATAGAAGATGGATTTGTTCAAAAGCACCGTCTTATAAAAGCCTTTACAGATAGTCGGGAAAATATTCATAAATATTTTCTGGGCTCAGATTTGTTTAAAAATTTTGAAAAAATTAATGAAATTTACTCTAAAGAAAACAATTTTGCCCACATAGAGAAAGAAATTGATAATGCGCTTCTTGACTTTATTAAAAAGACAAAAACCGTAGTTATGAGTCAGGACAATGTTGTTGCATTTGTTCTGGCTGTTGAAAATGAGCTTAAAAACTTGAAAATAATACTTGATGGTAAGGCTAATAACGTTCCGGAAAATATTATTAAGGAAAGGTTGAGAGACAGTTATGTTTAAAGCAGGAATAATAGGGAACCGGGAAATAATATCAATGTTCAGACTATTTGATTTTGAATGTTTTTATGTTGAAAATCAGAAAGAGGCTGAAGAAAAATTAAAATCTTTAAAAAAATCTAAAGAGCTTGCGGTTGTTTTTATTACTGAAAATTATGCAACTGAGATGCTTGATACTATCGAAGAGTTTTCCACACAGGTTTTACCGGCAGTAATAATTTTACCAACAAATGTGGAAAGCAGCGGAATTAACAATGAAAGATTGAGAAATATTGCGATAAAAGCTGTTGGCGCAGATGTATTCAGCGAAAAATAGGGTTTGAAAAGGAAGGAGAACCACATGGCAAATTCTAAGGGAATAATTACAAAAGTTTCGGGACCACTTGTTGTTGCAAAAGGTATGGAAAACGTTAAGCTTTTTGATGTTGTTATGGTTTCTGAACACAAATTAATTGGTGAAATTGTAGAAATTAGAGGAGATCGGGCCTCTATACAGGTTTATGAGGATACTTCGGGTCTTGGCCCAGGTGAGGCGGTTTACACAACTGATGCACCTCTTCAGGTAGAACTTGGTCCTGGTTTAATTGAAAGTATTTATGATGGTATTCAGAGACCGCTTGAAGCACTTGTTGAAAAAGCAGGTGATTTTATTACTCGTGGAATTCAGGTGCCGGGTTTGAATCGTGAAAAAAAATGGGAGTTTAAACCTGTTGTTAACGAAGGAGACAAGCTTCAATCGGGTGATGTTATAGGTACAGTTGATGAAACTGTGCTTATAAAACATAAAATTATGGTTCCACCTCGTATTGAAGGAGAAATTACTCAGATTAAATCGGGTAATTTTACTGTTGAAGAAGTTATTGGAAAAATCAAGGATAATAACGGAAAAGAACATGAGCTTAAATTGATGCAGAAATGGCCGGTTAGAATGCCTAGACCATATAAAGAAAGATTAGCTCCTGAAACCCCTCTGGTAACAGGACAGAGAACTATTGATACTTTTTTTCCTGTTTCAAAAGGCGGAACTGCCTGTATTCCTGGCCCTTTTGGTAGTGGAAAAACTGTTGTGCAGCATCAGCTTGCTAAATGGTCAGATGCAGAAGTAGTTATATTTATTGGCTGTGGTGAACGTGGAAATGAAATGACTGATGTTTTAATGGAGTTCCCCGAACTGAAAGACCCTAAATCCGGACATCCATTAATGAAAAGAACTGTTTTGATTGCAAACACTTCTAATATGCCTGTTGCGGCTCGTGAGGCTTCTGTTTATACTGGAATTACCCTGGCAGAATATTACCGTGATATGGGATATTCCGTTGCTTTAATGGCTGATTCTACTTCAAGATGGGCAGAAGCTTTAAGAGAAATGTCAGGCAGGCTTGAAGAAATGCCAGGTGAAGAAGGTTATCCAGCATATCTTGGTTCCAAAATGGCTGCTTTTTATGAAAGGGCAGGAAAAGTCATCTGCAGTGGCGAGAACGAAAAAAGAGAAGGCGCACTCACTGTTATTGGTGCTGTTTCTCCTCCTGGTGGTGACCTGTCAGAGCCAGTTACTCAGAATACTTTAAGAATTGTTAAGGTTTTCTGGAGCCTTGATTATAAGCTGGCACATGCGCGACATTTTCCTGCAATTAACTGGTTAAATTCCTATTCACTATACCATAATAATATGAAATCTTATTTTGATGAAAATTTTGGTAGAGAATGGAATGAGCTTAAAAATACGGCTTTGAAACTTCTACAGGATGAGGCTGAGCTTGAAGAAATTGTAAGACTTGTTGGAATAGATGCTTTGAGTGTGAAAGAAAGAATTATTCTGGAAACTACAAAGTCTCTCAGAGAAGATTATCTTCAGCAGAATGCATTTGATGATGAAGATTCTTATACCTCATTAAATAAACAGTTTAAATTATTAAAACTGGTTCTTACTTTTTATGAAGAGGCAATTTCTCTTCAGGAATCAGAAAAGGAAATTGAAATAGATAGTCTTATAAAGCTTCCGGTTAAAACTGAAGTAGCCCGTGCACATGCTATTTCAGAAGATGAGTTGCATAAATTTGATGAACTTGAAAAAAAATATAGAGAAGCAATCAGGGGAATAGGTGAATAAAGTCTTATTTAAGATTTAACAGAGGAGGAATATATGAAAGAATACAGGACCATTAAAGAAGTTGCCGGTCCCTTAATGGTGGTTGATAAAGTTGAGGACGTAAAATATGAAGAACTTGTTGAAATAGAGTTGCAGAATGGTGAAATCAGACGTGGGAAAGTGCTTGAAATTAGTGAGGAAAGAGCACTTGTTCAGCTTTTTGAAAGTGCAGCAGGTCTTGATATTCATAATTCCAAAGTTAAATTTCTGGGAAAAGGGGCAACCCTTTCAGTATCCCCTGATATTATGGGAAGAGTTTTTGACGGAGGTGGCAATCCTATTGATAATGGTCCGAAAATTATCCCCGATAAACAGCCCGATATAAACGGAGTTCCTTTAAATCCATTTGCAAGAGACTATCCAAATGATTTTATACAGACTGGTGTTTCTGCTATTGATGGAATGAATACACTTGTTAGAGGACAGAAACTGCCCATTTTTTCAGTATCTGGTCTTCCTCATAATCTTCTGGCGGCACAGATAGCTAGACAGGCCTCTGTTAAAAAACAGGAAGAGGAGTTTGCGGTTGTATTTGCTGCAATGGGTATTACGTTTGAAGAGGCTCAGTTTTTCCAGGAGGATTTCCGCAGAACAGGGGCTATTGAAAACGCGGTTTTATTTATGAATCTTGCGGATGATCCACCGGTTGAAAGAATTTCTACTCCAAGATTAGCACTTACCTGTGCAGAATATCTGGCGTTTGAACTTAATAAGCATGTGCTTGTAATTATGACTGATATGACAAACTACTGTGAGGCTTTAAGAGAGGTTGGAGCTGCAAGAAAAGAAATCCCGGGAAGAAGAGGATATCCTGGTTATCTCTATACAGACCTTGCAACTTTATATGAAAGGGCGGGAAGGATTAAAGATAAAAAAGGGTCAATTACTCAGATACCTATTCTTACTATGCCCGAGGATGATAAAACTCATCCAATCCCAGATTTAACTGGATATATTACTGAGGGTCAGACAATTTTATCAAGAGAGCTTCACAGAAAAAATATATACCCGCCGATTGATGTTTTGCCGAGTCTTTCACGACTTAAAGATAAAGGGATTGGTCCTGATAAAACAAGGGAGGACCATGCTCCTGTATTAAATCAGCTTTTTGCCGCATATGCCCGTGGTAAAGAGGCGAAAGAGCTTGCGGTAATTCTTGGCGACGCTGCCTTAACTGAGAATGATAAAAAGTTTGCTGAATTTGCAGATAGATATGAAAATGAATTTGTAAAGCAGGGGGAAAATGTAAATCGAACAATTGAAGAAACATTATCACTTGGATGGGAGTTAATGTCAAACCTTCCTGTAGAAGAGCTTAAAAGATTAAAACCAGATATGATCCAAAAATATATGCCAGAAAAAGAAGAGCAGAATTAATTTGTAAAATTGTTATTTTAAGGCTTGAGAAGGAGGAAATAATAAATGGCAAAGGCTGTTAATGCTACCAGAATGGAGTTGTTGAGCCGTAAACGCCGTATTGTAACTGCGCGTCGAGGTCATAAACTTTTAAAAGAAAAAAGAGACGGGTTGATGAAAAGTTTTATGGATATTATTAAGCGTGCCCGTGATTTAAGAAAGGATGTTGAAGAAATTACCACCTTGATTTTTAATAAATATCTTTCTGCGATTTCTGTTATGAATCCTACCGAGGTTGAAAATGCCATTGCCATGCCTAAAGAGAGCGTTGAGGTTGATATAGAAATTAAAAATATAATGAGCGTTAAGGTGCCCGTTTTCAAGCCTGTTTTTAAAGAGGTTAATAAACAGCCCTACTCACTTACTGAAACTTCTGCTGAACTTGATACTGCATATATTCTTTTAAAAGAAAATATAGAAAAACTACTTGAGCTTGCTGAAATTGAAAAAGAGGCCGAACTTATGTCGATTGAAATTGAGGCTACCCGTCGAAGGGTTAATGCTTTAGAGCATGTTTTAATACCTGACCTTGAAGAAACTATTAAGTATATTCAGATGAAACTTGATGAGATGGAGCGTTCGAATCTTACTATTTTAATGAAAGTAAAAGATATGCTTGAGGCTCAAGCTGAATAAATTCAGCAGTCTAAAACAAAAGCAACTGCTTCATTCGTCACTAGGTGTTAGCCAGTCACCAGAAAAACTTTAAAAATTATCAATAATGTTTAGAAACAGAACGGGGTCTGTGCCGAGCTCAAATTTAAGCTTGCAGAGGTCGGCCTGACCACTCGCTTTATTTTGTTTCGTAATAAATTTTAAGCTCTTGCTCTAATCTGCTTCTATCGGCTCTTCTCGGCTTTTGTCTGCTCCTAT
>JBNJGP010000069.1:0-15084 GCA_051747805.1 Candidatus Muiribacteriota bacterium
AAATATTAAAGATAACACTGTTTTAATTTCTGTTATGCATGCAAATAATGAAATTGGAACCGTACAGCCCGTTAGAGAAATTGGAAAACTCGCAAAAGAAAATAATATTAAATTTCATACAGATGTTGTGCAGACTTTTGCAAAAGAACCACTTAATGTTGATGACTTGGGGGCAGATTTTTTAACTTTTTCAGGACATAAATTTAACGCTTTAAAAGGTACAGGCGGGATATATATACGCAAAAATAATCATGTTTGTCCTTTAATTCATGGTGGACATCAGGAGGGAATGCTTCGTGCGGGAACAGAAAATACATTAGGGATTGTTTCTATGGGAAAAGCACTTCAAAAACATCTTGAAGACAAGGATTTTAATAAAAGAATTTCAAAACTCAGAGATGATTTTGAAGATTTTGTATTAAAAGAAATACCAGAGGTGCAAATCAACGGAAAAAGGGATAAAAGATTACCTGGAACATCAAATATTTCATTTGAATTTGTAGAAGGGGAATCAATTTTATTAATGCTTGATTATAAAGGAATTTCCGTATCTACTGGCTCAGCTTGTTCTTCGGATTCTCTTGAACCTTCCCAGGTTTTAAAGTCAATGGGGCTTGATGATGAGAAGGCTCATGCCAGCGTCAGGTTTTCTCTTGGAATACAGAATACTCAACAGGAAATTGATTATGTAAAGAATGTCATAAAAGAAGTTATAACAAAACTTCGGGATATATCCCCACTTTACAAGGAAAAATCAATGTGATAAAATTAAAAAAGTGCTCCCGTAGCTCAGCATGGATAGAGCAACGGATTCCTAATCCGCAGGCCGGTGGTTCGAATCCACTCGGGAGTACCATTTTTCAGGAGTAAAGAATGAAAAAATATCTATTAATATCTGTTTTAATCTGTGCAGTATTTCAATTGTATCCAGTTGAGCTGACCATTAATTATCATCGTTATGATGGTGATTATGATGACTGGAATATCTGGGTCTGGGAAGAAGGTAAAGAGGGTGGGGCCTATGACTTTACTCAAAAAACCGATTATGGTGTAAGTACTAAGCTGGAACTTGAAGAACCTTCTAAAATCGGGATAATTATTAGAAAAGGTGAATGGATAGAAAAAGATGTTGACGAGGATAGATATGTTTATATTGAAGAAGATGAAGAAATATGGCTGCTGTCAAAAGATAGAAATGTATATTATCGGAGGAGTGATGTGGATACTTCAGATAGAATCGTAGGCTCGTTTTTAGAAGGAAGTTATGATATAAGGGTTGTTTTAACAAATGGTTTGAATACAAAAAAGGCTCTTGCTAATACAAAAGTTACAGACTCAAACGGGCGGAATATTTCGTTAAAAAATGTATCGTTATGGAATGAACCTGAACAGAAAAATAAAGGTTATGAATTTATCAATGAAAATCAAATAAGATTTATTTTTGATCCTGAAAAATGGAATATTGATGATAAAATAAAAAATATATATGTTGTATCTAATTTATCTCAATGGGAAATTAGAGATTCATGGGAAATGAAGAAAAACAATTCTAATAAAAATTATACTTTAACAAAAATGAAAGGGATTTCAAAAGACGAAGTTCCAGATAAAACAGAGTTTAAATTTGTTGTAGAACTTCAGGATGACAGCTTATGGCTGCCTGCTGATGATAACTTAACTGTTTATAAAGCTAGTCAAAAAGGTGATGTTCTAAAAGTTTCAACAGTTCAAAAACTTGATCCAACTGTAGAGTATGAAATAGAAATAGACGGATACAGCAAAAGTATGCCAATTGCATATGGAATTCTTGATGAATATAAATTTGATGGATGGCTTGGAAATAAACACAACGAAGATGAAACCAGTTTCAGATTATGGAGTCCTGTAGCCCAGGAAGCTTATGTAAGATTATATGATGAGAACAATCCAGATTTTTATAAAGATTATAAAATGAAAAATACAGGTGATGTACTTCAAACAACTATACCGGGTGATTTACATAATAGATTTTATAATTACCGTATTATAATATATGGGGAAGAATATATTACAGGAGATCCTTATGCTTATACCTCGGGAGCAAACGGAGAAAGAAGTGCAGTAGTTAACTTGGAACTTACAGATACAGAAAACTTCAGAAATTACGATAAGCCTTATTTTACAGGAAGAAATACAGATGCTCTTATATATGAAATTCATTTAAGAGATTATACTGTGGACCCGGAAGCTGATTTTGATAATCCCGGGAAATTTATTGGTCTTGCCGAAAAAAATAACTTTCTGAAAAAATTTCCAGATTTAAAAATTGGTCTTGGACATTTTAAAGAGCTGGGAGTTTCTCATATACATCTTCTTCCTGTGATGGACTTTGCTACGGTTGATGAAGAAACATCCGAAGGATATAATTGGGGATATGACCCATACTCTTATTTTTCGCTCGAAGGGAGCTATTCTACTGACCCTGATAAGCCAACTGCAAGAATCAATGAATTTAAAAAAATGATTCAAACCTTTCATGAAAATGGATTAAGAATTATTCTTGATGTTGTTTATAATCATACTTATTCGTCGGTTGAATGTCCTCTTGCCCAAACTGTTCCATATTATTATTATAGGCTCAAAGATGATGGTAGATTCAGTAATGGGTCAGGTTGTGGTAATGAAACAGCCTCCGATAAGACAATGATGAGAAAACATATTGTTGATTCGCTTCTTTTTTTTGCGAATGAATACAGAGTTGACGGTTTTAGGTTCGATTTGATGGCGCTTCATGATATTGAAACTATGAAAATAGTTGAGCAGGAGCTTAAAGAGAAACATCCTGATATAATAATTTATGGCGAGCCGTGGGCAGCGGATGAATCAATGCTTTCTAAAGAGGATATGTTTTTTAAGGGTGCCCAGCAGGACACCTCTATAGCTGTTTTTAATGATGATTTAAGAAACGACATAAAAGGGGATTCGGACGGGTATATAACAGGGTTTGCTACAGGAGATACAAATCTTAAAGAGAATGTTATAACCGGTATTAAAGGGGCGGTTGATGATTTTAGTCAAAGTGCCCAGGAGGTTGTTAACTATGTTTCCGCCCATGATAATTTAACTTTATATGATAAAATTGTTCAGGTTCGTCCTGAAGAAAGCTTTAAAGAACATGCAAAACGGTCTGCTCTTGCCAATTCAATCGTAATGTTTTCACAGGGGATACCTTTTTTACATGGTGGTGTTGAGATTCTACGCACAAAAGGCGGTAATCATAATTCCTATAACGTCGGGGATGAAGTTAATATGATAAGATGGTCAGAAAAAGCAAAGCATTATAAAGTCTTTGAATATTATAAAAAGATTATTCAGTTAAGGCAGAATAATCCCGGGTTTAGACTTTCTAAGGGAGAAGATATAAGCAAAAATATTCAGATACTTCAAACTCAGGAAGGTATTATTGGAGTTGAAAATAAAAAAGATAATATTTTGGTTTTTTTTAACGCAAATAAAGAGGAAACAACATTAAACATACCTGGTCGGTGGAAAATTTTATTATCTGGTTTTGATTTCAAAAAAATTAATAGACCAGTACATGATTATATAACAATTCCAGCTCTTAGTACAGTGGTAGTTAAAAAAAGATGGTAGCTTATAAAATAATTATAATTTTTTTTAAAATTTTGGTTTTTCCTTTATATAATTTGTTTATTTTCTTATTTCAAAAAGATAGATTTATTAACATAAAAAATAGAAAAAATATTGACTCAATTAATATTCCATATGATAAAAAAGTTATATTAGTTCATGCCTGTTCAGTTGGTGAAGTAGTTGCTGTTAAGCCCTTAATTGATTATTTAATCTGTAATTATACTGATTACAATATTGTTTTATCAACTGTAACTGATACTGGAAAAAAAATGGCAAAGAAAACTTTTGGAAAAAAAGTATATCATGTTTATTTTCCCCTAGATTTCTATAAAAGCTGTAAATTTTTTTTGAAAAAGTTAAATCCTTACTTGATTTTAATGACCGAAACAGAAATATGGCCTAATTTTTTAGAGAGGGCGCATAAAATGTGTATTCCGGTTTTTCTTGTAAATGGTCGTATTTCACCGCATTCTTTTAAAAATTATTTTTTGTTTAAAAGAATGTTTTCTAAAACTTTCAAGTTTTATGAAAAAATTTTTGTTCAAACCTTGGAGGATGCGGAAAAAATTAAAAAAATCGGGGCTCCAGAAGAAAAAATTAATATTATGGGAAACCTTAAGTTTGAGGACATGTTAAAACCTCTGGAACAGGAAAAATACAATAAATTTGTTTATGAAATGGCTATTCCAAGAAATCGTAAAATAATAATTGCCGGAAGCACACATGAGGGAGAAGAAAAAATTTTCATTTCCTCTTTTTTAAAACTCAAAGGGGTATTTCCGGAACTTTCAATAGTAATTGCTCCCAGACACATTGAAAGAATACCATCAATTATTGAGTTATTAAACAAAACATCCCTTAATTATATAAAAAAAACAGAGATAAATAAATCAGTACCCAACAAGTATGATGTTGTTTTGCTTGATACAATTGGTGAACTTCAATATGCCTATAGTATTGCAGATATGGCTTTCATTGGCGGAAGTATGGTTCCGGTCGGCGGACATAACCTTCTGGAGGCCTTGAAGTTTGGTATTCCCGTTTTTTATGGACCATATATGTTTAATTTTGCCTATATAAAAAAAGAGGCAGAAAAATTTAAATGTGGATTTTTGGTTGAAAACGAAAATGAGCTTTATGAAAAAATTAAATTCTTTTTTGAAAATGAAGAAGAATATCTAAACATTGATAAAAATGCGTATAAAATGATAAATAGTAATAAAGGGGTTCTAAAAAGGCTTTTAAAAGAACTTAAAGAGTATTTATGAAAAAAACTATTACATTAAATATATTATTCCTGTTCTTTTCTTTTTGTTATGGTCAAAATTTTAATTTTAATAATCGTATAAGAGAAGAAATAGAAAAAAGAAACACTATTGCAGAATATATAGACGGATATGAAAGAATAAATAAATTTGAAATAGTTGATACTAAAGAGGTATATTATTCTGGTAAACTCTATGGTTATGCAATCGAAACTAATGTTTTACCTAAAAGTTATTTTGTTTTTGACAAAAGTTTAGAAGTTTTACTTCAATTTCCATATAAGGTTTCTGATTCTTATAAAAACAGCGATAAAGACCAGGGTTTAATAAATTTATCTTCGTTTCTTTATAAACCTCTTCCTCCTTTTAAAAAAGCTTATCCGCTTGAACAGACTGGATTTTTTAATGAATATGCAGGTAGTATTCAGGGAATAAACTTTGAAAATATAGTTAATATATCTGAAGAGAATTTTTTCAAATTAGAAGGTACTGCTGAATTAAGAAAGAATCAGAGAGAGTCAAAAGAAGCTATTGATTATTTAAATAAAATTAATAAAACAAATCGATTTAATTATCTTAATGATCTTGAAAATCCTTCTTTTAAATGCTTTTTTTTTGCTGGAGCACATACTATAGACTGGAAATTAATTCAGGCAGATGTAAATATAAAAAAAAACAAATACAAAAATTTTTTGAATCACAAAAAAGAATTTGGCACCGACCCTCGCTTCCTGGATTTAGCTTACAGGCATTTTGCCAAACCCGGAGATGATTTTTTTAAAGTTACTTCGGCTTTTTTTTTAAAAGACCCTGTTACATCAGAAAGTGTATTATATTCTGTAGATGGTGTTGCTAAACTTCCCGAAGTTTTTAATAAACTTCCTGAAAAAATTCATGATAGAAATGTTACTCAGAAAATTTTTTCAAAACAAGATTATTCATACTTGAAAAAGTTTGAACCTGTTCGACTTTTTTCAACCCTGGATGAAGTTATGGAACCTTACATGTTTTCAGCTGAATATATTGATGATGCATTAAAAAAATATGGCTCCCTTCTGGGCGGAATAGGTTTAAGAGAGTTTGGAGCCGAAACTTTTTTTTCTGGTCATTCAGTTATGGTAATTGGATGGATAAAACTGGATAATTTTCTTTTTCTTATTTACTTAGATAATTATGGAGATGAGGCCCCTGTTAAAATTAAACCAGTAACTTATTTTAATTCTTTATATGCTTTTTCTACTCCACTGAGAGCAGACATTCAGCTTAATGAAAGTAGCGTTCGTGTAAAGGTTCAAAATATTTTTAACAAAAACATAATTCCTGACCATATTAAATCTGATTTTGATTATTTGACACTTTCAGAAAATGAATTTCAATTTAAAAGAATAGAAAAGGAATACATCGTGGAAATTCATAAAAAATATTTTTATGATATTAATGGCGAGCCGCTTAGTATAAAAATTCCTGCAATGGAGTAATAAAATCAAGAACAAAATATTTTTCATATTTTTTTTATGCATATTGACCGTTAACATCAAAAGCGACATATATGAAAAAATTAATAATAAAATAGATTCGATGCTCGAAGAAAGAAACGAAATTGTAGAATTTATAAACGGATATGAAAAAATCAAGAGTGTGAAAATTATAGATTTTAAAATTGTAAATATGGACGGTGATTTATATTCCTATGCGGTTGAACTAGATAAATTTAAAAATTCGTATCTTGTTTTTGATAGGAAATTAGAAAATCTGCTTCAATGGCCTAATATGATTGCGGGTGGCGAGGAAAATACTTATAAAGATGAAAATATAGTTGTTCTTGGGGATTTTCTTTTTAATAAAATTCCTTCAGAGCGTCAGGATTTTCCTTTGGAAAAAACAACTTATATAAGCGAGTTTGTTGGCGTAACCGAAGGAATAGATTTTAATAAACTTAATTTAAATAAAATAACCACCTTTTTTAAACTTGAAAATACCTCTGAAATTCGAAAAAATCAACGAGAGTCACGCGAAGCTATAAATTATTTAAATACCCTTCATAATACTGATAAATTTATTTATTCGGGAGAACCTGAAAACCCGCCGTATAAATGTTATTTTTTTGCAGGAGCTAATGTAATTGACTGGAAAAGAGCACAGGCCGGCATTGAATTGGATGATTTTAAGTATAAAAATTTTTTAAATCACAACATTGAGTCGGGAACAGATCCTAGATTTCTTGAATTAATGTATCGGGAATTATCTTATCTTGATAAGGATAAATTTAAAATCATGTCTCCTTTTTTTTTAAAGGATCCGGTTACAAAAGAAAGTGTAATTTATTCAATAAAAGGATTGCCAGAAAGTATTAAAAATTTTGACCTTCTTCCAGAAACTATTTTGGACCAAACTCTTACTTTGAAAAAATATAAGAAATCCAATTTTCAATATTTAAAAAACATAAGTCCTCTTAATTTAAAAAAAAGGGATAAAAATATAAAAATTGAACAAATAATTGAGTATTTAAATAAATATGGGGCTCTGCTTGGCGGAATTGGATTAAGAAATATGGGGGCAGAACTCGATGCTTCTGCGCATGCTGTTACGATTGTAGGAGGGTTTAAAATCAAGGACTATGATTTCCTGATTTATCTTGATAATTACGGTGAAGACGTACCTTATAAGTTTTTACCTGTTACATATTTTGATTATATATATGGGTTTTCAACCCCTTTAAAATACAAAAAAGAAAAAAATAAAGACTATTTTGAAATTAAATTTTATTTCGAAGAAGGGGCAAAAATATGTGTTGAGAATTTTGATTCAGAGGAAATTTATGGAATTGGTAATAATAATAATTATTTTTTCCCAGTCAGGCAAAACGACTACAAAGTAAATTTCTCAAAAAAATTCTTTTACCCGCCTGATCAAAATAAATTTTCTATTACAGTAAGAGGAGAAAATTATGAATGAAAGATAAATTCTGTTTCAATCTTTTTTTTACAAATGATCTGCATGGTAATTTCCTTGGTTTAAACGCCCTGTTAAATTTAAAAAGAAATTCCAGGGTTCCCTCAATTTCAATAGACACGGGCGACACTTTTGGACTTGATTATTCTGGTGAAATTATATACAAAATACTTCCTTATGCAGCGGATTTCTGGTTACCCGGAAATCATGATTTGTTACATAAAAATTCTAAAATTAAAAATTATTTATTTTCTCCCGCGAATCAGACTGTTGCAACTAATGTTAAATTCAACAATGAAAATTTAAAACACAATTTTTTTAAAAGTAAAATAATTTTAATTAATAAAGTAAGAATAGGGATATTAGGGTTAACTTCTCCGGTCAAAGCAGGTAATGTTGTGTTTAAGGATTCTGGGCGAGCGCTTATTGAAAGTATTAAAACTATACAGGGTTGTGATGTTTTAATACTGCTTTCTCATTTGGGTATTAAAGAAGATAAAAGAATTGCAGAAGCCTGCCCAGAGATTGATGTGATTATTGGAGGCCATACTCATACTAAAATGAATTTCCCGGAAATTTTTAATAAAACAATTATTTTTCAAACAAGTGGTTATGGTATGGCGGTAGCTCAGTTGAAACTTGAGATTAAAAGAAGGAAAATATCTGGATTCTCTTCTGGACTCTATAACCCTTTTGAATTTCCACTTGAAAGTGATTTCAAAGAGATGATTTATAAGATTAAAAAGAAATACAATATTATATTTAACCTGAAAAATAATATATTTTACTCTAAATATTCTGAAAACCCAATAAGTGAAATGATTTTAAAAGCCCTGGCCAAGAACACTGGGGTAGATAACGTTATTTTGAATTCCAGTCTTATTAATCCTTTTTTAATTAAAGGTCCTGTTACTGAGGAAGATATAAAAAGGATTTTAGGATATAAATTAAATCTTTTTATTCTAAATATGCCTGGGAAACAACTTATTAAAATAATTAAACGTTCCCGCAAGGACACATATACAAAAATCCATTCTTTTTTAAAACTTAATGCTATTAAAGAAAATCAAACATATCAAACTCTGGTGACGGATTTTTTATCCAATGGTGGCCATCATGGTGGTTCGATGTTCCCTGAATTTGTTAATAAAAATAAAAAAAGGGCAGAAATTAATTTGAAGAAGGTTATATCGAATTATCTGGTTTCGAATAAATTGTAAATTTGTATCAGTTCCTTGCAGTTTAGTTTTTCCGGGCGTTTGTCAAGCAATGCTTGAGCGAAATTCATTTTTTTGAATTTTTTTTCCTTTTTTAAAAAAAAAGAAATTTTTTTCCTTTTACTGTTAAAAAGTCTGTTAAGAAAATCTAAATATTTTTTGTCACATAAATAATAATTATCTGGCTTTAATGAAATAATTACAGAATCAACGTTCGGTCTTGGAAAAAAATCATTTTTGGAAATATTTTTCAGTAGTTGGATAGAGCATACTGAATGAATAAAGAAGGTGAAAGCGTTAAATGGTGGTTTAACCAATTTCTGCGAAAATTCTTTCTGAACCATCACAATGATTATAGATGGTAGGTTTATACTGGTTAGAAGTTTTTTTAAAATGGGGGTTGATATATTATATGGGATGTTGGCTACAACACTGTAAGTTTTATCAGGAAGTTCAGCTTTTAAGAAATCCTGATTGATTATTTTTAAATTAGAATAATCTTTTTCAAGCACTTTAACAATATTATATATTTTTTTATCAATTTCATAACTTAATATTTTTTTTTGGGTTGCTGCAAGAACTTCGGTTAGTACACCTGCTCCGGTACCAACTTCTACAATATAATCAGAAGAAATTTCGCGGGATATTTTTTTAAAAAAATTTAGAATAAACTTGTTTTTTAAATAATTCTGACCAAGAGAGGAGTTTAAAAAGTAAGAGTGTTCAATTAATTTGTTATAAATATCGGTTCTTATTGTCTGCATATAAAAAAATTATATATTTTTTCGATTTTAATATCAAATGTTTTATTTTAAAATAAAATATGTTAAAATACGATAATTAATTTAATAATTCTATTTTTTGAATTGTTAAATTATATTAACTTGAGTTTAGCAAAAAATAGAAATTTTAACCTGTAGACATTTAAAAAGCTTGATTTCACGGGGGGTCTGTGCCGACATGAAATTTCGCAAGAAATTTCTGTAGGCCTGACCACAAAAGTCTTTTAAAAAAATTTGCTAAACTCAAAATATTAAATTAATTGATTTGGATATAAAAAATGAATAATAACGTATATTTTGAAGATGAAAAAATCCGTATTTCGATGAAAACTAAATTAATGATTTTATTTCTGATTGTTGGAATAATTCCATTAATCATTATGGGTTACAGAGCCTTTATGGATCAGCGTATTGTAATAAGAGATTTAATTATTTCTGCAAACTCAGAAATTGCGAATGTAGTTGCTAAAGAATTAAATCAGAAAATTATAACCGCACATCAAATGCTCAACTCCACTTCGAGACTTCCAAGTTTTCAGGAGCATAATTTAGGGGAAGAAATAGAAACTATTTTAAGAACGACTGTGCAGAACTTTTCTATTTTTAACAGTCTCTATTTTGTTGACAGGTATGGGGAAGAAGGTCTTGCTGCAATAAGCGATTTCGGAGTCAGGGTCGAGACACTGGAGAAAGTAAGTGAAATTGATTCAAATATTTTAAAATTCTGGTATGAAGGAATTGTCCGAGGGGCGGGTGTTGGTAAGGGTTTTTATTCTGATGTATATTTTAGAAGAAATCCTGAGATTATAAGCGAAGAGGTCATTGAGCCATATCAGCTTATGGGAGTTTATGTTACAGATAAACTTTCTGATATGACGGGTGTTTTAATTGCAGAAATAAAACTTAGCGATATATGGGAGATTGTTGACCGTATTAGAGTTGATGAAACTGGTTTTGCATTTGTAGTTGAAGAAAAATCTGGTATGCTTATTGCGCATTCTAATCCTAATATAAACCCTGGTATAAAGTTTCTTGATAATAAGAAAATGGAGGAACTTATTTCTTTTGGAGAGGGTGGTTCAACTGTTCTTGACAGGCATTCTCAGACAGTAAAATTATGTTCTTATGTTCCTACTCAGAAATACAGCAGAGGACAGGTGGCAGATATTACTGATTTATTTACCCCCGAATGGGGTGTTGTGGTTGAACAGACAGAAAGAGAGGCTTTTGAACCTGCAAGACAGCTTATGTATAAAATTCTTTTTATTGTTGTACTTGGAACAACTTTAGCGATTCTTCTTGCGATTCTATTTGCCCATGGAATTACCCGCTCAATGAAAACTCTTCATCTTGGTGCTTTGAATATTGCAAATGGAGATCTTACTCAGGAGTTATTTATTGATTCGGAGGATGAAGTTGGTGAGCTTGCCAATGCTTTTGATAAAATGCGTCTTACTTTAAAAAAGAAAATAAATGATTTAAAAATATTATATGAAATAAGTCAAACAATTAGCGCAGTATTAGATTATAGAGAGTTGCTTGCTAAAATAATGGATATAACTGTGCGTGTTCTTGATGCTGAAAAAGGTTCAATTATGCTGTTTGATGATGAAACAGAAATGCTGAAAATAGAAGCGGCCTACGGGCTTCCTGAAGAAATACAGAGAGATGCTCTTATTAATCCTAATAAAGGTATAGTTGCCTGGGTTTTAAGAACCGGGAAACCTTTGCTGATATACGATACAATGAAAGAGGCTGGCTTTGAGAAAATGAAAGGCAGAAAGGCTGAAAGTGGTACGCTTTTATCTGCACCGTTGAAAGTAAAAGATAAACTTCTTGGTGTTGTAAATATTTCAAAATCAATTCCTAACACATATACTGACAGCGATAAAGAGCTTTTTACTGCAATTGTTTTGCAGGCAGCTATTGCAATTGAGAAAGCGATTCTTTATAGAATGGCTATTACAGATGGAATGACCAAGCTTTATTTACACCGTTATTTCCAGCAGCGCTTTGATGAGGAGCTTGCACGGGCCATAAGGTATAAAAAGCCCTTAAGTATGATAATGATGGATATTGACCATTTTAAACCTTTTAATGATACTTATGGACATCAAGTAGGAGATAGAGTGTTAAAAACAGTTGCCAGAATTGTTGAAAAGTCCGTTAGAGATGTTGATATACCTGCCCGATATGGTGGTGAAGAGTTTGCCGTTATTTTACCTGAAAAAGATTCTGAAGGTGCTGAAATTCCCGCTGAGCGAATAAGAAAAAATATTGCCGAACATGAATTTTATGTTGATGATAAACTTGTTCCTATAACTATAAGTTTAGGTATCTCCTCTTATCCCGAACATTCAGATAAGAAGGGTGAGCTTATTGAGTGTGCAGATAACGCTTTATATTTTTCAAAGGAAACTGGCAGGAATAAATATGCGGTTTATTCAGAAGAAATTTTTGAAAAACTGAAAAAATTAAAGGAAGATGCCGAAGAATAATTTTAATGATTACTTTACTATTTTTATTTTTTAATGTTTTTAACTCGTTTGTCTGGGTTTTTTTTTCACTCAGACTTTCTGAAGGAGAATTAACTTTTTTCAGAGTAGTGATTTTATTATTTTTTTTTGCTAATACCATTTATTTCTGGAATAAAGATGACGGAGAGATTTTTCAGAGAACTGACACCTCGCTTTATATTATTTTTAATAACGCTGTTCTTACATTGATTTATTTTATGCTAATGGCTGAATTTACTCTTATATCCAAACTTCTTGTAATTGTACTTTTTTTAACAATTTTTTCTGTTACACTTTTTGCAAGAAATGATGATAGAAAAAGAATTTTTCATCTGAAAAAACTACTAGATGCAAAAATTCAGGAACTGGCCGAACTTCATAATATTAGTAATGCAATAAACAGTATTTTAGATGTAGAAAGATTACTTGATATGGTACTTTCTGTTACTGTTGATGTGCTGAAAGTTGGCAGAGTAAGTCTTTTTTTATTTGATGATAAAAAAGAAAATCTTGTTTTAAAAATAAGTAAGGGATTAAAAAAAGAGCTTGTAAATAATCTTAAAATTAAAGTGGGAGAGGGTATTATTGGTCGAGTCGCAGAAACCGGGGAACCCCTTCTTATAAAGGATATTGAAAAGGATTTACCTGAATTCATTGAAAAAAAAGGCGGTCAGAATGATAAGTATAAAACAAAGTCTTTTTTATGTGTACCTCTTAAAATAAAAAATGAAACAATTGGTGTTTTAAGCGTTAATGATAAGTTTAATAACGAACCTTTTAATGAAAATGATGAAGAACTGCTTATAATTCTTTCAAGTCAGATAGCAGTTGCGATTGAAAATGCTAATTTGTATGATACGATGAAAGATTCCTATAAATCTACAATTATGGCCTTATCAAATGCGCTCGATGCTAAAGATTCATATACAGGGGGCCACTCATCGGCTGTTACAAAATATGCAATTCCGATTGCACTGGAAATTGGAATGGATAAGGAGTTTATAGAACGACTTGAATATGCAGGAATGCTTCATGATATTGGAAAAATAGGGATTATTGAAAATATTTTAAATAAAAAGGGAAGGCTTACAGAAGAGGAGTTTGCAATAATAAAAAAACATCCTGTTATTGGAGCCGATATTCTAGGTTCAGTATCTTTTCTTGAAGATATTGTGCCAATTGTAAGGCATCATCATGAAAGATGGGATGGTAAGGGTTATCCTGATGGTTTAAAAGGTAAAGAAATTCCTTTAGGGGCTCGTATAATAGGAATTGCCGATACTTTTGATGCAATGACATCTGATAGACCTTATAGAAAAGGATTGCCTGCAGAAATTGCAAGAGCTGAAATCGAAAGATGTTCTGGCAGTCAGTTCGACCCGGAGCTTGGAAAGGTATTTTTAAAACTTTTTGATAATAAAAAAATTGTTGTAGAAAAATATGATTCAAAAAACAGGTGGATATAATGTATTATATTGATACTCACGCACATCTTGACGGTAGAGAATACTTAGATGATATTGATGCTGTAATAAAAAGAGCTTCTGAGGCAGAGGTGAAAAAAATTATTAATGTAGCCTGTTCTGGAGATACTATTATGTCAACTCTGGAGCTTATAGAAAAATTTAAAAATATTTATGGTGCCCTCGGGATTCATCCGCATCATGCAGATGAATATAATGAAAATGTCGAAAATAATTTAATTAAAAAACTGGCAATGAATAAAATTGTTGCTCTTGGTGAAATTGGACTTGATTTTTTCAAAGAATATTCACCGCGCTCAAAACAGATAATGGCATTTAAAAGACAGCTTAAAATAGCAGAAAGGTTTCAATATCCTGTGATCATTCACTGCCGGGATGCCTATGATTTAACTTATGATATATTAACTGAATTCAATATTAAAAACGGTGTAATGCATTGCTTTTCAGGAGACAGGAAACAGGTCGAAAAATTTCTGGGTCTTGGATTATATATTTCCTTTACCGGAACAGTCACCTTCAGAAAAAGCGATTTAAAAGCGTTAAAAGTTGTGCCGGATAATAAACTTCTTTTAGAAACTGATTGTCCGTATATGACGCCGCACCCTCACAGAGGTAAAAGAAATGAGCCATCCTATATTCCTGTAATTGCGGATAAAATAAGCAGAACAAGAAATCAGGATTTAAATAAAATAAAGGAAATGACATATAAAAACAGCCTGAATCTTTTTAAGGGGATTTAAAAATGCCTGATGGGGAACATTTAGACAAACTTCAAACTGGCCTGAATATACTTATTGAAGTAAAATCTGGATTATTCAGGGGAAATTATTTATCTTCAGTTTTTAAAGTAATAAAAAATCAGGAACTTTTTATTGAAATTCCGGAAAATCAGAATGGTGATCCGGTAAAATTCTGGCCCAAAACCCTTTTAAATTTAAGTTTTTTTAGAGAAAATGAACCGGGAGCTATATATGTTTTTTCAGAGCCCGTAGTAAGAATTGAGGAGGGGGGGAAACCTTCTATTCTTATTAATTTTCCTAAAAAAATCGAAAGAATTCAACGTAGAAGTTATGTAAGAGTTGATATAAGAATGCCATTTTATTACAGTAAGTTTAACGAAGATAATACTGAGGTAATTCCGGTTGAAAAAAAAGGTTATATATTAGATATTTCGGGCGGGGGAGTGTTTTTGAGAACTCCTGAAAAAATGGAAAAGGACCAGATGCTGAAAACCC
>JBNJGP010000070.1:0-14587 GCA_051747805.1 Candidatus Muiribacteriota bacterium
TTTTCTTCTTTAGCTTCTTCTTCTGGTTTTTCTTCTTTAGCTTCTTCTTCTGGTTTTTCTTCTTCTTCTTCATTACCTAAAACCTGAAATAGCGAAAGTGCCTCAACTTTACCGTCAATCATAGATATATAAAGGGGGTCTTTTCTATATTCTTTGTTTTTAAGCTCATTAATTTTAAGCTCAACATCTTTTATATTATTTATTTTCTGTTCAGGAGAATTGTTAAGGCAGACGCATAAGAGGCTTAACTTAATTTTTTCATCTGATATATTATTATTTTCCAGAAAAGTTGAAATTTCTGTCTCAAAATTCTTAATTATATTTTTCATAATTTCCTGTATTAAACCGGGAGATGAAATACCTAAAAATATACTGTCAGCAGCATGAGATAAATAAAAATTAGGATCACTTTCATAGGCTGTATTAAATATTGTCTGAGTAACAAAACCCATTAGATTTTCACCAAAAGTTACTCCATATTTTCTAACGTAATAATCCTGATTAATAACGTAAATATTTCCAATTCCAACGTCATCGCTGTTTTTAAGAGTTGAGTTCACCTTTTCGCTTATAGATGCCGAGGTTGGCAATCCTGTTGACGGATGGGCTAATCTATCCTCTAATCTGGAGGCCCATAAAAAATCTATCATTTTATTAAAATGATCAACAAATTCTTTAAACTCATTTTTTTTGTTAAATTTAACTTTCTGCTTGAATCTACCGCGTGTTATATTTCTTGAAACGGTGATGAAATATTTGAGCGGAACTGAAATATTTTTATAAAAAAAGCTCACCATATATACTAAAAAAATTATGGCAAGAATAGTAATTATCATAATAACATTCTGAATCATTCCTAGATATGGCATTAAAATATTCTGCCTGTTTAAGTAGAAAAAAATCTGATATATATAATTATCTCCGGATTTCACCGGAATATTAAGCCTTACAATATCAGGTATATTCATTTTCTTAAATTCAGCCTTATATTTAAACTCACCAATTCCCTGAAGAGCTTTTTCGCTATAATCAGATTTCACGTGAGTAAAAATTCTGTCATTATCTTTACTGTAAATTTTAATCCCGGCTATTTCGGGGGTGTTTTTAGCATAATTTTTAAAAAAAGTATCAAATTCATTTTGTTGCCACAACATTGCAGTGGACTGTCCAATTTGCGTATATTTTTCAATCTGTAATTGATATGCAACATTTTGCTGATATCTTAAAATATAAAAAGAAGTTGTAATAATAAAAATCAGCACAAAAGAAATTGTTGCTATTGAAAGCGGAAAGTAAAGAGGTTTATATTTTAAAGTGTTTTTTAAACCCAATTTTTTCTCCAGATATACATATATTAATCCTTATTATTTTCTGCTGAACTTATCCTTAATACTATAGGCAATCTCATTAATATTTCCAGCACCCATAAAAATAATAATATCATTTTCAATTATATTATCAAGCAGAAACTTTTCTATTTCTAAAAACGAGGGTATATAAAAAGCATTACCTTTATTACTGACAATTTTTTTCACCAGTTCTTTCGATGAAATCATTTTTTTCTCTATTTCCGAGTCCCTCACAAAAAAAATATCTGGTACAACAATTATATCACTATCTGAAAAAGAACTGGCAAAATCTTCTAGAAGAAACCTAGTTCTAGAATGTTGATGTGGTTGGAATACACAGATAATTCTTTTATTTAAATATTTTTTTCTGGCATATTTCAGTACGGTTTTTATTTCGGTTGGATGATGAGCATAATCATCAACCACTATACATTCATTACTTTTATAAATAATTTCAAACCTTCTTTTTATTCCTTTAAATCTCTTCAATGCCTCTACTATCTGTTCTCCGTTTATTCCAATTGTATGACAAATAGCAAATGCAGCTAGAGAATTTATCACATTATGCATTCCAAATAAACTAATTTTAATTTCAAACCTCTTATTATCAGGTGTTTTTATAAAATACGAAGTCATTCCTTCCTTATCAATGTAATAATCTGAACCTGAAAAATCTGCCTTTATATCATAGCCATATGATATTTTTTTCACCTTACTTTTTTTTAAAATTTCTTTTATATTTTGACTTGAAGCCGAATAAAATAAACAGCCCTCTGGATTAATCTTATTAATGAATTTTTTAAAAGCTATTTTAATTTCTTTTATATTTTTATAATAATCAAGATGGTCTTCCTCAATGTTATTTACAATTCCATAAAGAGGGTTCAGATTTAAAAATGATTTATCATATTCACATGCCTCGGCTATGAAATAATCGTTCTTTCCCGGAGAAGAACTTCCGTTTAACTGTGGCACAACTCCGCCTATAACATACCCCGGAAATATATTGTCAAAATTCATTATATAGGCCAGCATAGAAGATATTGTAGTTTTTCCATGAGTTCCTGCTACAGCTATTCCTTTTTTCAAATCCATTATATAACCAAGCATTTCAGCATATTTTATAACAGAAATATTTCTGGCTTTTGCCGTAAACACTTCCGGGTTATTATCAGAAACTGCCGCTGATTTAACTATCAACTGGGTATCTCCTTTAATATTTGCACTATTATGAGTGTAAAATATATTTATCCCAAAATTTTCCAACTCAACTGTAACTTTATTTTTCTGCAGATCAGACCCACTTACATTATAACCAAATGAATGTATTATTTTAGCCAGGCCAGACATTCCAGTTCCGCCAACCCCGATAAAATGAATATTCTTTGTTGGCTTAAGATTTATATTCATAAATTTAATCCTGCTGTTTTTTTTATTTCATTTATATTTTTTTTCGCAATTTTTTCTGCTTTCTCAGCTCCAAATTTCAAAATATCTCTAACAAAGGAATTCTTTTTTTCAAGTTTATAATAATTTTCACGAATCGGTGAAATAATATTTAATATATTTCCTGCCACCACTTTTTTGCATTCAACACAACCTATTTCTGCCTTTTTACAGGCTTCAAAACATTCACTTTTTTCGCTTTCTGATGAATATATTTTATGCCAGCTGAAAACATTACAAATTTCAGGATTTCCAGCATCAGTTTTTCTGATTCTTGCAGGATCGGTTTTAGCTCCCATAATTTTTTTATTAATTACTTTATCATCTTCAGTTAACCCGATATAGTTGTTTTTACTTTTACTCATTTTATTTTCACCATCAATCCCGATTATTCGTGGGGCAATAGATAATAACTCTTCTGGTAGCGGAAGTAAATCTGTTCTGAATTTTTTGTTGAATTTTCTGGCAATTTCCCGCGTTAATTCAACATGTTGAACTTGATCCTGCCCAACAGGAACAAATTCTGAATAATAAAGAAGAATATCAGCAGCCTGAAGCACAGGATACGCATATAACCCTAGGTTTACATTACTTTTATTGTTCTGGGCTTTATCTTTAAACTGTGTCATTCTATTTAATTCTCCAAGAGGAGTGACAGTAGATAATATCCACATCAATTCTGTATGTTCTTTTATATCACTTTGAACAAAAATTATACTTTTTTCAGGATCAATTCCTGAAGCGATATAGACTTTAGCCAGCTCCATAACCCTTTTATGCAGTTGTTTTGGATTGTATTTAACAGTTATTGAATGTAAATCAACAATTGAAAAGATACAATCATATTTATTTTGTAAATTTACCCAGTTTTTTATGGCCCCTGTATAATTTCCAAGATGTATAGTGCCAGTGGGTTGAACTCCGCTGAATAATTTTTTCATAATAAAAATTCCTTGTACATTTTATTTATTTATTTAAGTTTAGCAAATTTTCTTAAATTACTGTTCAATTTTCAATTCCTTCTCTTGCTTCAACACCTTTATTATAATAATGTTTTATTTCCTTCATTTCTGTAATTAAATCAGCAATTTCATACAGTTTACCGGGCATTTTTCTTCCGGTAATAATTACTTCCACATGCTCTTTCTTATGTTTTAACGCATCAATAAATTCTTTTAGAGAAAAAAGCTCATAATATAAAGCAATATTTGCCTCATCAAGAATTACAACATCGTACTTTCCTTCTTTTAATACTTTTTTTATTATTTGAAAACCTTTTTGTGCTTCTTCAAAATCTTTTTTTTCAGGTTTTTTATATATAAAGCAATCCCGGCCGTACTGTTTAATTGTAATATTATCTATCCATTTAACAGCCTTAAGCTCACTGTATTGCATACCTTTAACAAACTGGGCAATAAAAACCTTCAGGCCGGCTCCTGCTGCTCTGAGAGATAAGCCTAATGAGGCTGTAGTCTTACCTTTGCCATTTCCAGTATAAATCTGTATATATCCTTTTTTTATCATAATATTCTTCCTTTCTTAAGATTACTCAATATTTTTCATAAATTCAATAATTTTTTCAGTTGCATCAAAATTATCAATATTTGAACCAGAGATATATTCTGGAACATAATTTTTGCCCCCAGGCCATACTTTTCCAATATTATCAATATTTATTGCCTGATGTTTGAGTTCAAAACGATTTATTAAAATTTTTTTTCCCCATTTATATAAAACAACATTATCTTTTTCATTTACAGGGTGATTACAGTTAACCAAAATAGCCGGCAGGGTTATTTTTTTTAAATTAATTTTTTCTATTTCAGCGCCCACAAAAGCTGCCTTGTTAATCAATAAGGGATATTTTAATATTAATTCATAACCAAAATCAGCTCCCATACCAAAACCACATAAAAACACTTCTTCTTTGTCAATTAGATAAGTGGATTCCGCCTTATTTATTATACTTTTGAGGAATTTAAAATCACTTTTTATATTAGATTCGTTTTCAAAATTCCAGATTCTGGGGTTTTTCAAATATGACGGTGGAAGATTTTTATTTTGAGTCAGGGCCTCGGGTATTAATAAAATAAAATTATATTTTTCCGCCTTGTTTATCCAATCTCCAACGGCAGTAATTGTTTTTGCGGCTCCGCCTTTATTATGCAATAAAATATAAAGAGGAAAATAAGTAATACCATCATAATCAGAAGGAATATATATATAATAGTTTCGAGCAACATTTCCCTGATAATGTTTTTTTTGATAAATATTAATATTAAACATTCCTGTATCTTCAACATAAGAAAATGCAAATATAAAAATATTAATAATTAAAAAATTAAGGATAAAAATTTTTTTCATTTTTAATCTGAGCTTGTATTTTGTTTGTTATTTGACTTGTCTGAAATAGTTGATTTTTTCTTTCCTTTCTTTTTAGGTTTTGATTTAAATTTATGTTTAGAACTTGACCCTGATTTAAAATTTTTAATCTTGGTCTTTTTTTTATTCCCCCCCCCTTTTACACTGTTAGAATTTTTAAAAATATTTGCTATATTTTTAGTTCTAACAACATCAGCATGTTTTTTTAATATATCTGGAATTTTATGACTTCCTTCTAAATTACCTATTAAAGCCTCAACCCCTGTCAATCTTCCAGACTTCAGGGCGGGTGTAATATCTGTATCTTTTGTAAAAATAATAACTTTATCAACCAGTTGTCTATACGATACATGAGCAATATCAAGCCCAAGAAGCATATCCACCTGTTTTTGAACAAAAATTGGAGACCCGTCTATATTTAATCCATTTACTTTTAATGTTCCTGCTCTTAAAGCTACATATTCTTCATATGATAGATTATCCAGAAATGTTTTATTTTCCTGATAAAAAAGTGTTAAATCTTTTTCATTCTGCTGAAAATATTTTTTAAACTTTCGAATTGTATATTCATTAAGGTGTCGCTTTTCAATTATACTTTTATACAATTCACGGGGATTAAAAGGATATGAAGTATAAAAAAAAATTCTGTAAAATTTTTCATCCGGATCTAAAAATCCCCGGAATAATTTTATCAGCGCTCCAGGTTCATTAAAATTAAAAACCCTGATGCCTGTATGTTTTTGAACAGCATATATATCCTGTTTGAAATTTTCCCAGTCAATAAAAAATGCAACTTTACCCATAATTATATTCCTTTCTTATATATCAAAGACCATTTACTTTGTAAATTTTTTCTATAGCCTGTTCTGCTGATTCTCTTACCGCTTTATATTGGTCATATTTTGCATTTTTAAGTTTTGGAAGCGCCCTCACATCACCAATTTTACCAAGAGCCACTGCCGCCTGCTCTCTTACCTGTTTAATTCTATCATGTAAAAGTTCTATTACTTCTTCAACCGCATTATCAGCTTTTAGCTCACCAAGAACAAAAGCTGAATTTTGTCTGGTATACTTATTTCTGTCAGAAAGTTTTTTAATTAGCGGTCTCACTGCTTCCTTCAGCTGCAGTTTTGATAAAATAACTGCACTATTCATTCTAACAATATCATCATCATCTTTTAATGCATTTATAAGCGGATTTACAGACTTTACTCCAAAACTTTTAAACGTTTCAAAAACCTGATTTTTAACCCATACATTTGAATCAGAAAAAGCCAGACACAGAGGTTCAATTGCCGCAGGATTTCCAATTTTACCAAGAGCCTCCACCGCAGCTTCTCTAACAGATGAATTATTATCTGTCAACGCTTTAATCACGCTGTCTGTAGCCCTATCATCCTTTAAATCACCAAGTTTCTGAATAATTTGTTTTCTTACATTTCCAGAAGGGTCTTTTAAGTTAGTAATGAAAATATTTAAAATTCGAGTATCTTCGATTTTTGCAAGAGCTTTAACAGTTTCGCATCTAACCTCTTCCTTAGCATCTCTCATAACCTGAGCAAGAGGGTCAACGGCCCTTGGGTCACCAAGCTCCCCTAAAGTCTGAACAATCGTAGTTCTTACTTTTTCGTTATGATCCTTTAATACTTTAGTTAAAGGCTCTACGGCCATACCAGATCCAATTTTACCCAAAGCCTCTACAGTATTTTCTCTTATAATCTCATCAGAATCTCTAAGTTGCTTAACAAGAGGTTCAATTGCCTGCACGTCTCTGAACTCGCCTAATGCATAAATAATACCGGCTGTATTATTATCTCCCGCCATTAATTTATCAATTAAAATCCTTATGATTTTTCTATCATTAATTTTAACCAGTGAGTTGGTGATATCTTGATAATGAACTCCACATTCTATATCAGAAATCAAATCAGCCAGCACTTCAATAGCTTTTGCATTGCCGAGTTCTCCTAAAGCAACAACGCACCAGTGTCTTAATTCATTATCATTTATTTTTAATAATTGAATAATTTCTTCTACAACATCGGCGTCTCCAAATTTACCAATAAGCTCGACCACATTTTTTCTCAAAGTTCTTAAAGCTTCTCTTGTTAATTGAACAATTTCTTCCGCCCCAAGACTCATAACAGCCTTAAAATCTTCCTGCCCCATAGTATCTTTGAGAATAGAGAGAAGTAATGTATTAACTTCCTTTATTTTAAGCTCCCCAAATGTTTTGGCTATTTCAAATCTTATCCATGCATAAGATTCTTTAACAGCTGGTACAAGAAAATCTTGCCTCATTACTATTTTATCTATTTCAAAAAGAGATTTTACTATTGAACTCATTATAAAATCAGAAGATGTTTTAACAATTTTTATAAGCGGAAAAACAGCCCTAACATCTCCTATTTTTCCAAGAATTCTAACTATTTTGTTAAGAACCCTCTCATCTTTTACCCCAAGTGATTCAATAAGAGGTTCAACCGAGTATTTTCCAATATTAATAAGAGATTCAAGTGAATTTTCAGAAACTTCTTCTGCCTCGTCATAAAGCATTTCAATAAGATTAGGTATCGCTTTTGGGTTTTTTATTTTACCCAGTCCATAAGCAACTTCTTTTCTGACCTCATCGTTAGGATCCTCTATTATTTCCATTAATGCTTCCACGCATAATTCATTTCCAATTTCACCTAAAGCCCACACAATATTTTTCCTTATATCCTCATTTTTATCATCTATCATAGATATAAGAGGTTCGGCCGTTTCATCTGCCCTGATTTTACCAAGTGCTTTTACTGACTCAATTCTCAGGTCATCCTGAGCACTTTCCTTTGCCACATTCAGAAGCGGTTTTATAGAAGTAAGCGAACCGATTTCACCAAGTGCCCTGATAGTATTTTTTCTAACTTCGATATTAGGGTCTTTCAATGCATCAATAAGGTTATCTACAGCAATTGACTGTTTAAGTTTTCCCAGAGCTTCAGCGGCAAGAGAACGAATATTCTCATTCATATCTTTAAGCAGAGCAATTAACGGCGAAACTGCCATTGAATCATTTATCTCACCCAGAGCCCATATAGCCTCTAACCTGACAAAATCACTAGAATCCGCCAGAAGCGAAATCAAAGATTCTGAAGCTTTTTCAGATTTAAGCTTACCAAGAGAATAGGCAGCCATTTTTCTAACATCATCACTCATGTCATTTAAAGCTTTAATAAGCTGTTTTTCGGCTTTAACATCCTCTATTTCTGATAGTGCCTTAGCAGCAATATATCTAATATCTTCGTTATTATCATTTAAAAGCGAAAGAAGAGATTTAGTTCCTTTTTTAGATTTTATTTTACCCAGAGATTCTGAAGCAATGTAAATTAAATCCTCGTTGGCATTTTCAAGAGCCTGGATAAGAATATCGGCAGCCTTTTCATCGCCTATTTCACCTAAACTTTTAATTGTGAGATAACAAATATCTTCATCTGGTTCAACCGCCAGAAGATTAATTAAGGGGTCAACCGCTTTTTTATCTGCAATTTTCCCAAGAGTATCTACAGTTATTTCTTTTAAATCCTTACTAGCCTCCTTAAGTAAACCGCCTAGTTCTTCAACTGCCTCATGTGCCTTTAGCTCGCCCAGCTGCTCAATTATACTGAATTTTTCATCTTCCCCGGGAGCTTTTTTGAGCTTTTCTATAAGTTTTCTAATCTTTTTCTCACGATTCTGATTTTTTTTCTCTTCTTCTATTTCAGGAGTTAATATATGAACCTTTTCTTCTGTTTCTTGCTCGTCTATGTTTTTCTCATCTTTTTTTATTCTGGATTTTATTCTCTGAAGAAGAGGAACGTCTTTTTCATCAAGCTCACCCGAATCATAACTTTCTGCTGTTTTTATATCATCCTGGTTTTTTTCCTTATCTGGTACAGGTTCAAAACTTTTATCAAAATCATCATAGCCATCTTCTTTATTTTCAGGGGTTTGATTATTATAATTAAATTCTTCTTCTAAATTATCTTTTTCTTGTACTTCCTGTTCGAATGAGTCTTGAGAATCGGAATTTTTTAAAGAAGTATCAAAATCACCAAAAGCATCATTTTCTATATTATAATCTTCATTGTTTTCACTTTCAGTTTTTTTAACAGGCTCTTTTTTAAATTCTTCCTGCCCTTCAGGAATTAATCGAGGCGGCAGCAGGTCTTCATACTCATCATCATAGTGCTTTTCTTCACTTGAAGCTTTTTTCTTTTGAGAGGAATCTTTAGTATTTTTCTGTGGAATCTCTTCTTTTTCTTCTGATAAATCTGCCTCCATATCACTAAAATCAATATTATTATTTTTATTGTTTATTTCATCTGAATCATCTTTTAATAAATTATTAATCTGCTCATCTGAAATTTCTTCAGAGCCATCACCCTGATTAAGTTCCTGTTCAAGTTCGCTGCTGAAAGAATCTGCAAAATCATTAAAGCTTTCAACACTTTCACTTTTTTGACCCTCTTCTTTAAAGGTGTCATCTTTTTCAGCATTATCCTCTTCCTTAAAAAAGGAATCAAGGTCAACATCATTATCATCCATTTGAATTTCTAAACTATCATCATCATCTGTTTCTATATTCCCTTCTTTTTCTTTTACAGCAGGCTCAGAATCACTGTTAACTTCTTCTTCTAAAAGCTCATTAAATATTTTATCGTCTTCTTCTGAAGCAGAGGGAGTCATCATTTCTTCTTTATTAATATCTTCGACTTCATCATTTTTTTCTTCATCACCGCTGAGCTCTGAAAAAAAATCATCATCGCTGAATAAATTATCAAGCTCATCAGAGTCAGAAGAATTAGAATTCACAGAGGAATCACTTTTATCTTTTTTGTCAGAAGAAACTATTTCATCAAGATTTATATCAAAATCAAAATCCAGCTCATCATTATCATTACTAATTTCAGCTCCACAATCAACACAAAATTTATCACTGTCTTTATTTTCTTTTCCGCATTTCTGACATTTCATTTAAGTTGTCCTCCCTCCCCATAAATTCATCAAACTTTTCATTTAAATATTTTTTAATTTCAAAATTGCAGTACATACCAAAAACTTCTTTAATTATCTTATTACAGTCATCGGCAGAAATTTTTTTCAGCAATAATTTGATTTTAGGTACTGCAGACGGAATCATTGAGAATCTGTATATTCCCAAACCAATAAATACCGGCAGACATCTAGGATCGGCCGCAATTTCGCCGCATATATGAACGGGTTTATCGGATTTTTTGCACTTATTACTAATAAATCTGATGGCCTCAAACAGCGATCGGTTATACCATGAGTAAAGATCTGAAATTCTATAGTTCAGTCTATCAACCGCTAAAAGAAACTGTAAAAGATCATTTGTTCCAATACTGAAAAAATCAACTTCTTTAATAAAATAATCCATATATAAAACGGCAGACGGAACTTCAATCAATACCCCGTGTGAAATATTTTCGTTAAAGCGCTTTTTTTCTTTTCGAAGTTCTTGCTTAACCTCTTTTATAATTTTTTTTATCTCCTCATACTGATCCGGCAGCGAAATCATAGGAAAAAGAACTTGAATTTTTCCATCTACTCCGGCCCTGTAAATTGCTTTAAGCTGGGCTTTAAATAAATCTTTTCTATCAAGCGAAATTCTAATTCCCCGCCACCCAAGAAACGGGTTATTTTCCTTTCTAACATCATTAATTCCCTTTATATACTTATCTCCTCCGATATCTAATGTTCTTATAACAATAGAACCGCCCTCAAGATTCCTGGCCAGATAGGAGTAACTTTCATACTGTTCCTCTTCTGAGGGAGTTTGAGAATGATTCATAAACATAAATTCAGTTCTATAAAGTCCTACGTCGTTTATCCCATATTGTTTAATTTTATTTGCTTCAGAAACCAACTGTATATTAGCTGATATATGTATTTTTGTACCATCAGTCAACTTATTATCAGATAATGCAAATTTTTTATTCCTGGCTATATCGTTTTTATAGTTACGACGCATTTTAATAAAATCTGAAATTTCATTTCCGGTTAATTTAATGCTTACTTCCTCAGAATTTGAATTTATAACCATGAGCTCATTTTCTTTAACAGCATCTGTAATATTTTTACAACCGGAAACAGCAGGTATTTCAAGAGCACGACAGAAAATCGCCACATGCGAATCACGTCCTCCTTTTTCTGTAACAATACCAGCAACACCCTGTTCTTCAAGCTTCAAAAGTTGTGATGGGGTTAATTCTTCGGTAACAATGATAATACCAGATAATTCTTCAAGTTCTTCTTCGCTCACGTTCTTAAGTCTTTTAATTATTCTATTGCCAACATCCTTTATATCAGTTACTTTCTCCTTGATAATTTTAGATTTTGAGCTGGATAATTTTTTTGAAAGTTCTTCAACCACCTCTTTTACAATCCACTCAGAATTTTTTTTATATCTTTTTATTCTATCATATATTTCTTTATAAAATTTAGGGTCTTCAAGTATCTGTAAATGTGCTCTGAAAACCTCTGAATCTAATTTTTTATCATCAGATTCAGTAATTGAATTAATAATTTCCTTAATTTCTGCTTTAACCTGAACTACAGATTTTTTATATCTTTCTAATTCATCAGCAATATTATTAATAGAATATTTTTCTATTGATATATTCTCCTTAATTTTACGGCATTTACCAATTGCAACACCTTCAGAAATAGATATACCCTTAAAAATCAACGAATTTACTCCTCACCAAATTTATTTTCAAAAAGCCCGGCTATTTTATCCACAACCTCTGTTTCTTTTTCACAATCCTGGGCTGTAATTTCAAGTTCTGTTCCCTTTTCAGCAGCAAGCATCATTATACTTAAAATACTTTTAGCGTCTGCCTTCATACCATCTTTTTTAACAAGCTTTATCTCCCCATTATACTTTGAGGCCGTATCTACAATCATAGAGGCTGGTCTGGCATGAATTCCCAGCTCATTTTTTATTACAATTTTCTTTGAGTACATACTTTATTTATTATCTTCCCTGAAAGATTTTTTTATTGTAAATTTATAGTCCTCGCCTAAGGCAAGGTTTATATGCTGATTTATACAAACAACTGTTGACTGATAAATTTTTTCGAAACCACCCTCAGATATTGAAACTGTCTCAAGAGGAACTGTCCAGAAATCACCGCCTGAATCAATACTCAACTCATAGGCGCATTTCATAAAATCATCCTTAAGGCCTATCATATCTGCATCTTTAATATTATTAACTGAATCCATATAATGATTATGCAGTTTCCCTTTTTCATTATATAAGTACCGGTCCTGAGAATGCCCTCCAAGCATTGAAAAAACAAACTCAACACCGTGCCACAAACAAAGCTCTTTATTTGATAAATTTTTAATATAATAATCTATATATATTTCAGATTTCTTTAAATAGACAGATTTTTTTAAATAAACAGGCTCAAAAACCCCATTAACCCAAACGTTTCCCTTTCTTGAAAATTCTATCGTAGTTGTTCCCTGTTTCAATAATTTTATATTATAATCCCACGGCTCAATAACAAAATCTCCCTGTTCGCCATACATAAGAGAAACAAAAGACTCTGGATTAGTATCTGGATGGAAAAAATGATCAATAAGAGAATGACGTTTGTACCAGTCGTAGTTTAGCACTCTGTCAAGATTATCCTCTTTAACAACAATTTTATCTTCAGTATCTGTTGCGTCTGAAGTAACTTTACCCTCTTTAATCATATCAATAAGTTTTTGATGATAAACTTCTTTTCTTCTTGTGAGGCTATTTGTAATATTTGTATTAACAGGTTTTACATCGGCTTCCCATATTGAGGCACCATAATTTATATCAAAATAAAGGTTGAAAATTTCATTAGACATAACAAGCTCACGATTTCCATCAAAATTAATATCTTTTTCAGAAATTTTTATCTTGCTTCTGGAAGTATTTGAACTTTCGGTTAACTTTTCAGCTTTTATTAAATTTTCATATACAGCATGCCTTAAATGAGGTAGATATAATCCGCCAAAAACTCCGTGCCAGTATGCACAGTTACACTGTCCAGCCATAAGGTGAGCAAGAGCCTGATTTTTTTTCTTACCCTCTTTCATGGAGCGAACTTTTTCATGTACATAAAGCATTTTTTTATGCATATTATTAGACTCAGAATATTTTGCAAGAAAATTTCTAAAATAACCTGATTTCAGGTGGTTCTCACATCTTTTTAAAAGATTAGATTTTTTTAAATCCTGTTTTATTTTTTCTTTTTCTCTCCTCATCTGAACAGGAAGAGCCCAGTCCATCATTTCATTATAACTTGCATTATCCAGATAAATAATACCATTTGATTTAAATTTACTGAGATATTCAGAATAAGTATGCATACGTATCCAGGAGGAATTATCAGTTAAAATTTTATAAAATTTTTCCATCCATTTTTCTTCGTAAACGGATTTATAAGTACCCGGCCAGTCTCCAAATTTCTCGCCGTCATCAGCCATAGTAAGCATTGCCTTTTCTTTTTCTGATGATTTTTGTTTTAAATATTCTAATACTTTTTCATGGGTATCAAAAGGAATTAAATACCTGGATTTTTTATCTATAGGGATAAGCTTTAAAAAATTCCCCTGATCCTCGGTGGTAAAATAACCGTCAAGATTTTCTGCCGGTACTCCGGAATTAATAAAATGAGAATCATCCAGCACAACATATTCAACCCCGGCTTCAACAAGAGAACCTACAAGACCCTGCTCCCAAACTCTCTCTGCAAGCCATAAACCGGTGGGAATATAATTGAATTTTTCCTTTATATAATTTGTAAGCTTTGTAATCTGATAAATCCGATCCTGATTAGGTATAAGGGGCATAACAGGTTCATAAAATCCGCCCGTAAGCAGTTCAACCTGCCCTCGCTTTACAAGCTCTGAAATAATATCAAAAAATTCAGGATTATTTTTTTCAATCCATTCAAATAAAATTCCTGTAAAATGCAGATTCATTTTTATATCAGGAAATTTTAAAAGAGTCTGGAGAAAAGGCCTGTAAGAATGCTCAAATGCATGTTGAAAAACAAAGTCAAAATTACCTACAGGTTGATGATTATGTATTCCCATTAAAAAATTTAATTTTTTCATATATTACACCCTTTATATTTTTGTTCTATTGGTTTTTAATTTCATTTAATCTCAAATTTGTATTATACAATATAGTAGAGAAATAAACAAATGAAAAAAATATTATAAGTGAGAAGTAAGAAGTGAAAAAGCAATGAGAGCAAAAAGGTGCAGATAAAAGCTGAAGATTAAAATTTATTACGAAACAAAATAAAGCGAGTGGTCAGGCCGACCTCTGCAAGCTTAAATTTGAGCTCGGCACAGACCCCGTTCTGTTTCTAAACATT